>DATEQV010000397.1:0-7794 GCA_035272265.1 Acidisphaera sp. | reverse complement strand
CCGCGGCCAACGCGGCGGATTTCGAGACCTTCGCGCGCGTCCGCGTCGGCGGGGCGTACTGATCGCCTCGGGCCTTATCGTCGGCGAGAGCCTGATCGGTGTACTGATGGCTGCGATCATCGGCGCGACCGGTAGCCAGATGCCGCTTGCCCTGGTCGGCCCCGGCTTTGCCGCAACGGCGGGGTGGCTCGGGTTGCTTGCGTTTATCGCCGTCTGTGCCGGTTTCTACCACTACGTCCTACATGGCGAGCTGCCGGTCCGAGTTCTGAAACGGCCGGGAAGCCGGTAGTCCGCTCCAGACGCACTCAAGCGTCTGAAATCCCTGCAATTCATACACCCCCGCCGATCCTCCACCTGGCCTGAGCGCCTAGATACACGGCCCTTCGACGGCCTGCGCGTTCGTCCTTGTTCCGCCGGCGAAAATCGACCCACCGTATCCAGGTGCTGTCAAAGTCGGGTCCGACCGACCCGATCATGCTTCAGCTGACCTCGACTCAGCGCATGATTCACGGCTCCGGCGATTCCGCCGGCGCCGCTCATGCGCTAGGCGAGCAGCGCACGCACCTGCCGCGACGCAACCACGAGCATTGCCAAGTCCGGCCTCGGCGCCGCGCGCACCTGAGTCAGCGTTTCCTGCAGACGCGCCCAGGCATCGGCGCGCCCGGCCATCCACGTGCCAAGGTCGGACGCTGCCTGGGTGACGCGGGTGGCGACCGCGCATTGCAGGTCGAGCAACTCCTCCACTTCCGTTTCCAGCGCTCCCCGCTGCCAACGAGTGGCTGCCGGCACAGACGCCGCCCGCGCGCGCAGCATGTCCAGGCCCAACGTCTCGCCCGCCCCCAGGAAGGCGCGCGCGCCGGCAGCGTCATTCCCGACGCGTGCGATATCGACCGCGGCGGCGAGAGTATCCAGCCGGGCGACCCGCTGCGCCAATGCATCCGGCACGCCGTCGGCGCGCCACGCCTCGACGCGTACGGCGAGCGCACGCGCGGCCTCCAGCGGCAGCAGGTCGCCGCGATCGAGCCCGGCGGACAGCACCGCAACGCCCTCGCGCAGGCGCGCGACGTCGGGCGCGCCGGGCTGCAGCAAGCGGCGCATCGCACGCTCGGCCAGCGTCCGTACCGCGAGCAGCAGACGGATCATCACCGGAGCGCGCGCGGCATCGTCCGCCGCCTCCGCCGCATCCCAGATCGATACCAGATCAAGTGCGTCGCGCACGACGAGAAAGGCACGCGCCGCATCCACCGACGGTCGGCCGCTCGCTGCCGCCAAATCGACCACGAAGCCCGGCCCCATGCGGTTGACCACCTCGTTGGCGATGGAGGTCGCAACGATCTCGCGCCGTAGCCGGTGTGCTGCAAGGTCGCGCGGCGAGACCGTGCGCATGTGCGGCGGGAAATAGGCGACGAGCCGCTGCTCCATCTCCGGCGCATCCGGCACGTCGGACGCGACCAGCTCGGGGTCCAGCTCCATCTTCGCGGTGGCGAGCAATACCGCAAGCTCAGGCCGCGTCAGTCCCCGTCGCGCGGCCGCGCGTTCGGCCAGCGCCTCCTCGTCCGGGAGGAACTCGATGCGGCGGTCAAGCCGGCCGGCCCGCTCCAGCGCGCGCATCAGACGGACGTGCCGGTCGAGCAGCGCCGGCGCATCGGCCTCGTCCAGCGACAAAGCGAGCGGCTGCAGCACGTTGTCGCGCAAGACCAGTTCGGCGACCTCATCGGTCATGGCGCCGAGGAAAGCGGCACGCTGGTCGGCTGGCAGCACCCCCGAGGCGACGAACGCATTCACCGCGATCTTGATGTTCACCTCGTGGTCCGAGGTGCTGACTCCCGCCGAGTTGTCGATGGCATCGGTGTTCAGCCGGCCGCCCGCGAGTGCGTATTCGATGCGCCCGCGCTGCGTTAGGGCGAGATTGGCCCCCTCGCCCACCACCTTCGCCTGCAGCGTCGTCGCATCGACGCGCAGCGCGTCGTTAGCACGATCGCCGGCGTCCGCGTTGGTCTCGGTGGCGGCCTTCACATACGTGCCGATGCCGCCGAACCACAGAAGATCAACCGGGGCGCGCAACAGGGTCTGGATCAGCTGCGCAGGCGGCAGGTGCTCCGCTTGGATGTCGAGCGCCGCCCGCGCTTCCGGCGAGATCGGAATCGACTTCGCCGCGCGCTCCCACACGCCGCCGCCAGCGGAGATCAGGTCGCGGTCGTAGTCCGCCCACGTCGAGCGCGGCAGCGCGAACATCCGCTGGCGCTCGCCGAAGCTGGCGGCGGCCTCGGGGTTCGGATCGATGAAGATGTGCTGGTGATTGAACGCCGCGAGCAGCCGCGTCTGCCGTGAGAGCAGCATGCCGTTGCCGAACACGTCGCCCGACATGTCGCCCACGCCGACGCAGGTGAACGGCTGGGTCTGGATATCGCGGCCGATCTCGCGGAAGTGGCGCTTAACCGCTTCCCAGGCGCCGCGGGCCGTAATGCCCATGACCTTGTGGTCGTAGCCGACCGAGCCGCCGCTGGCGAAGGCGTCGCCGAGCCAGAAGCCGTACTCGGCGGCAATGCCATTGGCGATGTCGGAGAAGGTCGCGGTGCCCTTGTCGGCCGCGACGACCAGATAGGGATCGTCGCCGTCGCGCCGCACCACGTCCGGCGGCGGCACGACCGTGTTGCCGCGCACACTGTCGGTCAGGTCGAGCAGGCCGGAGATCAGCGTGCGGTAGCACGCCACGACCTCCTGCATCAGCGCGTCGCGCGAGGCCGGCGGACGCTTCACCACGAACCCGCCCTTGGAGCCGACCGGCACGATGACCGCATTCTTGACCATCTGGGCCTTCATCAGACCCAGGATCTCGGTGCGGAAATCCTCCTTCCGGTCGGACCAGCGAATGCCGCCGCGCGCCACCCGGCCGCCGCGCAAGTGGCAGCCTTCGGCACGCGGCGAATAGACGTAGACTTCCACCCAGGGTTTGGGCTTCGGAATGAGATCCAGCTCGCGGCTGGCGAACTTGATGGCGAGGTTGGAACGACCCGCGCGGTAGTGATTGGTGCGCAGCGCCGACCAGATCAGATCGAGGAACGAGTGGAGGATGCGGTCCTCGTCGAGCACGGAGACGGCATCGAAGTCTGCCAGGATGTCCTCGCGCAGACGATCGCGCGCGGCCTCGCGGTCGCCCGCGAAGGCGGGATCGAAGCTGACGGCAAACAGCTCGACCAGGTTGCGCGCGATCCCCGGATGCGCGGCGGCGGTGTCCTCCATGTAAGCTTGGCTGAAGCCGCTGCCGGCCTGGCGCAGCACCTTGCAGCAGGCGCGCAGAACCGTCGCGCCGCGCGCGGTCAGTCCGGCGCGCAGCACAAGGCGATTGAATCCGTCGCTCTCCAGCGTGCCGGCCCAGGCGGCGCCGAACGCCTCGGCAAAGCGCGGCGCGGCACCTTCCAGCTTCAGCTCGGGCCCATCCCAGGCCAGGTCGAAGATCTGTAGCCACAACGGCTGCGCGGCGTCGCGCGGGCGCAATTCGTGCGGCGATTCGCCGAGCACGCGCAAGCCGAAATCCTCCAGCACCGGCAGGATGTCGGACAGTGGAAGCGGCGCTGCTTCGCGTATCGTGCGCAGATGCAATGTGCCGGGCTCCGCGCCCATGGTCAGACGAGTCACTAGGCTCTCGCCGGCAAGGCACCGCTCGGCGGCGGCGATATCGTCGATCGCGTCGCCCGGACTGCCGGTCTCGACGTAGCCCGCAGGGAACGCCTCGACGTAACGTGACAGCAATGCGGCGCCGCCCGCGGCGATCAGCGCTTCCTCAAGCCGGTCGCGCCACGTGCGCGACGCCTGCACGAGTTCCTGCTCCAGCGCCGCACGATCGGGCTGCCCAACCTGACCGGGACGCGTGGCGATCAGGAAACGCACGCGGGCGAGCGCGCTGTCGTCCAACCGAACTTCGTCGGCATCCAGTCTGCCGTCGAAGGCGCGTTCCAGAATAGCGGCCATGCGGCGCTGCACGTCCGCGCCGTAGCGTTCGCGGGGCACGAAGACCAGGCACGTGATCCCGCGCTCGAACGGGTCTTGCAGCGTGAACAGCGCCACGCGCTGACGGTGCTGGAGGTAAAGCACACCGAGCGCCAGATCGAACAGCGCCCGCTCGTCGGACTGGAACAGATCGTCGCGCGGCAATGCATCCAGGATGTGCTGCAGCGCGCGCGCATCGTGACTGCCCGGCTGGAATCCCGCCCATTCGAGGCACCGCTTCAGCTTGTGGCGCAGGATGGGAATCGTGCGCGGGCTGCTGGTGTAGCTTTCGGACGTGAATAGGCCCGCGATCAGGCGTATGCCGCTGGGGCGGCCGTCGGTGTCGAACGTCTTGATGCCGATCGTGTCCATCAGCGCCGGCCGATGAACCGGCGAGCGCCGGCTGGACTTCGCGATCGTCGTCAGGCGCGGCGAGCGGAGGAAGGCCTGGATCTCCGGCGACGACCGGACGATCTCGCGCAGTCCGTCGAGCACGCGGTAATTATCGTCGCGCAACAGGCCGCGCCCGCTGCCGGCGACGACGTCGATCTCGGTCTCGGCAAAGCAGTAGTCACGCAGGCCGAGGAAGACGAAATTGTCGTCCGCGAGCCACTGCAGGAACGCCGAGGCTTCCGCGGCCTCCGCCATCGGCACCGGTGCGGCACCACTGGTAATGCCGGCAGCGAGGCGCAACGCGGCGCCGCGCAGCTCCGGCCAGTCCAGCACGACGGCGCGAACATCGGACAGCACCTCGGCGAGCCGGCCGGCGACCTTATCGGCACGATCGGCCGGAAGCCGATCGAGCTCGATGTGCATCATCGATTCCCTGAACGCCAGCGGATGATCGCCGAGCGAGACCAGCCGAGCGGCTTCGCGATGCACCGTGACGATCGGATGGATCAGCTGCCGGACCGTCAGGCCCAGCCCGTTCAGGGCGGCGATCGTGCTGTCGACCAGGAAGGGCATGTCGTCGTTGACGACGCGCACCACAGGTGGCGTGCACCCGACGTCGACGGCGAGTGTCGGCCGGCCCGGCACACGGTCGGTCGCGAACTCCCAAAGCGCCATGGCCACGTCGGCGAGCGCCTCCGCGGAGCGCTTTTCCACTTCGCTGTCGGGAACATGGCTCCAGAACAACGTCACGAACTGCTTGGCCATGGCCCCGTCACGGCCGGACGCGGCCGCGCGTGCGGCGGCGATCTCGACGGCGACAGCCAGTGCCGCACGGCCGGTCGGCGACGCGGCGGCCGACGGTCCGCTCAGGTCGTCGGGCATCCTCCCCTCCGTGTTTTCCGACAGTCTAGACGGAGCTTCCTGGCATGAAAACGTGAAAGTCTGCGAGGTGTCGACGTAACTCATCGCGAGAGGCCTGCGCTACTGGCTACACTGCGACACCGAGAAGGTGGAAAGCCTTGTTTTGGATCGGCGTGGGCCTGGTCATCACGGTGAGCGGATAGTCGGGCGTGATGGCGGTGGTGATGGTGTTGCGCGCCAAGGTCGCCAGGTCGGCGAGCAGCGAGCAGCGAGCAGCGAGCAGCGAGCAGCGAGCAGCGAGCAGCGAGCAGCGAGCAGCGAGCAGCGAGCAGCGAGCAGAAGCTGTGCACCGGCAATCCGTCTTGGGTCAAGCCGGTGGTCTGCTTGGTGACCGCGGCTGGTGAGCGCTGTGCTGGCGCGACGATGCTGGCTCGCAGCGCGTCTGCGGCTTCCTTGTCGGTGTCGTCGAACAGCATCGGCGCCACGCGCTGACGCATATGCCATTCCAGATAGTAGGAATTCGCGACCGGCTTCCCGTCGGGCCGCGCCGCCGTCGCGAGCGCTTTGGCGCGCGTTTCAACGACCGCTCGGAGCACGTGGCCAACTATGTTGCGCGCCTGACCGACGCGCGCGGGTTCGACGTGGTTGTACGAAGCGGCTGGCGGTGCGGCGTTGGACGCAACGGTGCAGCAAAGCGCGAGGCGCTGCCGAACGTCGAGCATAGGGCGAGCCGCTACCTCAACAACGTCGCTGAGAACTCGCACCGGCCGTCGCGACGCACGGAACGGCCGATGCAGCGGTTCAAGTCGCTGCGCCAAGCCCAGGACTTCCTATTCGCTCACTCGTTCATCTATGGCAGCTTTCGCCCGCGGCGCCATCGGTTGGCGGCGACCAGCTATCGCGTAGCGCGGGCTGCAGCGTTCCACGTATGGAAGCACGAGACATGCGTGCGAATGACCGCTTGATGCGCTAACACAGTCGGAGTCGGCGACACATCGCCTGGAATGAGTTAACGTGACGATGCCCAAGTTTCTGCATCGGGCGTCCGGACTCGTCAGGAGCGACAGCATGAAGCCGAACAGAACCGAGCGGCGGGTGTTCCTCGCTGCGCTGCTGGGTCTCACCGCCTCGGCGAGTCGCGTTTTCGCGCAGCCGGCAGGTCAGCCGCCCGGCACGCCCCCGGGCGGACCACCTTCCGGAGGGCCGGCGCCCGGTGGACCAGCTCCTGGCGGGCTACCACCTGGGCCGCCGCCGCCGGGCGGTTATCCGCCCGGGCCGCCGCATCCGCATCCGCATCACCGTCCCCCGATGCCGCCGCCGCGCTACGAGACGCGCCCGCCGCGGCCGCCCGGCGCCTATCGCTGGTACTGGTTACCAGGCCATTGGCACTGGAACGGCTATCGCTGGGTGTGGGTGCACGGACGGTGGAGGTACTGAGCCGCGCGCGTGCGCAAGTCCCAGCCGAGCGCTGCGCACCGCCCGACCTCAACGACTTCGAAAAGCGCCTGCTCACCACCTTGGCCGGCAGGCGAGGCGATTACATCACGCCGAAGCAGGAGCGCCGCGCTTTATCGCCGCGCTGAGCGGTTAGGCGTGTCGACGGGCTAGCGTCCCGATTCCGAAGTTCCTATGCATTTTGCGGATGGGCGGCGAGGGTTCTGCGGCAGACGCGTGCAATCGATGCGAGGATGTCGTCGGCCGTCTTCGTCCAACGGAAAGGCGTGGGGTTGGCGTTGCGCGCATCGATGTAGGTGCTGATCGCGGCTTCCAGTGCCTTGGTGGAGCGGTGGGAGCCGCGCTTGATCTGCTGTTCTGTCCTGGGCTAACGCCGGTCCATTCGGGCGCACCGTCATGACCATCGACCGCGCCCTCCAGTTCATCGCCTCAGAAGACATCTTCTGGGCAGCTGGCTAGCCACAGCCCCTCCCGAAAAATGCGGAAAGTCGAGGTCAGATAGGGTATTTCAATAATCGCAGAGAATGAGGGCTACATGGCCGACCAATGTGCCGCGGCGTTGGTGCGTGGATCACCACCGGCATCCGGCGAAGGTCTATCAGCGGACGCATTTCGTGGCCTGGAGACGGCGCACAAAGACGCGCAGGTGCAACACGCGGCGGATGTCAATGCGGCCGCCGTTACCCAACGACGCGAGCAGGTCAAGGCATTGATCGATCAGCACATCGACGATGCCAAATGGCGGGAGTTGTTGCACCAAGCGAGCCAGGCCGCCGAACGTGGCGAGAAGGAATATCTGCTACTCCGCTTTCCAAGCACGCTATGCACTGACGGTGCGCGCGCAATCAACAATCCGCCAAATACCAATTGGCCGGAGACCCTTCGGGGTGAGGCAGCAGAGCTCTATGCTCGTTGGCGCGAGCAACTGAAACCTCGTGGGTTCCACCTTGCGGTGCGCGTGCTTGATTTTCCGGGTGGTACGCCGGGCGACGTGGGCTTGTTCCTGTTCTGGGGCGAGTAGCGTCCTTGTTAGCCAGCCTGGTAAGCGGCATTTTCAGCTCGACTTTCTGCATTTTTCGGGTGGGGCCACGACTA
>DATEQV010000396.1:0-9719 GCA_035272265.1 Acidisphaera sp. | reverse complement strand
CGTCCGCGCCGGCATTGACTTGTCTCAAGCCTACCCCGGCCGGCGCCGCGCCGCATCCACCGCCCGCGCGATCTGCGCAGCCGCCGCCTCACCGTCGGTTGCATCGACGACGACCCACTCCGCGGGCGGCGCCGAGGTGGGCGCCATCGCGCGCAGCACGTCCACGCCCGCATCGGAGGCGTCTTTGCGCCGCGCGCCGATCCGCCGCTCCAGCACGTCGAGCGGCGCCCTCAGCCAAACGCCGACGAACTTCACGCCAGCCGATTCGGCCGCACGCGCGACCGCCGCGCGCAGACCGGCATCGAGAAAGGTCGCGTCGCCGATGACGGCGTGCCCGGCAGCGGCGACGGTGCCGGCCAGTTCGTCCAGTTCCGCCGCCACCGCCGCGTCGGCTGCCGGCGCGTAGGCGGCCTGCGGCAGACGCTGCTCGGGTGCGACGCCGAAGCGGCGCTTGCGGATCTCGTCGCTGCGCAGGATCACCGCCCCCGGCGCGGGCCCGACGACCGGCGCCAGCCGTCGCGCCTGGGTCGACTTGCCGGTGCCCGGCAAGCCCCCGATCGCCACCATGACGGCCGGCTCCGGTTGCAGATATGCCGACGCCGCGCGCAGGTACCGCCCGGCACCCTCCGGCCTGCCCGACGCGGCGACCACGTAGGCGCGCACCATCGCGCGCAGCAACAGGAAGGCCGGCATGCCGCGCACCACCGCCGCATCGCCGGTGCGGGCGAGATAGCGATTGAACAGCCGGTTCGCTTCGCTCCGGCCGACGCGGCAATCGACGTCCATCACCAGGAACGCCAGATCGTAGCCGACGTCGATCGTCGCCAGCGCCTCATCGAACTCCAGCGCGTCGAACGGCACCGGCGCGCCGTGCCACAGGCACAGATTGCCCAGATGCAGGTCGCCGTGGCAGCGGCGGACGAAGCCGGCGGCGGCGCGGCCGTTCAGCCACTCGGCCGCCTCGTCCAACGCCCGCCGGACGTCCGCCTCCCAGCGGCCGATGGTGCCCGGCGCGAGACCGACGGAGCGCGCGCTCTCCGCCGCCTCCGCGACGACGCCCCGCAGCGCGGCCGCGCTGTCGACACCCGCGATCGGCGGCCTCGCCCGATGGTCGTTCGCAACGCAGTCGCCGAGCGCGTCCAGCAGCTCCGGCGTCAGGCCGCCGCGTTCGGCGATCCGGTCGAGGAAGGCGTCCTCGGGGATGCGCGCCATCCGCAGCACCCAGTCGAGCGGCGCGGTGCTTTCAGGTTCGGGCCGGATCGCCAGCCCTCCGTCCGGTCCGCGTTCGATCGCGGCGAGGTCGCGGTAGATCCCCGGCGCATGCGGCCGGTTCAGCTCCAGCTCGCGCCGCAGGAAGCGATGACGCGCCTGAAGCGTGCTGAAGTCGACGAACGGCAGATGCACCGCCTTCTTCAGCTTCCACACCGTATCGGCCCCGACGAAGACGGCGGAGATGTGGGTCTCGATCGGCGCGCTGCCGGCAAGCGCGTTCAGGAAGGCGCCCACCTCATGCTGGCAATCCGGTAACGCCATTGACTCGGCCCCGATCTGCGCGTGCGCGCCGGCTCCGTCGCGTCAGGCGGGCGCGCGGTGGGACATGCCCGCATCCCGCGCGGGACGACAAGCAGGGCGGACCGAAGACGGCCGGCTTAGGTGAGCCGCTTCGGGTCGGCGGCCTCGAGCTTCGTGTCGGCTGCGCCAGGAACCGGCGGCTCGTCGGTGAGCGCGCCCATCAGCGTCTCGGCGGCCTTGAAGACATGCGCCGCAAGATCGTCGTTGATCTTGCGATACGCGTTCACCGCCGCTTCGTAGCGCGCGCGTGAGTTCGAGATCAGATGCTCGCCGGCCTCATGCGGTTTCGCGTGGGTCGCCATCGCGGTCCAGTCGCCTGCCTCGGCCGCATATAGCGAGCGAGCCACCTCGGCCTGCGCCATGCTGGCGGCCATCAGCCCGTGCGCCACCTCGGTGCAGGCCTTCGACCAGCACGCCAGCCCGCGTTGCGCGCCCGCCAGCACCGTCTCCGGACGCAGCGTCGACGGTAGGTTGGTCATGTCTGCCATGGGAACATCCCCTAAAATCGGGTGGGCCCATCAGGCGCGGGGCGCACATCCCGCGCACTGATCCAGGTCAAGCCTCCGTCCCTACGCCTGCAGCACGTACTCGCCCGGCGCATCAGCGAGCGGTGGCAGCCCCGCCTCAGGCCGTCCTATCGGCGGCGGCGCGACCGGTCCGCCGGAGCGCGACAGCAGCCACTCCGCCCAGGCGAGCCACCACGAGCCGGGCACCTCCGGCGCCGTCGCGCGCCACTCGTCGGGCGCGACGTAAAGGCCATTGGCCGGGCGCGTCGTCATCTGGAAATGCCGGCCGCGATGGCCCGGCTCCGACACGATGCCCGCGTTGTGTCCGCCCGCCGTCAGCACGAACGTCACCTCGGCGTCGGTCAGCAGATGGATCTTGTGCACCGACCGCCACGGCGCGACGTGGTCCGTCGTGGTGCCGACCGCGAAGATCGGCACGTGGATGTCGCCGATCGCCACCGTCTTGCCCCGCGCCTGGTAGCGCCCTTCGGCGAGGTCGTTCTCCAGGAACAGCCGGTGCAGGTACTCGCTGTGCATCCGCGCGGGCATCCGCGTCGCATCGGCGTTCCACGCCATCAGGTCGGTCTGCTTCTCGCGCTGCCCGAGCAGGTAGTCCTCCACTGCCTGCGAATACACCAGGTCGTTCGACCGCAGCATCCGGAACGCGCCCGCCATCTGGCGCGCATCCAGGTAGCCCTGCTCGAACATCAGGTCATCGATCAGCGATATCTGGCTCTCGGTGGTGAACAGCGTCAGCTCGCCCGCCTCGGTGAAGTCCTGCTGGGCGGCGAACAGCGACACCGAGCGCAGCCGCCTGTCGCCGTCGCGCGCCATCGCCGCCGCGGCGATCGACAGCAGCGTCCCGCCCAAGCAGTAGCCGGCCGCGTGCAGCGTGTCGCGGCCGGTGATGGTGCGAACCGCGTCGATCGCCGCCATCACGCCGAGATCGAGGTAGTCCTCCATGCCCAGGTCGCGGTCCTCCGCCCCGGGGTTGCGCCACGAGATCATGAACACCGTGAACCCGCGGTCGACGAGATAGGCGACCATCGAGTTATGCGGTGACAGGTCGAGGATGTAGTATTTCATGATCCAGGCCGGCACGATCAGCAGCGGCTCGGGCGCCACGCGATCGGTCGTCGGCGCGTACTGGATCAGCTCGATCAGCCGGTTGCGGAACACGACCTTGCCCGGTGTGACCGCGACCTCGTGCCCGACCTGCGGGTTGGCCTTGCCGTTCGGATGCATCACCCCGCGCGAGATGTCCTCCATCAGGTAGCCGAAGCCGCGCACGAGGTTGGCGCCGTGTTCGGCGATCGTCCGCTGGATCACCACCGGGTTCGTCGCCGCGAAGTTCGACGGCGCGACCGTGTCGAGCATCTGCCGCGCAAGGAACGCGATCTGCCGCTCGTGCCCCGGTTCGACGCCATGCACGCCGGTGACCGCGTTGTGCGTCAGCTGCTGCCAGAGCAGGAAGTTCTGGTAGTACACGTTGAACGGCCAATTCTGCCACGCCGGGTCGAGGAAGCGGCGGTCGCCCGGCAGCGGGTCGATGACCGGGTCCGCGTGTCCGCCCTGCATCAGGCATTGCTGCACGAACTCGCCGAACCGCAGCCCCTTGCGCGCCGCCTTCCACGCCAGCCACATCTGCCGTCCGGGCGAGGCCCACAGGTGCAGGCCCCAGTCGACCCAGGATTCGATGACTTCGGCCGGCGACAGGCCAAGCGTCACCGACGCGACGATTCGCGTGCGAAACGCGCGGTCCATCACATCGGCCGCCGTCTTGACGGGATCGTCGTCGACCCCGTCAGGCATCGAAAGCGGCGCGGTCAGCCGCGGTTCAGCCGCCGGCGCTGGAACCGGCTTCGGCTCGGCGGTCATCGGTCACACGATCTCCCAGAAGCCAGTTTCCTCGTCGCGCCGCGCCAGTTCGGAGCCGCTGAAGTCGCCGCGCGAGACGATGCCCAGGATCTTGCCGTTCGCATCGACGATCGGCAGGTGCCGGTAGCCGCCGAAGAACATCATCTGCAGCGCGTCGCTCGCCTTGTCGCGCGGGCCGATCGTCTCCGGCGAGCGCGTCATCACCTCGGTGAGCCTCGTGGCGGCCGGATCGCGCGCCTCGGCCAGCACGCGCCCGACCGCGTCGCGTCCGGTGAAGATGCCGGCGAGGCTGCCGCTGTCGCTGGTCACCAGCATCGCGCCGATGCGCCGGTCGCGCATCACGCGGCAGGCGTCCTGTACCGTCGCATAGGTCGGCAGCGTCGCCGGGTTCTGACGCCGCACGATCTCGTCCATCCGCCTGTCGGTCACGTCCGCTCCTCCGGGCGAAGCGCCCGCTAGATGAGCATCCCCCTAGATCAGCATGCCGGGGGCGCCGGCCAGCGCGCGGATCAGGTCGCCGCGGCTGACGATGCCGACTACGCGGCCGTCGCGCAGGATCGGTATCCGCCTCACACGATGCTTGCAGATCAGCTCCGCAAGCTCCGGCAGCGTCGCGTCCTCGGTCGCGGTGACGACATGGCGCACCATCAGGTCGGCGGCGCTGCGCGTGTCCACACGCACATAGTCCAGGAACTCCTGCGACAGGTTCTCGCCTTCCGACATGACGCCGAGCCACCAGTCGCGCTTCTGCCGCATCGATTCGCGGAACGGGTGCAGGATGTCGCCCTCGCTGAGCATCCCGGCCAACGTGCCATCGTGCTTGCAGACCACGACGGCGCTGATGTGCTTGTCGGCGAGCACCTTCGCCACCTGTGCGATGCTCGTCTCGGGCTCCACGGTGACGACCGGCGACGTCATCATCTCGCCGGCGGTGACGGTGTGGACGGGCCGCTTGCTGGCCTCCGGCTCGGAGGCGGCAGCTTTCGGCAATTCGGCTTGTGTAGGCATTCCCCTCCTCCGCGTCGAAACTGAACACTGCGCCTATCAGGCCTAGAGTTCACTGATCGAAGTCAACGTAGCACGCGGGAGGCGGCTCGGGCGTATTGGCCGGCGTTGAGGTTCCCGTATCAGTGACCGATCGCGGCCGGATCGCTGATGACGGTTCCGGTGTACGGCTCGATGCAGACAACCCGGTTCTCCACCCGCTTCACGCCGGGCACGTTCTCCACCAGCACGGTCAGCGCCTGGCACTCGCGCAGGTCGAACAGGCAGCCGTCGAGCTGCACCACGCCGTCCTGCACCGCCACGTTGACCAGCTTGGGAAACGTCCAGGCCTCGCGCGCCATCGCCGCCTGGATGCCGGCCTTGATCGCCGCATCCTCCGCCGACGCCTCCGGCGCCGACAGCGCCTCGCCAACCCGCTTCATCAGGTCGGCGCGGCTGATCAGGCCGACCAGCCGGTCATTGTGGACCACCGGCAGGCGCCTGATCCGGTGGCGCTGCATCAGCGCCGCCGCCTCGGCGAGCGTCGCGGTCCCCGGCACGCTAACCACGTCAGGCGTCATCACCTCGCCGACGCGGCGGCCGTGCGTGGCGACATAGCGCTCCGCCGCCCTGCCCGGCATGAACAGCCGGGTCAGCCAGCCTTCGGATTCGCCGGCAGTGCCGGTCTCGACCCGGCGCATCAGGTCGCCCTCGGTGATGATGCCGACCACCTCGCCGGAAAACCCGGTGACCGGCAGCCCGCTGACCTTGTGCTCCACCATCAGGGCGATCGCCTGGGCGACCGGCGTCTCCGGCCGCACGGCGATCACATGCCGGGTCATCAGATCGGCGACAGTCGTCATCCAAACCCTCCCGTTAGGCGGTCCGCCGGCGCGGGAGGGCCGAAAGGACCCTCAGTGCAGCCGATCGGACCCCGCCACGCCCAGCGCGCGCCGGTCGCGGATCACGATCCGGGACCGCTCGACCGCGATGGTGCCGCGCTGGCGCAACTCGCTCAAGCCGCGGCAGACCGTCTCGATCGTCATGCCGAGGTAGTCGGCGATGTCGGTCCGGCTCATCGGCAACTCGATCGCCGGCTCGCCGGAGCCGTGCAGCCGCTCGCCCATGTCGACCAGGAAGCTCGCGATCCGCTCGAACGCCGTCTTGCGGCCCAGCAGGACCAGCTGCCCGCGCATCCGGCGCATCTGGGCCGCGGCGTGCTGACGCAACTGGCGGGCGAAGCCGCTGTCGGTCGCCGCCCTCTCCTCCAGCGTGCGCAGATGGAACCGATAGAGAACAACCGGCGTCACCGCCTCGGCTCCGAAGGCATGGTCCGCACCGGTCTCCCAGCCGAAAACGTCGCCCGGCATCAGGAACTCGCCCACCTGACGGCGTCCGTCCTCCAGCAGCCGCACCGTCCGCACGCAGCCGCTGATGACGTGGAAGCCGTATTCCGCCTCGTCGTCCTGGGCTATGATCTCTTCGTCGCGGCCATACTGGATCATCGCCGATCCGGGCACGAACGGCTCCGGCAGATGGCCAGCGGGCGACTGTGCCGCTAATCCGGGCAGGGAACGCCGGCCCGCGGCGCGGTCGTGGCAACCATTGAGTGCGTCCGGGCGGCGGTGCTGGTGTGCGTCTGGCTGAGCGAACGAAGTGACGAACATGCTGCCCCCCGAGGCTTTTTCTGATGTCAACCGGACTACACGGACACACCAGCCTGTGAAATTCGTCCGGTCGCGTACGTGGGATTACGTACGGGTCATCGGATGACGGCAGGGCCCATCGTCCATGTCGTCGACGACGACCACGCGATCCTGGAATCCATCCGGTTCATGCTGGAACCGGCCGGATACGCGGTACGGACCTATGACAGCCCACTGACCCTGCTCGACGCCGTCCTGCCGCTGGAAGGCTGCGTGCTGACCGACTTCCGGATGCCGGAGATGGACGGGATCGAGCTGCAGGAGCGGCTGGCCGCGTCCGGCATACGGCTGCCGGTGATCGTCATGACCGGCCACGGCGACGTCAGCTCGGCGGTGCGGGCCATGAAGGCCGGGGCGGTCGACTTCCTCGAAAAGCCGTTTGAGGATAAGGACTTGTTCGACGCGATCGAGCAGGCGATCGACAGCAACCGCCGCGCGCTTGCGGCGGATGCCCAGGCCAGCGTCGCCACGCGTCATCTCGCCACGCTGACGACGCGCGAGCGCGAGGTGCTGGACCACGTCGTGACCGGCAAGTCGAACAAGGAAATCGCGCAGATTCTCGGCATCAGCCCGCGCACCATCGACGTGCATCGCGCCCGCATCTTCCACAAGCTCGAAGCCGAGTCGCTGCCCGATCTCGTCCGCCTCGTCATGGCCGCCCAAGCGCCCGGGACGTCGCGGTGAGCACCGACGCCGACACACCGCGCAAACCGGGCAGCGACGTGCGCGCGATCCTGGCGGCGATCGTCGCCTCGTCCAACGACGCGATCGTCGGCAAGGACCTGCAGGGCATCGTCACCTCGTGGAACGACGCGGCCGAGCGGCTGTTCGGCTTCAGCGCCGCCGAGATGATCGGCCAGCCGATCACCCGCATCATCCCGTTCGAGCGGCTGGCGGAGGAGGCCAGCATCCTCGAGCGGCTGCGCCGTGACGAACGGCTGACCAACTTCGTCACGCTGCGCCAGACCAAGTCCGGGATGGTCATTCCCGTCTCGCTGACGATCTCGCCGATCCACGACGAGGCCGGGACCGTCATCGGCGTGTCCAAGATCGCGCGCGATCTCAGCGAGCAGCAAAGGCTCGCGCAGGAACTGCGCCAGCGCGAGGCGCTGCTGCGCACGATCCTCGAGACGGCGCCGCACGGGCTGATCGTCATCGACCGGGACGGCCGCGTGCAATCCTTCAGCCCGGCCGCACAGCGCATGTTCGGCTACACCGAGGCCGAGGTGCTGGGCCACAACGTCAACATGCTGATGCCCGAGCCCGACCGGGAGGGGCACGACGGCTACATGACGCGCTACCTGCGGACCGGCGAGGCCCGCATCATCGGCATCGGCCGCATGGTCGACGCGCGGCGCAAGGACGGCAGCATCTTCCCGATCGAACTGGGTGTTGGCGAGGCCATCGTTCCCGGCCACCACGTATTCACCGGCTTCGTGCGCGACATGACCGAACGGCTGGAGCAGCAGCGGCGGCTCGCCGAATTGCAGGCCGAGCTGGTGCACGTCTCGCGCGTCAGCGATCTCGGCCAGATGCTCTCGGCGCTGGCGCACGAAGTCACCCAGCCGCTGACGGCGATCTCCAACTACGTCAGCGGTATCCGCCGGCTGCTGACGCCGGAGACCCCGCCGCTGATCGGACAGGCGATCGACCGCATCGCCGAGCAGGGCGAGCGCGCGCGCGGCATCGTCCAAAGCCTGCGCAGCATGGTCAAGAAGGAGAGCCGCGGACTGCAGCCGGAGAACCTGCACACGATGATCCACGAAATCGGCACCCTCGCCCTGGCCGGATCGGACCGTTCCGTCGATCTGAAGGTGGACGTCGAGCCGGAGGCCGCGCACGTGCACGTCGACAAGGTGATGATCCAGCAGGTGCTGCTGAACCTGATGCGCAATGCGGTCGAGGCGATGGACGGCTCGCCGGTGCGCAGGCTCGAGGTGGCCGCGTCGAGGCGCGGCGAGCGCGTGGAGGTGCTGGTCGCCGACAGCGGTCCCGGCCTGCCGCTCTCGGTCCAGTCGCGCCTGTTCCAGCCCTTCGTCACCACCAAGTCGGAGGGGCTGGGCATCGGCCTGTCGATCTGCAGGGCGATCGTCGAATCGCACGGCGGCGAGCTTGCCGCGGAGAGTTCCGACGACGCGGGCACGACGTTCCGCTTCACCATCCCGGCGGCCGACGCAGTCCCGGATGAGCCACAAGCACTTCAGCCGCACTGATCTGCATCAATGAGACCTACGCGCCCGGGGGACATTGATTCCGCCGGAAGGCCGCATCCTTCGCAACGGCGAACGGTCGTGGAGCCACGGGAGCGGATGAGCACTCAGAGATCACGCGAGGTCGCGATCGTGGATGACGACCACGGGGTGCTCGATTCGCTGCGATTCATGCTCGAATTGGCCGGTTATCCGGTGGCGACCTACACCTCCGCGCTGGCCTACCTCGCCGACCATCAGACCCCGCCGCGCTGCCTGATCCTCGACCACCACATGCCGGCGATGACCGGGCTCGATCTGGTCGCGAAACTGAAAGCCCGGGACGAGAGGGTCCCGGTCCTGCTGATCACCGCCGCGCCGTCGCCGGCGATCGTGGCGCGCGCCGCCGAGATCGGCGTGACGCGCGTGCTGGAAAAACCGCCCACCGAAACGGAGCTGATCTCTTTCGTCGAGGCGTGCGACTGAGCGTGCCGCCGGCCGCGAAGCCCCCCGGCGACCCGCCCCCGCGCGACAAGGCCGAGCGCGAGCGCCGGCTGACCGAGGCGCTGCGCGAGAACCTGCGCAAGCGCAAGGAGCAGCAACGGGCCAGAGAAAGCGAGCCGGACGAGACCACGGACGCCGAGGCGAAGAACACCGTGCCGAAGGACGGGTCCGGCTAGGGCAGTACCCCTGTGGGGTTTCTCACGCCGCGCGTTCGGCTGGCTGGCGCCAGCGCGTGTGCACTCAGAGCCTGAAAATGTTTCGTCGCGCCGGCGGATTTCGCGAGTCAACGGGAATCGGGTTGGCTAGAATCGGCATGGGGAACCTCATGGTGTTGTCAAAATGGCGCAGGAAGATGGTGTGGCGCTGATTGAAGGATTGCC
>DATEQV010000395.1:0-2772 GCA_035272265.1 Acidisphaera sp. | reverse complement strand
CGCGCCGGTCATCCGTGAATCCGGCGGCGACCGCTCCGCCGTCACCGGCGGGACGCGAGTCCTTTCCGATTGGATCCGCGTGCGCATCACGGCCGCGCAGGGCTCGACCTTCCTCGACCGCATGATCGCGCTCGTCGAGGGCGCCGAGCGCCAGAAGACACCGAACGAGATCGCGCTCAACATCCTGCTCGCCGGCCTGACGCTGATCTTCGTCATCGCGGTGGCCACGATTCCGAGCTTTGCCGCCTACGCCGGCAGCCCGCAGGCCGTGCTGGTGCTCGTGGCGCTGTTTGTGACACTCATCCCGACCACGATCGGCGCGCTGCTCTCGGCGATCGGCATCGCCGGCATGGACCGGCTGGTGCGCTTCAACGTGCTGGCGATGTCCGGCCGCGCGGCGGAGGCGGCGGGCGACGTCGACACGCTGCTGCTCGACAAGACCGGCACGATCACGCTCGGCAACCGGCAGGCCTCCGAATTCCTGCCGCTGACCGGCGTGTCGCAGCACGAGCTGGCCGACGCCGCACAGCTCGCCTCGCTGTCGGACGAGACGCCCGAGGGCCGCTCGATCGTCGTGCTGGCGAAGGAGAAGTATGCCCTGCGCGGGCGCGAGCTGGCGGCCAAGGACGCGCACTTCATCCCGTTCTCGGCGCAGACCCGCATCAGCGGCGTCGACATCCAGGGCTCGTCGATCCGCAAGGGCGCGGTGGACGCCGTGATCGCCTGGGCGCAGTCGGTCCGCGCCGCCGGCACCGACGCGGCGGGGGGCGTGGCCACGGCGGTTCGGCCGGGGCAGACCGAGACGCTGACCAACGAGCTGATCGCCAAGGCCGAGACCATCGCCAAGTCGGGCGGCACGCCGCTGGCGGTGGCGCGCGACGGCAGACTGCTCGGCGTGATCCACCTGAAGGACATCATCAAGGGCGGCATCAGCGAACGCTTCGCCGAGCTGCGCCAGATGGGCATCCGCACGGTGATGATCACCGGCGACAACCCGCTGACCGCCGCCGCGATCGCGGCCGAGGCGGGCGTGGACGACTTCCTCGCCAGGCGACGCCGGAGGCGAAGCTGAAGCTGATCCGCGACGAGCAGGCCAAGGGCAAGCTGGTGGCGATGTGCGGCGACGGCACCAACGACGCGCCGGCGCTCGCGCAGGCCGACGTCGGCGTGGCGATGAACACCGGCACCATGGCCGCGCGCGAAGCCGGCAACATGGTCGATCTCGACAGCGACCCCACGAAGCTGATCGAGATCGTCGAGATCGGCAAGCAGCTGCTGATGACGCGCGGCGCGCTGACGACGTTCTCGATCGCCAACGACGTCGCCAAGTACTTCGCCATCATCCCGGCGATGTTCCTCGCCTTCTATCCGCAGCTCGGGGCGCTGAACATCATGCGCCTCGCGTCGCCGCAAAGTGCGATCCTGTCGGCGATCATCTTCAATGCGCTGATCATCGTCACCCTGATCCCGCTGGCGCTGCGCGGCGTCACCTACCGCCCGGCGGGTGCCGCCAGCATCCTGCAGCGCAACCTGCTGATCTACGGCGTCGGCGGCATCATCGTGCCGTTCATCGGCATCAAGGCGATCGACCTCGCCGTCAACGCCCTCGGCCTCGCGTGATGTCTCACCGCCGTCATCGCGAGCGAAGCGTGGCGATCCAGGGCAACGTGACAGACGCTTGCCGCGCGGCCCTGGATCGCCACGGCGCTGCGCGCCCCGCGATGACGGGTTCCTGCACTGAACCGTTTCCGGAGTAACCGACTGTGTTGAGACAAATCCGCCCGGCCATCCTGATGATCGTGGTGTTCACCGCGATCTGTGGCCTCGCCTACCCGCTGGCGATGACCGGCATCGCCGAACTCGTCTTCCCGCACCAGGCGATGGGCAGCCTGATCACGCGCGACGGCAAGGTGATCGGCTCGGAGCTGATCGGCCAGAACTTCACCTCGCCGAAATACTTCCACGGCCGCCCGTCGGCCACGACCGAGACCGACCCGAACGACGCGACCAAGACCATCTCCGTGCCCTACGCGGCGGATAATTCCAGCGGCTCGAACCTCGGCCCGACCTCGAAGGCGCTGCTGGATCGCGTGAAGGCCGACACGGCCACGCTGCAGGCCGAAAATCCGGGCGTGCCGGTGCCGGTGGACCTCGTCACCACCTCGGCCAGCGGGCTCGATCCGGACATCACCCCGGCGGCGGCCCTCTTCCAGGTCCCGCGCGTGGCCAAGGCGCGCGGCATGACGGAGGCGCAGGTCGACCAGCTGGTGCGCGACCACATCGACGGCCGCCTGTTCGGCATCATCGGCGAGCCGCACGTCAACGTGCTGAAGCTCAACCTGGCGCTGGACGCCCAAGGGGGACAGACGGGCGCCAAGTAAGGAAGGGCGTGCTACAACGGCCGGAATGAGCGAGGCCGAAGACCGCCGACCCTCACCCGAGGCACTTCTGGAAGCCGCCCGCGCCGAAGGCCGCGGGCGGCTGAAGATCTTCCTCGGCGCCGCCCCGGGTGTCGGCAAGACCTACGAGATGCTGCTCACCGCCCAGGCGAAGCAGCGCGACGGCGTCGACGTCGTCGTCGGCATCGTCGAGACGCACGGGCGGGCGGAAACGCTCGCGCTGCTCGACGGGCTGGAAGTCATCCCCCGCAAGCAGGTCACCTATCAGGGCCGCACGCTGGAGGAGATGGACATCGACGCCATCCTCCGGCGCCGGCCGAAGCTCGTGCTGGTCGACGAACTCGCACACACCAACGCGCCCGGCAGCCGGCAC
>DATEQV010000394.1:0-9366 GCA_035272265.1 Acidisphaera sp. | reverse complement strand
GGCGCCACCGCGGCCAGCACGAGTGCCGCGCGCACCGCGAACGGCCATGCCAGGCTGCCGACCTCGAGCGGGGTCGCGGCGAACGCCATCAACCCGCACCACGCCACGACCGCCAAGGCCGCAACCCGGACGGAATGCCTTTCGCGTCCCTCGTAGCGCCCCGCCAGCAGCGCGCCGAGCCCGGAGAAGATCAGCATCCCGGTGAGCACGAGCGCGAACGCCGTCGTGCGGTCGTTCAGATACAGGCTCGCCCGCTCGATCGCCGCGATCTCGATGAACAGGAAACCGAGACCCAGCGCGGGAAAGTAGATCGCCGCCCGCGCCAGGTTCTCGCGCGCGCTGCGCACGCGGCCGGGCGCGAACAGCGGCACCGCCAGCACCAGCAGCGCCAGCACCGCCGCCTGCGCCAGCACGGCCAGGTTCACCAACGCGCCCACCTCGGCCTGCGGCAGGATCTCCAGCCGCTTCAGGACCGTGCCGATGCGGGACAATCGCAGCACCGCATAGAAAAACGGCCGGTCAAGCGTCGGCGGATCGAGGTTGAACTCCTCGGCCGACTGCGTCGGCTGGCCGTGCAGCACGGCGCCGGCCTCGTCGGCGATGGCGTCGTCCAGTCCGCTGCTCTCGATCTCGCCGCGCGCGAAGGAGACGGCGGGCAGGTCGTTGTAGATGTTCGCCTTCGATGCCTGCACGTCGATGCCGGGGTAGTAGGCGACGTCGAACGACCGCTCGTCGCACCACACGCGCACCGCCGCGATGCGCTCGGCCGACCACGACGCGGGAGACAGCAGCACGCGCACGTTCCACGCCGAGCGGTAGGCGATGACGTGCGCGGCGGGATCGTCGATCCCCGCCTGACGCAGCGCGTCCCGCGCGGTCGCCAGCGTACGCAGCGCATAGACCGGAAAATCGCGGATCGAGACCGGGATCGAGACGATCCCCTCGGGCGCCAGCGCGCGCAGATCGGCGGCGAGCGCGTCCGTGGTCAGCGCCGTCGCGTTCGCCTCGGCCGCATCGAGGAAGTCCGACGAGATGTCGATGATGTCGTACGGCCCGTAGGCCTCCACCGCCGCGAGCGGCCCGATGCCGAGCACGCGTACGCGGGCGTCCGCCGGCGGCGCCGGCGACGGGCCGAGCCCGTGATGCAGAGCGCCGTTCAGCACGGGATCGGGTTCCAGCACGTCCACCTTGCCGGCACCCAGCGCCAGCGGTGCGGCGGCACGGAACCCGCCCGACGCGCCGGCGACCAGCACGCTTGCCTTCGCGATCAGCGTATAGGGCAGCGCATCGAGCGCCGACGACGCATAGCCGACATCGAGCGCCCCCGGCTTGGGCAGCGCGGCGATCCGGTTGCCGTCGCGATACAGGCCGTAGGTGCGCGGCGGATCAGCCAGCCCCATCATCCCGGCGTTGTTCGAGATGTCGGTGTCCACGCGCTCGGTGAAGTCATCGAGCAGCATGTAGTCGCCGCGCGGCGTCCGTCGCTCGGCGACGACGCGCGCGTCAGGCGTGTGCAACGGCGCATAGATCGCCTTGAAGTCATTGAACGCGGCCTGCGGATCGCCCAGCAGCAGCGCCTCGCCCGCGACCAGCACGGCGACCGAAGCCGCGAGGCTCGCCCTCCGCCAGCGCGGCGCGAACAGTGCCGCGAGTGCGAGCGGCGGCAGCAGCGCCGGCACGAGGTCGAACGGGTGCAGCACGAACATCAGCACGAGCACCGCCAGCGCGCCCGCGCCAGCGCCGGTCAGGTCGTACGCATACACGCGCCCGACGATGCGGTCGTTCAGGACGAAACACAGGCTGACATAGATGCCGGTGGCGAAGAAGAACGGCAGCAGTGCGGCGTAGTAGCCGGCGATGTTGACGATCTGCGGCTGCCACGTGGCCGCGTTCTGCAGTTGCAGCGGGTTGAACGGGTTCGTCGTCACGAAATGGTAGCCGACCGCCGCGCTGCCCACGAGCAGCGGCGGCAACACCGCCAGCAGACGCGCCCCGTTTCGCGCGAAAGCATCGCGCGCCAGCGCCATCACCACGCCCGACAGCGCGAAGCCGGCCATGACGATGGAGATGACCCAGTAGCCGTATTCCGACCACTTCGCGACGGCGAAGTAGCGGGTCAGCGCCGTCTCGTAGCCGACGGCCGCGAGCGAGACCAGGAACAGCGCCCACAACGCGCGCCGGCCCATCGGCGGCACCTGAGTCGTTGAGGCAGCCACGCTCAGCGCCAGATGCGTCGGCTGATGAAGTCGCGGATCAGCGCGTTGAAGCGCGTCGCGTCGTCGACGAACAGCGCATGACCCGCGTCGTTGATCACGACGGTCTCCGCCAGCGGGTCGTGGCGCGCCACGTTCTCGGCCTGCGCCTCGAAGCGCGGCCGTACGACGTAGAGGACCGGGCGATTGGTGGCATACAGCGCGTCCCGCCAGTAGGTGCGTGGGACGGGATAGCGCAACAGCTCGCGCGACGCGAACTCGGGCGTATGCAGCGTCGCGTCGGTCAGCAGCTGCAGATATTCTTCCGGCTGCGGGCGCAGGAACATGCCCTCGACGAACCGGCGCATCTCGATCTCGCGCGTCACCGGCGCGAGCGAATGCGGCGTATGGACGTGGTGCGACGGCGCGGGCGCAGGATCCTCGCCGACCGAGTTGTCGACCAGCACGAGGCCGGCAATGCTCGCATCGCCGTATTCGTGCGCATAGGCCAGCGTATCGAGCACGCCGAGCGACCAGCCGCCCAGCACGACCGGCCCGGCGCCGAGCACCGCGACCAGCTCGGCGATGTCCTGGCCGCGCCGGCCCGGCTCGTAGCCGGTGGGCGGCGTGTCGCTCTCGCCCTGGCCGCGCGGGTCGAAGGCGACGACGTGATAGCTGCCCGACAGCGCCTGCAGCTGCGGGCCGAAGATCCAGCCCGGCATGGTCCAGCCCGGCACCAGCACGATCGTGTGCGCCGACGGCCGCCCGGCTTCCCAGTAGTGCAGCCGGACGCCGTCGCTGGTGGTGAACCAGCGGCTGCCCGCCGACAGGGTCTGCTGGGCGCGCGCGGCCTCGCACGGCGCCACCATGGCGAGTGCCAGCGGGGCCAGTGCCATCAGGGAGCGAATCAGCGCGCGCCGCATGGCACAGCCATCCGACGCCCGCGCCCCTCTTGTCAACAAGATACGCGCGGCACTTGCGTTAATGCACGAGCGCGGCGGGCTCCTGGGCCGAGGTCGTCCGCAGCGGCAGGTCGCGCATCCGCAGCGCCACGATGCAGGCCGCCACAGTCAGCGCCCCGCAGGCGAGGAAGGCGAGGTGGAACGCGCCCGTCAGCCCGACCTGCAGGGAGTGGCGCGCGGCATCCGAAAGCCCGGCGAACGCCGAGCCGCGCACATCGCTCAGGTCGATATGCGTCGGCAGGCCGAGGCCGGCGGCCACGTCGGCGAAGCGGCTGACCAGGATCGCGCCCACCAGCGTGCTGCCGAACGCGCCGCCCATGGAGCGCAGGAACAGCAGCACGCCGGTCGCCACCCCCACGTCGCGCAGCTCCGCCGCGTTCTGCACGGCCACCAGCACCGTCGGCATGATCAGGCCGATCGAGAACCCGAGCACCAGCTGGAACAGCACCGTCAGCACCGTCGGCGTGCCAGGCCCCAAGGTCGCGAGCAGGCCGAACCCCAAGATCGTGCCGACCAGGCCGGACACCATGAGCCATCGCGTGCGCCCGAGCCGCCGGGCGACCTGCCCGGCGACAAAGGCGCCGACGCAGTTCGACCCCAGGAACGGCACCACGAGCGCGCCCGAATTGGCCGCATCAACCCCGCCCACGAGCTGGAAGAACAGTGGCAGCAGGAACAGCCCGCCGAACAGGCCGAGCGAGCCGAAGAACGCGATCGTCACCCCGCCGACGATCACGCCGTTGCGGAACAGCCGCGGCGGCAGCATCGGGTCGGGCGCCCGCCGCTCGTGCCAGGCGAGCCAGGCGATCGCCAGCACCCCAAGCAGCAGGATCCCGAGAAGCGGCGGGGCGGTCCAGGGCATCTGCACGCCGCCCCAGCTCATCGCCAACAGGAAGCAGGTCACCGCCCCGGTCAGCAGGCCGGCGCCGAGGAAGTCGATCTTGGACTCGCGCGGACGCACCACGAGCACCCGCAAGGCGCGGTGGCACAGCAGCATGGCAAGCACGCCGAGCGGCACGTTGATCCAGAAGATCCAGCGCCAGGTGGCGTAGTCCGTGACCCATCCGCCGATGATCGGGCCGGCGATCGAGGCGATCGCCCAGGTGCCGGCCATGTAGCCCTGGTAGCGGCCGCGCTCGCGCGGCGAGACGACGTCGGCGATCGCCGCCTGCGACATCGCCATCAACCCGGCCCCGCCGACGCCCTGCACGGCGCGCGACACGATGAGCTGCCAGATCGTGTGCGACAGCGCGCACCCGACCGAGGCCAGCGCGAACAGCGCGATCGCCGGCAGCAGCAGCTTCCGCCGCCCGAACGTGTCCGACAGCTTGCCGTAGATCGGCGTCGCCGCCGTGGACGTCAGCAGATAGGCGGACACGATCCAAGACAGGTGCCCGAACCCGTTCAGGTCCGCCGCGATCGCCGGCACCGCCGGGATCACGACCGTCTGGTCGATGGCGGCGAGGAACATGCACAGCAGGATGCCGCTGAGGACTTGCAGGATCTGCTGGTGGGTGAAGCGGGTCGGCGGCCCGTGCTGCGGCCGTGAGGCGGATTCGGGCTTGGCGGCAGTCGTGGCTGACATGATCGATCCGGAACGGGCGCAGCAATAAGCAGGCCGGGAAAGGAAAGCTTATCGCCGCACATAGGGGCGGGTGCCGAGCGGAGTGCTCAACCCTGCCCTGCCCCGGGTTGCCGGCAGGAACGCAGCCTGAAGCACTGCAGCGCCAGGTCAGTGCCCGCGTGGCAAAGCGAGACCACTCGCCTCGGCTTCCCGGCCGAACCCACCGCAAGGGACCACCGCATCGTGAACAGCGAGCCCGAGCCGTGCCGGATCGTGTCGAAGATAACGCTCGAGGATTACCTCGCGTTCCAGATGCATCTCACGCAGCTGCCGGAGAACCGCGCCGTCCGCCGGCGACGGGAGATCACGTTCGTCCTCTACTTGGGCCTCTGCGCCCTGCTCGGGGTGGTGCTCGGCTGGCTCCTCGTTCCGGACCCTCCGACGTTCAGCGATTTCATTTCCGTCGTCTTGCAGATGGACGCGACCTACGCCATCCGCCTTGGCCTCACTGCCTGCGCCGTCATCGCCGTCACGTTGGTGCTGTCGCGCCTCTACGTCCGCCGGCGGACGCGCGAGGTGCTCCGCCGGATCCTGAAAGCCCGGCCGGACGTCGATCCCGCCGACCCGACCCTCGCCCATGGAGCCGTCGCGGCGTTCGTGCCGGAGGGAATCAAGAGCGATACCGCGGTCAGTTCGGTCATCACGCGCTGGCCGTCCATCCGGGCCGTGCACGAAACACCCGCCTACCTGTTCTTCGTCACCGGACCGTTCACCGGAGTCTTCGTGCCGAAACGGACTCTGCCGCCCGAACAGGACGATCGGCTGCGGGCCTTGATGAAGCTCCACCTGCCGGGGATTGCCGTCACCCGCGAGCCGGCCTGACGGCGTCGGCGTGGCCAGCCTCAAATCAGGCGACCAGCGCCTCCAGATCGCGCACGCGGCGCAGCACGAGGTAGCCACCGTCCATCGAAACCACGCCGTCGTCGCGCCAGTGGCGCAGCTGCTTGTTGACGCTTTCGCGCGACGACGCGACCAGCGTCGAGAGGTCGCGCTGCGACAGCCGCACGTCGATCCGCACGCCCTCCGGCCCCGGACGGCCGTAGTCCTGCCCGAGCTTCACCAGCACGCGCGCCAGCCGCGCGGGCAGGTCGAACAGCGCGATCTCCTCCAGCGCCAGCGAGGTGCGGCGCAGCCGCTCGCACAGCGTGCCGAGCAGGCGGAGCAGCAGGTCCTCGTTGCCGCGCAGCAACGGCATGAACGCCTTGCGCTCCAGCACGAGCAGGTGCGTCTCCTCGACGGCGGTGGCGTCGGCGCTGCGCGGCTTGCCGTCGAGCAGCGCAATCTCGCCGAACACCTCGCCGGCGCGGATCGTGTTCAGCGTCAGCTCCTTGCCGTCGGGCGAGACCGTGGAGATGCGCACGCGCCCCTTCAGCACCGCCATCAGGCTGCTGCCCGGATCGCCCTTCTGGAAGATCACCGTGCCGCGCGGGACGACGCGGTCGGTCGCGATCGACAGAATCGCCGTGATCTCGTCCGGCGACATCGCCTGAAACAGGGTGCTCGACAGCAAGGCCGCGCGTTTAGCCTTGTCGTCGAGCTTGGCCATGACGAGTCCCGGAATGCCGCCTTGCCGCAACTATGATGGGGCGACTCGCCTCAGCCAAGGCAGGCCGGCGCCACGCCCCGATCGGCCGCGTCCGCGTGACGGTTTCACGACGCTGCCGCTTGTTCCCCCGCCCGGCGCGCCGTATCTCCTCGCCATGCGAGCCAAGTTCTTGTTTCTCCTCGCGGCGACGTTCGTGACGGCGGACCCGGCCCTCGCCGCCGGCCCGGCGCACCCGCGGCACGAGCCGGCGGACCCGAACGCGCCGAAGCTGCTCGGCCATTTCGAGGACTGGACGGCGGCGACGCATTACGAGAGCGGACAGCTGGTCTGCTACGCTTTCACGCGCGCGACCAACTCCGTCCCGCTGCTGCCGGGGCGTGGCGACGTGGTGATGACCGTCGCCGAGCGTCCGACCGGGCGCGACTCCGTCGCCATCGCCGCCGGCTTCACGTTCCCCTCGGGCAGCGAGGTGACGGTGCAGGTCGAACAGTCCGCGCTCAGCTTCTACACCGCCCAGCGCAGCGCCTTCGCGCGCGAGGGCGCAGCCGTGGTTGCGGATTTCGAGCGCGGCCTTCAGGCCAGCGCCCGCTCGCCCGGCCCGCGCGGCACGCCGGTGGTCGACACGTTCAGCCTGCGCGGCTTCGGCCAGGCGCACCAGGCGATCGTCAGGGCCTGCCCCCGATGAGCGACGCGGGATGACCGACTCGGCTGCCCTGACGCAGGCCGAACGCGACCGCATCCTGGCCAAGTCGGCACTGTTCGATCCGCCGACCCTGGTGACGGCGGACGGACGGCACGACCTCGTCGGCCTGACGCGCGAGGAACTCGCGGCCGAGATGGCCGCGATCGGCGAGGCGGCGTTCCGCGCCAAGCAGCTCTGGCACTGGATCTACCACCAGGGTGCCACCGACTTCGCGCACATGAGCACGATCGCCAGGCCGTTGCAGGCGAAGCTCGCCGAGCGGTTCGTGATCGGCCGCCCCGAGACGAAGGTCGCGCAGACGAGCGCCGACGGCACGCGCAAGTTCCTGTTCCGCTTCCGTGACGGACAGGAGGCGGAGACCGTCTACATCCCCGACCTGCAGGAGGATCGCGGCTCGGTCTGCATCTCCTCGCAGGTGGGCTGCACGCTGTCCTGCCGCTTCTGCCACACCGGCACGCAGCGGCTGGCGCGCAATCTGGGTGCGGCCGAGATCGTCGGCCAGTTCATGGCGGCGCGCGACGCGTACGGCGAGTGGCCGAGCCCGAAGGGCGAGGCGCCGCGGCTGCTGTCGAACATCGTGCTGATGGGCATGGGCGAGCCGCTGTTCAACTACGCCCATGTCGCCCGCGCGATGCGGATCGCGATGGACGGCGAAGGGATCGGCCTGTCGCGCCGTCGCATCACGCTGAGCACCTCGGGCGTCGTGCCACTGATGGACCGGTGCGGCGCGGAGCTCGGCGTCAACCTCGCGGTGTCGCTGCACGCGGTGCGCGACGAGCTGCGCGACGAGCTGGTGCCGCTCAATCGCCGCTATCCGATCGCCGAGCTGATGGCGGCGTGCCGGCGCTATCCGGGCGCGTCGAACGCGCGGCGCATCACCTTCGAATACGTGATGCTGAAGGACGTCAACGACAGCGTGGCGGACGCGAAGGAGCTGGTGCGGCTGCTGGGGGGCTTGCCGGCGAAGGTGAACCTGATCCCGTTCAACCCCTGGCCGGGCAGCCGGTTCGAGACCAGCACCCCCGACGCGATTCGCCGCTTCGCCGCGATCGTGATGGATGCGGGCTACGCCTCGCCCGTGCGTGCCCCACGTGGCCGCGACATCCTCGCCGCCTGCGGCCAGCTGCGGACGGAGAGCGAACGCATGACGAAGGCGGACGCGGCGGCGTAGGATCGCGGCGGAGGCAAAGATGTCCGATCCGGTCCGCAAACGCATGACGGTCGACGAGTTCATCGCCTGGGCGATCGAGCAGCCCGAGACGGAGCACTACGAGCTGTTGCATGGCGAGGTCGTCGCCATGGCGCCGGAACGCGTCGGACACGCACTTATGAAAGCGGAGGTCTACGCGCGCTTGCGTCAAGCGATTGAGCACGCCGGGCTCGATTGCGAGGCGATACCGGACGGACCGCTCGTGCAAGTGGACGAGTACACGGGCTACGAGCCGGACGCGGTCGTGCGGTGCGGGACGCCGATCGAAGTCAACAGCTATAAGGTGCCGGATCCGATCATCGTCGTCGAAGTTCTGTCGCCGTCGACCCAGCACATCGACACGAATACCAAGTTGACCGACTACTTCAGGATTGCTTCGCTGAGGCACTACTTGATCGTTCGCCTGAAGCCATTCGCCGTAACGCACTACTCGCGCGGCGATGATGGCGAGGTGAGAGTCAGGCTTCTGCCCGGCGGTGGGACGATCGCCTTCGATCCGCCCGGCTTCGCGATCGAGCTAAGCCAGCCGCCCCAAGCCGGCAGCGAGGCTCACTGGGGCAGGCGCGATCCGCTGCCGTAGGCCTGCACGCCGGTCCCGGTCGTCGGGTAACTGTCGACGTCGGTCACCGGCGCGGCCTGCTGGCCGAAGCCGGGCACGATCTGGCTGCCGCCCGATGGCAACCGGTTCGTCATCACGGGCGAAAGCGGTCCGGCTCGCAGCGTGCCGCTCGGCCCCGTTGCGTACGGCGGCGCGTTATTGTTGGTCAGGCTGATCGGCCGCGATTGGAACGTGCGATGGACGGGCTGATCGGCCACCGTCGGCAGGTTGACGCCGCAGCCGCACAGCGACACGCCGGTCAAGCCGACGAGCAGAACGCTTTTCATCCCGACTCTCCCGGAGCGACGATCAGTAACAGCTAGTAACAACCGGCGCGACGCGCGCGCTCGCGCACCAGCGCCAGGATCATCGTGCTGACCGGCATTGCCACGCCTGTCAACTGCCCGAGTTCGACCACTGCGCCGAGCAGCGCGTCGATCTCCATCGGCCGCCCGCGCTCGAGGTCCTGCAGCATCGACGTCTTGTGCGCGCCGACCTCCGCCGCGCCCTCGATTCGCTTGTCGACGTCGA
>DATEQV010000393.1:0-4434 GCA_035272265.1 Acidisphaera sp. | reverse complement strand
CGATGGGCGGGGACCGCGCGCCCGAGATCGTCGTTCGCGGCATCGCGATTGCCGCCGAGCGCCATCCCGGCACGCGCTTCCTGCTGGTCGGCCAGTCGGCCAAGCTCGCGCCGCTGCTGAAGAAGCACAAGCGCGCCGACGCCCATTGCGAGGTGCGCGAGGCGCCCGACGTGGTCGGCAACGACACCAAGCCGGGAGCGGCCGTGCGGATGCGCCGCGCGTCCATGCGGGTCGCCATCGACGCGGTCGCGGCGGGCGAGGCGGCGGGCGTGGTGTCGGCAGGCAACACGGGCGCGCTGATGGCGCTGGCCAAGATCGTGCTGAAGAGCTTGCCGGGGATCGATCGCCCGGCGCTCGCCGCGGTGATGCCGTCGGCGCGCGGCGACACGGTGATGCTGGATGTCGGCGCCAATGCGGTGTGCGACACCAACAACCTCGTGCAGTTCGCGGTGATGGGCGACGTGTTCGCCCGCACGGTGCTCGGCCTGCCGGCGCCGATCGTCGGGCTGATGAATGTCGGCTCCGAGGAGGTGAAGGGCCACGAGCAGGTGCGGCAGGCGGCCGACATCCTGCGCGAGAGCCACCTGGCGCCGCAGTTCCACGGCTTCATCGAGGGCACCGACATCGCCGCCGGCACCACCGACGTGATCGTCACCGACGGCTTCACCGGCAATGTGGCGCTGAAGACGGCGGAGGGCGCGGCGAAACTCGTGCTGTCAATGCTGCGTCAGGTTTTTCAGGCGTCTATAGGCGGACGGCTCGGCTATCTGATGGCGCGTCCCGGCCTGGAGCGGCTGCGCGAGCTGATGGACCCGCGCCGCTACAACGGGGCGATGATGCTTGGACTGAACGGCGTGGTCGTGAAGTCGCATGGCGGGACGGACGCGCAGGGCTTCGCCTATGCGCTCGACCTCGCGGTCGACATGGTCGTGCACCGCTTCAACGACCGCATCCGCGAGGGCCTCGCCCGGATCATGGGCGTCGCGGCGCCGAGCGACAGCAAACCGAGGCTTGTGGCCGCACCGTGAAGCTTTCCCGTTCGATCCTGGCCGGCGTCGGCGGCTACCTGCCGCGGCGCATCCTGACCAACGAGGAGCTGGCGCAGCGCGTAGAGACGTCGGACGCCTGGATCCGCGAGCGCACCGGCATCCGCCAGCGCCATATCGCGGGGCCGGACGAGACGGCGACGTTCATGGGCGCGGAGGCGGCGAAGGCGGCGCTCGCCCGCGCGGGTGCGACGCCGGACGACGTGGACTGCATCGTGCTGGCGACCAGCACGCCCGACGAAGCCTTCCCGTCGACCGCCGTCCGGGTGCAGGCGGCACTCGGGGTGACGCGCGGCTTCGGCCTGGACGTCGCCGCGGCCTGCGCGGGGTTCATCTTCGCGCTTGCGGTCGCCGACAACTTCATCCGCGTGGGGCAGGCGCGCGGCGCCCTGGTGATCGGCAGCGAGGTCTATTCCCGCATCCTCGACTGGAACGACCGGACGACCTGCGTGCTGTTCGGCGACGGGGCGGGCGCGGTGTTCCTGCGCGCGGCCTCCAGCCAGGACGGTGGCCGGGCCGACGGGCCGGGGATGCTGTCGACCCATCTGCACGCCCAGGGCACGCTCGGGAAGATCCTGTACGTGGATGGCGCGGTGGGCCAGCCGGAACGGTCGGGCCACTTGAAGATGAACGGCCAGGCGGTCTTCCGCCACGCGGTCGTTCGCCTCGCCGAGGTGGTCGAGGAGGCGCTGGCCGCCAACAACCTCGGCCGCAACGACGTCGACTGGCTGGTGCCGCACCAGGCCAACCTGCGGATCATCGAGGGGATGGGCCGCAAGCTCGGCCTGCCGCCCGAGCGGGTGGTGGTCACCGTCGACCGCCACGCCAACACCTCGGCCGCCAGCGTCCCGCTGGCGCTGGCCGAAGCCTGCGAGGACGGGCGCATCAAGCCGGGTCAGCTCGTGCTGATGGAGGCGCTCGGCGGCGGGCTGACCTGGGGCGCCGCGCTGGTACGCATGTGACGCTGTGGCGGCAGCGCCACAAACATCCGCAAGCATCTGATATTCGATGTTTCGTGCCGGCCACATTGCGACGCGTTCATTGACGCGCGAGTAACAGGCTGCCTAGCGTCAAGTATCATGAACACGGTGACGCGCGCCCACCTCGCCGAGACGATCTACATGCAGGTCGGGCTGTCACGGAACGAATCTTCGGACCTGCTGGAGGACGTGCTGGAGCGGATTTCGGCCGCGCTTGAGGCTGGTGAATCTGTTAAGATCAGTGGGTTCGGGACATTCTCTGTCAGACAGAAAGGGCGCCGCATCGGCCGCAACCCGAAGACGGGAGAGGAAGTGCCCATCCTGCCCCGCCGGGTGCTCGTGTTCCGCCCGAGCCACGTTCTGCGGGCCGAGGTCAACGGGCTGGCGTCGTCGCAACTCGCCGCCAAGTCCGACGACGAGTGAGCGATGATGGAAGGCGCCAAGCCGGCCGACATGGCTGAGCGGCCGGGTCCGGGGCCCGATGCCGACCCGCCCCCGGACGGACGGCCGCGCAGCCGCAAGGCGCCGACCGCCTTCCGCACGATCAGCGAGGTCGCCGACGAGCTGCACATCCCGCAGCATGTGCTGCGGTTCTGGGAGACGAAGTTTCCGCAGGTCAAGCCGATGAAGCGCGGCGGCGGCCGGCGCTACTACCGGCCGGACGACATCGCGCTGCTGCGGCGGATCTCCGACCTGCTCTACATCCAGGGCTACACGATCAAGGGCGTGCAGCGGCTGCTGCGCGAGGGCGGCGGGCGGCTGTCCGACGACATCCCGCCGCCGCTGGCGGACGAACGCGACGAGGACGAGCCGGAGTTGCCGATCCCCGGCCTGGCGCCGCCGCCGGCGCAAGCCCAGCCGGCGTCGACGGCGAGGCCGCGCGTCAAGTCCGAAACCGACGGCGAGGCGGCCCGGCTGCGTGCGCTGCTCGAGGAGACGTTGCGCGAACTGGAGGCGATCCGCGCGTTGCTCGGATGAAGACGGGTCGCCCGCGCGTTGCCCGCGGACGCGGCGGCTGATACAGGCGGCGATGGTCGCGGGCAGTAGCGCAGCCTGGTAGCGCATCAGTCTGGGGGACTGGGGGTCGTGGGTTCAAATCCCGCCTGCCCGACCATGCTTCGGAAGCTTGGCCCTTGCCGGCCCGCAGCGATTCCCGCACATCTCGGCTGCAATAAGAACCCCGGGAGGAAGCGATGTTCGTCGTCACGGTGATGTATCCGGCTGGGCCGAAATTCGACCTCGACTATTATGTCAAGACGCACACGCCGCTGGTGCACGACCGCATGGGCCCGATGGGGCTGAAGAGCGTCGAGATCCTCAAGGGCGTCGGCGCGCCTGCGGGCGCCGCGACCTATCAGATCACCTGCATCCTGAGCTTCGCCAGCGCGGAGAGCTTCCAGGCTGCGATCGGTGCCCATGGCGCCGAGATCATCGGCGACATCAAGAACTTCACCGAGGCGCAGCCGGTGATGCAGTTCAACGAGCCCGTCGCCGCGTGAGGCAAAGGCGGCCGGCGCGCGCGGCGGCGATACTGGCGCTGCCGGTGCTGCTGGCCGCCTGCGGCGACTATGTGCCGCTGGTGCAGGCGGACCGCGCGTCGGAGAAATACCGGACCGACCTCGCCGCCTGCCAGAAGACGGGCGACAAGGAGGCCAACCGGCTCTCTTGGGCGTTCTTCTTCAACCTTGCCAGCTATCCGGTGTCGCTGCCGGTTCTGCAACGGCGCGAGATCACCCGCTGCATGACGGCCAAGGGCTACACGCTGAGTGGCTGAGTCCGTCGAAGGACGATCGACCCGGATGCACGTGACCCGTTCGCGATGGCTCCAGCTTGGGCTGGGGATCGTCTGCATGGTGATGATCGCCAACCTGCAGTACGGCTGGACGCTGTTCGTGCTGCCGATCGACCAGGCGCACAAATGGGGGCGGCCGGCGATCCAGGTCGCCTTCACCGTGTTCGTCCTGTGCGAGACGTGGCTGCTGCCGATCGAGGGCTGGCTGATCGACCGGCTGGGCGTGCGGCCGATGGTGTTCGCCGGCGGCGCGCTGATCGGCGCGTCGTGGATGGCCGACGCCTATGCCGAGTCGCTGACCGTCCTGTATGTCGCTGCGGCGATCGGCGGCGTCGGCGCCGGGGCGATCTACGGGGCGACCGTCGGCAACGCGCTGAAGTGGTTTCCCGACCGGCGCGGGCTCGCGGCGGGTCTGACGGCGGGCGGGTTCGGCGCCGGGTCGGCGCTGACCATCGTGCCGATCGCGAACTGGATCGCCACCGACGGCTACCAGAGCGCGTTCCTGGCATTCGGCGCAGCGCAGGGGCTTGTCGTCGTGCTCGTCTCCAACCTGCTGCGCGACGCGCCGCGGCCGCCCAAGCAAGCGGCCGCAACCGGCGACCCGACCGACATGACT
>DATEQV010000392.1:0-8606 GCA_035272265.1 Acidisphaera sp. | reverse complement strand
CGTCGCTTCGCTCCTCGCAATGACGGGATATGTTTGTTGTCTCCCACACTTGGTATTACCCGCGGAGTTAGCGCTGCGGCTGGTCCCACCGGAACCAACCGCTGACGAGCGGATCGCTATCCAGCACGTCCCGCACGGCCGCCTCGCCCGCCGCCGAGGCCGCGACGCGCACGACGGTAAAGAACGGGCCTTTCGCCCGCGCCAGGAACAGACGGCGCAACGCCTCGGCGATCGGGCCGCGCGGCGCGCAGCAGGCGCAGCCGGCGGGATGCACCGGCAAAGCGGACGCGAACCGCTCGACCGCGACCGCGTCCGCCGGCGCGTCGTGGCCGGCTTCCAGCAGCCATGCCGCACGCTCGCCGTCGACCGCGGGCGCGGGCGCGGGCAGCACGGGAATGCGGGCGTCGAGGCGGAAGCTCATCTCCTAGACATAAGGATATCTTTATGTCATGCATAGACCGTGGAAGACCTGCTCGCCGCCTTGCGCGCCGCCGCCGAACCGACCCGGCTTCGCCTGCTGGCGCTGGCGGCGCGCGGCGCTTTCTGCGTCACCGAATTGTGCGAGATCCTGGGCCAGTCGCAGCCGCGGCTCTCGCGCCACCTGAAGCTGATGACCGACGCAGGACTGCTCGAGCGCATCCCCGAGGGGGCCAATGTCTGGTACGCGCTGCCGACCGGCGCGGGCGGCGGGCTCGCGCGCGACCTGGCCGCGCGGCTGCCGGCGGACGATCCGCTGCTGGCGGCCGACCGGCGCGAGGCCGCGCGCGTGGTCGCCGAACGTGCGCGCGCCGCGTCCGAGAGCTTCCGCAAGCAAGGCGCCGACTGGGACGAGATGCGCGCGCTCGATCTGCCGGCGCAGGCCGTGGAGAGCAGCCTGCTCGCCCACCTGCCGGCGAGCGGACTGGGGCGGCTGGTCGATATCGGCACCGGCACCGGACGGCTGCTGGAGCTGCTCGCGCCTCGGGTCGATAGCGGCATCGGGATCGACGCGAGCAAGGCGATGCTGGCGCTGGCGCGCGCGCGGCTGGCGCGCGAAGGGCTGAGCCATTGCAGCGTGCGGCAGGCCGACATGTACCGCCTGCCGCTGGCGGATGCGTCCTGCGACCTCGCGGTCATGCAGATGGTGCTGCACTACGCCGAGGACCCGGACGGCGCGATCGCCGAAGCGGTGCGGGTCTTGCGCCCGGGCGGGCGGCTGCTGGTGATCGACCTGCTGGCGCACAAGCGGCACGAGATCGTGCAGCGCTTCGCCCATCGCTGGCCCGGCTTCGGACGCGACGCGATGGAGCGGATGCTGGCGGCGAACGGAATGCGGCCGAGCGCGATGCTGACGATCAAGGCGGCGCTGCCGGTCGCGATCTGGCCGTCCCAGCGAACCGCCTCCGCCACGACGAAACGAGTGGCTGAACTGGCCGTCTGAACGGCCCGCCGACATGTTGAGAAGGCCCGAAGAATGACACGACCGCATTTGCTCGATGCGCTGCGCGACACTGTTCTGCTGTGCGACGGCGGCATGGGCACGCGCGTGCAGGCGATGAGCCTCGACATCGAGGCCGACTACTGGGGCCGCGAGAACTGCACCGACGTGCTGGTCCTCTCGCGGCCGGACATCGTGCGCGAGATCCATCGCGGCTATTTCGAAGCCGGCGCCGACATGGTGGAGACCAACACGTTCGGCGGCTCGCCGATCACGCTGCACGAATTCGACCTCGCCGACCGCACGCACGAGATCAACCGCGTCGCCGGGGAGCTGGCGCGCGAGGCCGCCGAGAGCTTCGCCGACGGCCGCCACCGCTGGGTGATCGGCAGCGTGGGGCCGGGCACCAAGCTGCCCTCGCTCGGCAATGTTGGCTACGACACGCTGGAGGCCGCACTCGCGGAGCAGTGCCGCGGGCTGATCGCCGGCGGCGTCGACGCGATCCTGATCGAGACGTGCCAGGACACGCTGCAAATCAAGGCTGCCGTCAACGGCGCCAAGATCGCGCGCGCCGAGGCCGGCACCGACACGCCGATCTTCGTGCAGGTCACGGTTGAGACCACGGGGACGTTGCTAGTCGGCCCCGACATCGCCGCCGCCGCGACGGTGGTGCACGCGCTGGACGTGCCGGTGATCGGGCTGAACTGCGGCACTGGCCCGCAGGAGATGGCCGAGCACCTGCGCTGGCTGTCCGGCAACTGGCCCGGCCTGCTGTCGGTGCAGCCCAACGCCGGATTGCCGGAGCTGGTGGACGGGCACACGCACTACCCGCTGGGTGCGGCCGAAATGGCGACCTGGATGGAGCGCTTCGTCGCCGAGGACGGCGTGAACCTGATCGGCGGCTGCTGCGGCACGTCGATCCCGCATATCCGCGCGCTCGACGACATGCTGCGCCGGCGGGCCGGCGGGCCGCGTCCCGCGCCCGTCGCGCGGCGCGTGGTGTGGGTGCCGTCGGTCGCCAGCATGTATGCGCCGACGCCGTTGCGGCAGGAGAACAGCTATTTCTCGATCGGCGAACGCTGCAACGCCAACGGCTCGAAGAAGTGGCGCGAGCTGCAGGAAGCCGGCGACTGGGACGGCTGCGTGGCGATGGGCCGCGAGCAGGTCGGCGAAGGGTCGAACGCGCTCGACATGTGCACCGCCTTCGTCGGCCGCGACGAGCTGTCGGAGATGAACGAGGTGATCCGGCGCTTCACGTCCAGCGTCAACGCGCCGCTGGTGATCGATTCCACCGAGACGCCGGTGATCGAGGCGGCCCTGAAGCTGCACGGCGGCAAGCCGATCATCAACTCGATCAACTTCGAGGACGGCGAGCACGCGGCGGAGGAGCGGCTGACACTCGCGCGCCGGTTCGGCGCCGCGGTGATCGCGCTGACGATCGACGAAGAAGGCATGGCGAAAACCGCCGAGCGCAAGCTGGCGGTCGCCCGGCGGCTGGTGGAGTTCGCCTGCGCGCGGCACGGCCTGCCGCAGTCGGACCTGCTGATCGACCCGTTGACCTTCACCATCGCCACCGGCAACGAGGACGACCGCAGGCTCGGTCTCGATACGCTGGAGGGCATCCGGATGATCCGGGAGGAATTCCCGGACATCCAGATCATTCTCGGTTTGTCGAACATCAGCTTCGGCCTGAACCCGGCCGCCCGCGCGGTGCTGAACTCGGTGTTCCTGGATCATGCGGTGCGCGCGGGGATGACGGGCGCGATCGTGCATGTGAGCAAGATTCGCCCGCTGCACCTGATCGCGGCCGAGGAGGTGAAGGTCGCCGAGGACCTGATCTTCGACCGCCGCACCGACAACTACGATCCGTTGCAGCGACTGCTGGCGATGTTCGCCGACCGCAAGGCGGCGGACGCGACGCGCAAGAAGCAGGCGGAGACGGTCGAGGAGCGCCTGAAGGATCGCATCGTGGACGGCGACCGCAAGGGACTGGACGACGACCTGGGCGAGGCGCTGACCCGGCACGCGCCGCTGGACATCATCAACACGATCCTGCTGGACGGGATGAAGACCGTCGGCGAGCTGTTCGGCGCGGGCAAGATGCAGCTGCCGTTCGTGCTGCAGTCGGCCGAGACGATGAAGGCGGCCGTGGCTTACCTCGAGCCGCACATGGAGCGCGTGGGGGGGCAGGAGAAAGGCACGATCGTGCTCGCGACCGTGAAGGGCGACGTGCACGACATCGGCAAGAACCTGGTCGACATCATCCTGACCAACAACGGCTATCGCGTGGTCAACCTCGGCATCAAGGTGAAGCTGGCCGACATGCTCGATGCCGCGCGGGAGAACCGGGCGCATGCGATCGGCATGTCGGGGCTGCTGGTGAAGTCCACCGTGGTGATGCGCGAGAACCTTGAGGAGATGACGCGGCAGGGCGTGGACATCCCGGTGCTGCTGGGCGGCGCGGCGCTGACGCGCAACTACGTCGAGGACGATTGCGTGCGCTCCTATGCGTGCGGCCGCGTGGCGTATGCGCGCGACGCGTTCGACGGGCTGCACCTGATGGACCGCGTGACGGGCAACGCGTTCGACGACTACCTCGCGGCGATCCAGGCCAAGCGCGTCGGCAAGTCGCGCAACACCAGCCGCACGCTCGGCCAGGCCGACGCAAAAGCGTTCCGTCCGGTCGATGTGGTTGCGGTGCAGGCGCGCCGGCGACGGATGACGGCGGACGTGGAGATCCCGACGCCGCCGTTCTGGGGGCCGCGGGTGATCGAGGCGGCGCCGAAGGCGGTCGTGCCGTTCATCAACGAGCGCAGCCTGTATCAATTCCAGTGGGGCTTCCGGAAACAGGGCCGCAGCCTGGAAGACTTCCTGGGCTGGGCGAAGCAGGAACTGCGGCCGGTGATGCGGCGCATGCTGGCGCTGACCGAGGAACAGAACATCCTCAAGCCGCAGGCGGCGTACGGCTACTGGAAGGCCGCGGGCCAGGGCAACGACCTCGTCATCTTCGAGCAGGACGGCGAGACCGAGCTCGCACGCTTCACGCTGCCGCGCCAGCCGAAGGAGGACGGCGAGTGCATCGCCGACTTCTTCCGCGATATCGACGATGCGCAGCGGGACGTCATCGGCCTGCAGGTCGTGACCGTCGGACAGCGGGCGAGCGATGTCGCGCGCGAGTGGTTCGAGGACAACCGCTACCAGGACTACCTGTATCTGCACGGCCTGTCGGTGGAGATGGCCGAGGCGATGGCGGAATACGTGCACAAGCGCATCCGCGCCGAGCTGGGCTTCGCCGCCGAGGACGACCGGGACATCGAGAAGATGCTGGCGCAGGGCTATCGCGGCAGCCGCTATTCGTTCGGCTATCCGGCCTGCCCGCGGCTGGAGGACCAGGCGCCGCTGCTGAATCTGCTGGGTGCGGAGCGGATCGGCGTGAGCCTGTCGGACGAATGGCAGCTGCACCCCGAGCAGAGCACCAGCGCGATCGTGGTGCTCAACCCGCGGGCAAAGTATTTCTCGGTATAGCGCCGGGGTGATAAAGTCGCGGTCATGGGATCCGCTGCGCGCAAACCGATGACGCTGGCCGAGTTCCTCGCATGGGAGGAACGGCAGGAGCTGCGCTACGAGTTCGACGGCGTCCGGCCGGTCGCGATGACGGGCGGGACACGTGGGCACGACATCATTTCGAACAACCTGCGCGCCGGGTTGCATCGACGGCTGGCGGGCTCGGGGTGCCGGGTCCACGGTCCGGACGTCAAGATCGAGGCGGCGGGATCGATCCGGTATCCCGACGCGCTCGTAAGCTGTTCACCCGGACCGCGGAACGACACCGTCATCGAGCATCCTGTCGTGGTGTTCGAGGTCATCAGCGAGGGCACCGCGCGCACCGACCGTTTCGACAAGCTGCGCGCCTATTTCGCCACGCCGTCGATCCAGCGCTACGTCATCGTCGAACAGACGTCGGCCGCCGCAACGCTGTTCGTGCGCAACGCCGCGGCCTGGCAGGCGATTCCGCTGACGGCGGAGGACACCATCCCATTGCCGGAGATCGGCATCGAACTGCCGATCGCCGAGCTGTTCGTCGACATCGCGTTTCCCGCCGAGGACAGCGAGGCCAGCCGGTAACTGCGCGGCCCCGTTCAGGCCGCGGCGGCGGTCGCCGGCGTCGGCTCTACGATCAGGCGCAGCATGTCGACGAACATGCCGGCGCTGAGCTGCTCGCGCAGCACGGCCCAGTCGGGCTCGGCATCGATCTCGTCGAGCAGCGCGCGCGGCACGCGCAGCTCCTCCTCGGGCGCTGGCGCACCGGTCGGAAACACGCCGAAGACGAGGTTCTGCTCATCGTCCACCGCCATCAGGCGCAACGCGTTCCCAGGCCCGATCAGAAGGTCGTCCTGCGTGCGCAGAAGTGCGATCTTCGCCAGTTCGAGGGTATGATCGTCGATGTCGAGGTCGCGGCCAAGCAGCTTCTCGCGCGCGGCCTCCCAGCCGAAGGCAACCCGGGGATGCAGCTCGCGCCCGATCTCGGCGGCCGCCTTCGGAGCGCCGGGCCCATAGGCCGAGTCGAACGCGGCCTTGCTGCGACGCTCGGCGTCGACCCAGTGCAGCAATTCCGTCGATGGCCAGACCGCGAGGAATTCGCCCTTGGCCATGTTCATCAGCGTGAATTCCGGCTCGACGCGGTACTTTTCGCCGCAACCCGGGCAGGGGATCATCTGGAAGGTGCGGTCGAGGATCTGCGCGCGCAGGTCGGGCCGCCGGTCGGCATTGACGCTGTGCACCATGTCGAAGCTGGTTGGCGTGCCGCAAACGGGGCACGTCACCTGGACGGGCTTGAACAGAGACATGCGCGGCTCCTCGTCTAAAGGTCTTTCAGCCATGCCACCGCCGGGTGGCTCGGCTTGAGCTTCTTGTGGTGATACGCGGCGAACAGCTCGGCGAACCACTCACCGGGCGCGCGGAACTGGTATCCGGTGATACCCTTCGAACGCTCGGCCGCGGTGTAGCTGACCCAGGTGCCGGCGTACGCCTCGTGATAGATCTTGTCGCCGATCGTGATCTTCGTGCACTTCCCCTGGTCCCACCAGCACTCGCCTTTGACGTTCGCGTTCTTGAACCAGTCGTCCCTGATCTTCTGGCAGGCATCATTCAGCGCGGCCTGCTTGGTAGGGTCTGTTGCTTTCGGGTTGTCCGGCTGATTGCCGGTCATGAGGTCGATCACAAACGGCTTGAGCTGGTCGGCAAAGGCGGCGCCGTATTTGCCGGCGACCGCGTCGGCGATCGGCCCAAGATCGCCACCATAAAGTGCCCAGCCGCCGAATGCAGCCTGTCCCAGGCGGCCGGACATGAAGCCGAGCCGGTCGTCCACCGAGTGCCCGGTCTCGTGCACGTTCGCGAACTCGAAATAGTCGAGGGCGTCCTCGTTGGCGGGCTTGTAATCGTTGGACAGCGGAGCCGGGAGCTGATTGGTGCCGCCGCTGTTCAAGAGCTTCGATCCGAACTGCTGCTTGTAGTTGGGATCCGCAGGCCGGCCGAGCATCTCGGTCGCGTTTTCCGACGCGTCATAGGCGCCGCCGGCGGAGCCCACCTTGGTACGAACGACCTTCTTCAGGCTGGGGTTGTCTTTCACCTGGTCCGGCGTCATCGCCAACGTCTTGTAGAGATTCTGCAGCGTCTTGGCGTCCTTGACGTCGCTGAAAGCGCCGGTTTCGCCCTTGGCACTGAGTTCGATGCCGAAGCGCTCCTTGCATGTCTTCGAAAACACTTCCGGCTTGGTGGTCGTCGCCGAGAGCGAGGTCACGATCTCGTCGAGCTGCTTGGGTCCGTCCTTGACTCCGGGGGCGATGCCCGACCCGCCGGACTTCTTCATCATCTCCTTCACGGCGGTCATCAAGGCGGCTTCGTCGGTGCCGCTCGCCAGCCGCTTCACCTTTTCGCCTTCGAACGCCGCGTCGGCGCTGTCGAGCACGCGCCCCGCACCATCGAAGTCGAACTTGTCCGCGACAGGCTTCGCCGCATTGACGACAGCCGTGATCTTGCCGGTCAGCGCCACATTCGTGCCGGCCTTGGTGACCAGCGCCTTCGCACGCTCGTCGAACGCCTGGCGGAGCGGGGCGACCCGTTCCGCCTCGTCGGCCGCGGTTCGCGCCGTGTACAGCGCCTCCTGCGCCGCGGCCATGTCCGGCTTCTTCGCGTTGTCCTCGGCCGACTTCGCCGCCGCCGCGACCGCATCGACCTTCGCCTGGATCTCCGCAACCGGCGGCGCGGTCGACGCCTGCAGCTTCGACAGGCGTCCTTTGAGCGCCGCGAGATCGGTGTCGAAGCGCGCCTTCTCGGCCTCGGCGGCCTTCGCCTCGACCGCGCTGTCGGCCGGGGGCGGCGTGGCCGTCAGGGTGGGACCCAGGCTTTGGAGGAGTTTCGCCGCCGCGGTGATCTCCGCGACGGCCTGCCTGACGAGGCTGAGGCCCTTCGCCCAGTCCTGGTTCGCCTGGCCGCCGCTCATACCGTGCCTCCCACCGCCTGCGTTGCGGCCTTGAGCCAGTCGCCGATCGCCTTGATCTGCGGGCCGATGTGTTTCGCGGCCGGCACCTTCTTCAGCGTCTCGAACTGTCGGTCGGCGGTTTCACGCTCCTTCGCGTAGTCCTCGGCAAGCTTGGCGACCTTCTCGAGCTTCGCGCACTCGGCGGTGACTTCCACCAGCTTCGCCGCAGCCGCCTCGAAACGCATGGCAGAGCGCGTCGCCATGTCGTCCGCCGCCTCTATGGAGGCACGCACGGCGGCCACCTGCGACGTCAGTTTCGGGTTGTCCTTGATCTTGTCGAATGCCTGCATCGTCGCCTTTCGCTGCACGTCATAGGTGGTGCGTCGCGCGGCGGCCTTCTTTCCGGCGGTGATCATGCCGTCGAGCTGCCTTCCGTCCATGACCACCTGGGCCCACTGGTCTGCGGCGATGTGCCCCTGGACTTTGGCCAGCAACGCTTCGGCGTCGGCGATGTCCTTGTCGACGACGGTGCCCTTGTCGCCCGGGGCCTTGTTGCTGGCCAATGTCGCCTGCGTGGCCTTGAGCTTGTCGAGCTCGTCCTTCTCTTCAGTGGCGTACCACCCTGAATTCCGCGCCAAAATAATCCGAGTTCCCCGTTGGCCCTGAAGAATCAGGGAGATAGGCTCCGTTTACGAATCCAAAACCATC
>DATEQV010000391.1:0-12515 GCA_035272265.1 Acidisphaera sp. | reverse complement strand
GGTGGTGATCACCATCGAGGAGGGGTCGGTGGGCGGCTTCGGGGCGGCGGTGATGCAGCACCTGTGCTGGGCGGGGCTGCTGGACGGCGGGCTGAAGCTGCGCCCGATGGTGCTGCCCGACCGCTTCATCGAGCACGACACGCAAGCGCCGCAGATCGCCGACGCCGGGCTGGCGCCGAGCGACATCGTGCGAACGGCGCTCGCGGCCCTCGGCGTGCACGCGCAACCGGTGCGCGTCCCGGCGGGCGCCATCGCCTGAAGCGGCGCGCCGACCAGCTTCTCGTCGATCGCGGCCTCGCCGAGACCCGCACCCGTGCGCAGGCGCTGATCCTCGCCGGACAGGTGTTCAGCGGCGACCGCCGCGTCGCCAAGGCGGGCGACCTGCTCGCCGAGGACGCCGCCTTGCGCGTGCAGGGCCAGGACCATCCCTGGGTGTCGCGCGGCGGCCTGAAGCTCGCGCACGCGCTCGCGGCGTTCGGCCTGTCGCCCGAGGGGCGGGTGTGCCTGGACGTCGGCGCCTCGACCGGCGGCTTCACTCACGTCCTGCTCGCGCACGGCGCCCTTCGCGTGCACGCCGTCGATGTCGGCCATGGCCAGCTGGCGTGGTCGCTGCGCAACGACCCGCGCGTGGTGGTGCACGAGCGGAAAAACGCCCGCTACCTCGATGCCGCCACGATCCCTGAGCCGATCGAAGCACTGGTGTGCGACGCCAGTTTCATCGGGCTGACCACACTGCTGCCCGCGCCGCTGGCGTTGTGCGCGCCCGGCGCCTGGGCGGTGGCGCTCATCAAGCCGCAGTTCGAGGCGGGACCCGACGCGGTCGGCTCGAAAGGCGTGGTACGCGATCCTGCGGTGCATCGCGCGGTGTGCGAACGCATCCGATCGTGGTGGGACGGACTGCCGGGATGGCACGTGGTCGCGCTAACAGAGAGCCCGATCACCGGACCAGAGGGGAATCGCGAGTTCCTGATCGCGGCGACGAAGCAGGCCTAGGCCGTGGCTGTCGCCCTGGCTGTCGCGCCGCGCTCGTTGCCCGTCGTGTACTCGCTGATCTCCGCCAGCAGCGACCAGATACGTGCCGGTTCCATCGGCACTTCCGGATCGTTCAGCAGACGATCGAGCTCGTCGAGTTTGGTTTCGTAATCCAGTTCAGTCACGCCACGCTCCTGTGATGCGAAGCGCGGTTGCATGCCGCATCCGCGAATAAGAAAGCCGTAAAACGTGGCGCCACCGAGGCGGTTTCTCGTCACCATTGCGGTGGCGTGATGCAAACGGCCTCACATCGACATGCGGGAGTCAAGCACTTCCGGTACCACGATGCGTGCTCTCGCCGTCACACGACGACGGTTATCGCTCACATCGAACGACGGCGTTATCGCTCACATGGATGAGAGCACGGCTGGTGCGAGGCCCGGCGCTTTCGCGGCGGGATGAGCGGGGTTGCGGAACCGCAATTCGCCGTCGGCAACGCCGTCGGGCTCGGCGAAGCCGAACAGTTCCAGACGCGAGGCGCAGGTCACCGCGATCACCGCTCGCGCCTCGGGGCAGGTCAGGAACTGCCGCGTCTCGCCTTCGAGCTCAAGCCGTTCGCGCAGCAGCCGCCACTCGGTGCGGTCGGTGTCCTCGATGAACAGCGCGAGGATTCCGGGCCGCGTGCCGGTCAGCCGCGCCGGCGCTATTGCGCAGAGCCGCCGCCGCACCGCCGCTGCGACCTCGTTCTCGCGCCCCGCTCGCGCCGCCATCACGAAGACGGCCTTGCCGGCCGCGGTGACGGACAGGTGCGCCTCGGGGCCGAACTCCCGGCGCAGGCTCGACATGAGGCCCAGTTCGTCCGCCTGTGCCGCGGCGAGCATCAGGGGATCGAGCCGCAGGACCACCGCCTCGTCCTGGTCGGACCGCCGTTGCGTGGCCAGCATCTCGCGGATGCGCCGGTGCAGTGACGCGACGCTCTGCCGGTCGGCGTCTTGCAGACCCTGTGGCAGCGTCAGCTTGAGCAGGTAACGGCCGGGATGCGCCGACAGCCACGTCTCCAGGTCGGGATCGACGCTGTCGGCGAGCTGGAACCACGCGCCGCGGTGCACGCCGCGTCCTTCCTCCGCCGAGAAGACGTCGCAGGCGACCTCCGCCTCCGCCCCGTCCCGCGCGATCAGCAAGTCGAACGGCGCGTCGTTCTCCAGCCCGGCGAACGCGACCGCGAAGCCCCGCGCGGTCTGCGTCATCGCGGTGCGCATCAGGTGGAACGTCGGAACCAGCGCGCCGCCTTCAGCGACTTCCGTCTGCAACCGCTCGACCAGGCGTGATCGAACCGAGGCGTCCATGCCACGAGCCACACGCACCGCGTGTGCCGCTACGGCGGCGACGCGGCACTCGGCGACGGTCGGCTCGCGGTTGATGCGGCTGCGTAGCCGCTCGATCGCGAGCGGGACGGCGAATCGCTGCAGGACCGCCTTGCCGGCGCGCCGCCCGCATTGCGCTTCCCGTTTGATCGCATCGACCCGCTGTTTCCAGAGCCGCGCACCGATCAGGCGCACGAACTCGTCCAACGCGGCGATGTCTGGCGACGTTTTCATCTGATGTCCCGAGCAAGGTTACGTATCAGGCACGCGTTCGACAGAGCACGGCTCGAGCAAATGCCGCGCCGCTTGACACCACGGAAGTATAATTCACACGAGTGTCAAGTCTCCTTGCCGTCAAACCTGCCGGAAATCGAGCGGCAGCCGCGCCTCGGTCGGCGCGTCGGGGGTCTGGGCGCGGTGGCGCAGCAGGTGGTCGGCGAGCACGCACGCAATCATCGCTTCGCCCACCGGCACCGCGCGGATGCCGACGCACGGATCATGACGGCCTTTGGTCGACACGTCGATCTCGTGGCCTTCTCGATCGACCGATAGGCGCGGCGCAAGGATCGAGCTGGTCGGCTTGACCGCGAAGCGTGCGACGATCGGCTGCCCGGTCGAGATGCCGCCCAGGATGCCGCCGGCGTGGTTCGATCCGAACCGCACGATCCCGTCGTTGCCGGCGCGCATTTCGTCGGCGTTGTCTTCGCCGTGCAGGGACGCTGCGCCGAAGCCGGCACCGATCTCCACGCCCTTGACGGCGTTGATCCCCATCAGTGCCGCGGCGATGTCGGCGTCGAGCTTGCCGTAGATCGGCGCGCCGAGGCCTGGCGGCGCGCCTTCGGCCACCACCTTGATCACGGCGCCCACCGACGAGCCCGCCTTGCGCACGCCGTCGAGGTACTCCGCCCACGCGGCGGCGGTTTCGGCGTCGGGGCAGAAGAACGGGTTGCGCGCCACCTCGTCCCAGTCCCAGCGGTCCCGCGAGATCGTGTACGGGCCGAGTTGCACCAGCGCGCCGCGGATGGTCACGCCGGGGCCCAGCACCACGCGTGCGACGGCTCCGGCGGCGACCCGCATCGCGGTCTCGCGCGCGCTGCTGCGGCCGCCGCCGCGCCAGTCGCGGATGCCGTATTTCAGGTCGTAGGTCAGGTCGGCGTGGCCCGGCCGATAGCGCTCGGCGATGTCGCCGTAGTCCTTCGAGCGCTGGTCGACGTTGTCGATCATCAGCGCGATCGGCGTGCCGGTCGTCAGTCCTTCGAACGTGCCCGATAGGATGCGTACGCGGTCGGGTTCCTGGCGCTGCGTCGTGAAGCGCGACTGGCCGGGGCGGCGGCGGTCCAGCCAGGGCTGGATGTCAGCCTCGCTCAGTCTAAGGCGAGGAGGGCAGCCGTCGACCACGCAGCCGATCGCCGGACCGTGGCTCTCGCCCCAGGTGGTCACGCGGAACAGATGGCCGAACGTGTTGTGGCTCATCGCGCCACCCCTGCAGGCCTACTCGGTGACGATGGCGATATCGGGCGCGGCGGGGTTCTTCATGCCTACGATATGATAGCCGCAGTCGACATGGTGCACCTCGCCGGTGACCCCGCTGCCGAGGTCGCTCAGCAGGTAGAGTGCTGCGCCGCCGACTTCCTCGATCGTGACGTTGCGCTGCATCGGCGCATTGAGCTGGTTCCACCGCAGGATGTAGCGGAAGTCGCCGATCCCACTGGCCGCCAGTGTCTTGATCGGGCCGGCGCTGATCGCGTTGACACGGATGGCGCTCGCGCCGAGGTCGGCGGCAAGATACTTCACCGACGTTTCCAGCGCGGCCTTGGCCACTCCCATCACGTTGTAGTGCGGCATCCAGCGCTCGGCGCCGAGATAGGTCAGCGTCAGCAGGCTGCCGCCCGCGCGCATCAACGGCACCGCGCGCTGGCAGACCGAGGTGAACGAATAGCAGGAGATGTCCAGCGCCTGCAGGAACGCGGCCCGGGGCGTGTCCAGGTAGCGCCCGCGCAGATACTGCTTGTCGGCGAAGCCGATCGCATGGACCAGGAAATCGAGCTGCGGCCAGCGTTCGGCCAGGGTCGCGAAGGCGGCATCGACGGTCGCATCGTCCGCCACGTCGCAGGGCAGCACGATCTCGGAGCGGACGCTGTCGGCCAGCGGCCGGACTCGCTTGCCCAGCGCGTCGCCCTGGTAGGTGAAGGCGAGTTCGGCCCCCTGCGCGGCGCAGGCGGCGGCGATGCCCCAGGCGATCGAGCGCTCATTGGCCACACCCATGATCAGGCCCCGCTTGCCTTGCAGAAGCGTGCCTGTGAGCGGCGCTGTGATCGGCCCGGCGCTGTCCCGCATTTCGCGTCCTTCGGTGTCGCTCGGCCCTGTTGGCACGCCGGGTCCGGCCCGGCAAGCCGCGCCGGATGGCCGGCACGGCAGGCGGATCAGCGATACAACTCTGCCAGCGGCAAGCTGATCCCGACCTCCGGCAGGGGGATCACGGCGTCACGGCCTTGCACCGTGACCGGCTGCCAGCCTTCGGAGCGGCGGAACACCTCGGCCAGCGGCTCTGCCTGGTCGAGAATGACGTAGACCTGAATGGAGGGCACGCTGTGGTAGTCAACCGGCTTGACCCAGCGGTCGGTGAGGGACGTCGTGGGTGACGTCACCTCAAACACCACGACAGTCTCGATGAGGTCGGTGTCCTCGTCGGTCGCTCCGCAGGCGATCGTGACGTCGGAGTAGCGGGAGCGCCCAGTCGCCGAGACGACCTTGAGCACGGACGAAAAGACCTCGCATGGCGGCTGTAACCGGGTGCCAGCCGCGATGATGATACGAGCGTCCATGCGGGCGTGCTTTGGGGAACCACCCGTCATCGCGACTGGCTGGACGCCGTCGAACTCGTAGCGCAGCGGCTGCTGGCGTTCCCAGGCCAGGAACTCCTCCAGGGTCAGCGGCTTGACCGATGCGCTCATGGGCAGCCTCTCATTGAGTGTAGTCTATCACATCGTCCGCAGGAGGCGCCCATGGCCCGTCGCTACCGCATCGCAGCCCTTCCAGGCGACGGAATCGGCAAGGAGACGGTCCCGCAGGGACTTCGCGTCCTGCACGCAGCCGCCAAGCGGTTCGGGTTCAGCCTGGACGTGACGGACTACGACTGGTCCTGCGAGACGTACAAGCGCACCGGCCGCATGATGCCCGAAGACGGGCTCGAGCAGCTGCGCCGTCACGACGCGATCTTCCTCGGCGCGGTCGGCTTTCCCGGCGTGCCGGACCACATCTCGCTCTGGGGCCTGCTGATCCCGATCCGCCGCGGCTTCGACCAGTACGTGAACCTTCGGCCATGCCGACTGATGCCCGGCACGCGCACGCCGCTCGCCAACCGGGGACCGGCCGACATCGACTTCTACGTCGTGCGCGAGAACACCGAAGGCGAATACTCCTCGATCGGCGGCCGGCTGTACGAAGGCACCGAGCGGGAGATCGCGATGCAGCAGAGCGTCTTCTCCCGCACCGGCACCGACCGCATCCTGCGCTACGCCTTCGAGCTGGCGCGCACCCGCCCGCGCAAGCACGTCACCAGCGCGACCAAGAGCAACGGCATCACCATCACCATGCCGTTCTGGGACGAGCGTTTCCGCGCGGTTGCCGCCGACTACCCCGACGTGAAGACCGCGCAGTTCCACGTCGACATCCTGTGCGCGCATTTCGTGCAGCACCCGAACTGGTTCGACGTGGTGGTCGGCAGCAACCTGTTCGGCGACATCCTGTCCGACCTCGGCCCGGCCGTTGCCGGGAGCATCGGCATTGCGCCGAGTGCCAACCTCAACCCGGAGCGCAACTACCCAAGCATGTTCGAGCCGGTGCACGGCAGCGCGCCGGACATCGCGGGGCAGGGCATCTGCAACCCGATCGGCCAGATCTGGGTCGGCGCGATGATGCTGGAGCACCTCGGCGAGGCGGAGGCGGGTGCCGCCATCGTGGCCGCGATCGAAAAGCTGCTGTCCGGCGCCGGCCCGCGCACCCGCGACATGGGCGGGCAGGCGAGCACGGAGGACGTGGGCCGTGCGCTGGCGGACCTCGTTGCAGGTGCTAGATAGGCCTCATGGACACGCAGCAAACGCCCACCGTCGCCCACGCCGAACCGTTCCGCCATTTCGATGCCTGGTTCGCCGAGGCCGGCGCGAAGGAGGTCAACGACCCGCACGCGATGACGCTCGCCACCGTCGGCACGGACGGCCGTCCGTCGGCGCGCATCGTCCTGCTCAAGGGCCACGATGAAGGTGGCTTCGTGTTCTACACCAACACGCAGAGCCGCAAGGGCGACGAACTCGCCGCCCATCCGTTCGCCGCCCTGCTGTTCCACTGGAAAAGCCTGCTCCGCCAGGTCCGCATCGAGGGCGACGTGCAGCCGGTCACGGCAGCCGAAGCCGACGCCTACTACGCGTCGCGCCCGCGCCTGTCGCGCATCGGCGCCTGGTCGTCCGACCAGTCCCGCCCGTTGTCCTCCCGCTCGGTGCTCGAGCAGCGCGTGGCGGAGAACGAGGCGAAATACCCCGGCGACGACATCCCCCGCCCGCCCCACTGGTCCGGCTATCGCATCGTCCCGGGCTACTTCGAGTTCTGGCAGGACATGCCGTTCCGCCTGCACGACCGCACGACCTACACGCGGCAGGACGGCGGCTGGGCGGTCGGCAAGCTGTTCCCATAGCGGCGCCCCGGCAGCATGCGATAGCCTCGGCCCGCCGCGCAGGGAGGATAGCCGATGCCCATCCGTAAACTGCTCCTGCCGCTGACCGGCACGGCGGCCGGCGAGGCTGCGCTCGCCACCGCGCTGCTCATCGCGCGTGCCTTCAACGCCCACGTCACCGCACTGCATGTGCGCGTCGACAGCCGCGACGTCGCTCCGCTTGCCGGCGAAGGCCTGTCGGGCGCGATGATCGAAGAGATGATGTCGGCGACCGAGAAGGAGAGCGGCGACCGCGCCTCGGCCGTGCGCGTCATGTTCGAGAAGTTCGTCACCGAAAACGGCGTGCCGATCGAGGACCCGACGCGGGTGCCCGACCATCCGACCGCGAGCTTCGCATCGATCACCGGGCGCGAGGAGGATCTCGTCGCCCAGCAGGCGCGGCTCGCCGACCTGACCATCGTGCCGCATCCGGAGGCGGGCGAGGACGTCTCGTCCTCCGACGCGCTGCACGCCGTGCTGTTCGACAGCGGCAGGCCGGTGCTGATCGCCCCGCGCGCCACCCCGGCCTCGGTCGGGACACGCATCGCCGTCGGCTGGAACGGCAGCGCCGAGAGTGCGGCCGCCGTGTGGGGCGCGTTGCCCTGGCTGAACCGGGCGTCGGCGGTGCGTATCCTGTGGTCGGACGACTACCAGCGGCGCGGCCCGGCGGCGCCGGAGCTGGCCGCCTATCTCCGGCTCCATGGGGTGAACGCCGAGATCGCCACCTTCCGCCCGGTGGACCGCGAAGTGGGTGCGGGCCTGCTGGCCGCCGCGCGCGAGTTCGGCGCCGACCTGCTGACCATGGGCGCCTACTCGCACTCCCGCATCCGCCAGCTCATTCTCGGCGGCGTGACCCGCCATGTGCTGGAGCGGGGCACCCTGCCGGTGATGATGAACCGCTAGTGCCGAAGCCCGGCCGGCCCGAGGACCCCAGCGAAGCCGCTCGCGACCCCTGTGTGGCCGCCGCGCTCTCCGCCTATGTCAAGCTGCTGCGGGCCAGCAAGGCGGTCGTCGCCAGGATCGAGCCCCGGCTGGCCGAAAACGGCCTCACGCCGACCCAACTCGGCGTGCTCGACGCGATCCTGCATCGCGGGCCGCTGACCCAGCGGCAGCTCAGCCGCAAGGTGCTGACCAGCGCCGGCAACATGACCGACGTGATCGACAAGCTGGAGCGTCGCTGCCTCGTGCGGCGCACCCGCAGCGAAACCGACCGCCGTGCCGTCGAGGTCGCGCTCACGGACCAGGGCCGCGCGCTGATTTCGGGGCTGTTTCCCTGCCACGCGGCCGACATCGCCGAGGCCATGTCCGGTCTCGATGCGGCCGAGCTCGCCCGGCTGGGCGAGCTGCTCCGCAAGCTGGGCCAGGCTGCGGCCGGGCCCGAGGACGACGCGGAGGCTTGAACCGGAAGGCCGGCCACCTATTTCGCCGCCAAATAGTTCAACATCGAACGATGGAGGCTCCGTTGATCGACGTCCGACCCTTCGGCTCGCTCGGCCGGTTCCGCAACGACTGGCTGAACGCCCGCCACCACTTCAGCTTCGGCCACTACCACGACCCCGCGCGCATGGGCGTCGGCCGACTGCGCGTGTGGAACGACGACGAGATCGCGCCGGGCACCGGCTTCGACCCGCACCCGCACCGCGACATGGAGATCATCACCTATGTACGCGAAGGCGCGATCACGCATCGCGACAGCCTGGGCAACGAAGGCCGCACCGAAGCGGGCGACATCCAGGTGATGCATGCCGGCAGCGGCATCATCCACGGCGAGTACAACCGCGAGGACGTGCCGACGCGCATCTTCCAGATCTGGGTGATGCCCGATCGCACCGGCGTGCAACCCGGCTGGGGCGCGCGCAGCTTCCCCAAGGGCGGCGAGGGCCTGCGTCTGCTCGCCGCCGGCCCAACGCCGCCCGACGGCGTGCTGCCGCTGCACGCGGACGCAGCCCTGCATGCCGGCACGTTGCGCGCGGGCGAGTCGGTGACGCACCGCATGGCGCCCGGACGCGCCGCCTACCTGGTGCCGGCGACCGGCGCGGTGAGCGGCAACGGCGAGCGGGTCGGCACGCGCGACGGTGCCGCGATCACCGGCGAGCAGACCGTCACCATCACCGCCGAGCAGGACGCCGAACTGGTGCTGGTCGAGGTCGCCGACCGCGCCTGACCGACGCATCGGGTCATCGACGCATCCTGTCACTGAAGCGTGGACGCCCGCCGCGGGGACTTCTCGCGGCGGGTGCTGGCGCGCCGGACGTTTGGGCGGCAGATTGCGCACCCCGTTCCACCGGAGTGTCCGCATGTCCCGATTCAAGCGTCTCTGCCTGGCGACGGCCGCCGTCGCGCTCACCTCAGGCGCGCTCGCCGCCGATCAGCAGACCGCCGATCAGCTCCAGTCCCAGCTGCGGGCGATGATGAAGCAGTGGGGCAACCCGATCGCGGACCAGGTAACCGTCAAGCAGGAAGACGACGCCTACTCGGTCGAGATACCGCTGCTGAACTGGCGTGCCGAGGACGGCACGACGCCTGCCGTCGCGACGGCGAGCGCCAAGCCGGTCGGTAACGGCCAGTGGACGATGGACGAGTTCGAGCTGCCCTCGCCGGCGACGATCATGGGCCCGGGTCCGGACGGCAAGCCGGTCGACCAGGTCGCGCTCAGCATCAAGGAACAGACATCGCGCTGGACGTTCGATCCGAGCGTCAATTTCGTTACCGCAGAAAGCATGCTGCTCAGCGACATCACCTTCAACGACGTCAAGAAGGGCTCGCCCGACCAGCACATCGGCAGCATCAGCATCCAGGGTGGCGTTGCTCCGACCAGCCCTGATCACGGGACGCTCGACGGCACCGGCGACGTGAAGGACATCGCGATCACCGGCAAGGACGACAAGGGTGTGCAGACCGATGTCAGCATCGGCCGGCTGCGCATCGCGGCGCACATGACGAATGTCGCGCGAGCGCGCATCGCCCAGATCGTCGGCGGCCTGCGCCAGATGGGCTCGATGCCCGCGCCGCCCCCCGGCGGCCAGCCGACCCCTGAGCAGAAGGCCGCGTTGCTCAGCATGGTCGATGCGCTGAACGGCATCGCCGACAGCGGCGAGGTCGACTACGCGATCGACAACCTCAGCTCGACGGGCGCGCAGCCGTTCGGCGTCGACCACATCGGCCTCGGGCTGTCCGCGTCGGCACCGGACGGGCTGCTGAAGATCACGCTCGATTTCGGTATCGACGGGATCAAGGTGCCTCAGCTTCCCGACACGATGAAGACCTACATCCCGTCGCACGTACAGATCCGGCCGTATTTCACCGGCATCTCGGCCGCCGACGTGACGCGGATCGCAGCGATCGCGCTGGGCGACCAAGGCCCTAACGCCGCGGCGGGACCGGCGATGGAGGCCGCGTTCGCGCATGGCGGCGTCAAGGTCGGCCTGGAGTCGGTGGCGATCCAAATGGGCCCCGCCACGATGACCGGCGTCGGCGAAGTGACGCTCACGCAGCCCGACCCGTCGGCGATCGCCGGCGAGGTGAAGCTTACCGGCAAGGGCATCGACGATCTGCTCAAGCAGGTGCAGGGGGATCCGCAGGCGGCGCAGGCGGTGCCGATGCTGGTGTTCGCGCGCGGTTTGGCGAAGCCGCAGCCCGACGGCTCGCTGTTCTGGGACGTCGTGTACAATGCCCAGGGCCTTTCGGTGAACGGCGTGAACCTGATGCCGCCGGGCGGTCCGGGCGGTGCCGGCGGCCCGGGCGGCGGCGCGGCCCCTGGCGGCCCGGCTCCCGGCGCGACCCCGCCGGCTCCAGGCGGCACGAAGAAGTAGGTTTGGCAACGTTCGACGCCGGCGGACCGGCGTCGATCCGCCTTTCGCCAGCTTTGCATTGATCCAGGTCAACGCCCGCGCTCAGGCGCGCGGCGTACCTAACGCCGGCTGTCAGCGCGGCGCCGGATCGAGGAAACGGGTGATGTCCGAAACCGCCGCCGAGCAGGCCGACCGCGCCGGATCGCCGCCAGCTTCCGGCGCCATGCGCTGGATCCCCGGCGGCACGTTCCGCATGGGCGCCGAACAATCCTACCCCGAGGAAGCGCCGGTCCACACGGTCACGGTCAGCGGCTTCTGGATGGACGAGTACGCGGTCACCAACGCCGAGTTCGCCGTCTTCGTCGACGCCACCGGCTACCGCACCGTCGCCGAGCGCCCGCTCGATGCGGCCGACTATCCGGGTGCGGATCCCGCGCTGCTCACGCCCGGCTCGGCGGTGTTCCACATGCCGACCGGGCGCGTGAACATGAACGATATCCACAGCCGCTGGGCCTACGTGCCGGGTGCGAACTGGCGCCATCCGGACGGCCCCGCGAGCAGCATCGACGGTCGCGAGCGCGAGCCGGTCGTGCATGTCGCGTTCGAGGATGCCGCCGCCTACGCCGCGTGGGCGGGCAAGGAACTGCCCACCGAAGCCGAGTGGGAGTTCGCCGCGCGCGGCGGCCTGGACGGCGCGCCGTTCTGCTGGGGCGACGAGTTCACGCCTGGCGGCCGTCATATGGCCAACACGTGGCAGGGCCAGTTTCCGTTCCACGACCTCGGCCTGGACGGGTTCGCTGGCCGCGCGCCGGTCGGCTCGTTCCCGCCGAACGGCTACGGCCTGTTCGACATGGCGGGCAACGTCTGGGAGTGGACGACGGACTGGTACTCCGACCATCACCCGCCCGAGGCCGAGGGACCGTGCTGCGTGCCGATCAACCCGCGGGGCGGGGCGCAGGCACGCAGCTACGACCGCGCGCAGCCGCAGGTCCGCATCCCGCGCAAGGTGATCAAGGGCGGCTCGTATCTGTGTGCGCCGAACTACTGCCGCCGCTACCGTCCGGCGGCGCGGCATCCGCAGATGATCGACACCGCGACCTGCCACATCGGCTTCCGCTGCGTCGTTCGTGACGCCGACGCCTGAAACCACTCGGGGAGTGTAACCGCATGAAGCGCCGGCAACTGTTCATGTCGACGGCCAAGGGAGCGTTGGCGACGGCGTTCGCCAGCTTCGGGTTCCGCAGGCAGGCCCATGCGCAACCGGGTTCGCCGACCGCGGTCGAGTTCCCCGACAGCCGCGTGCTGCCCACGCCGACGCCGCCCTTTGCCGGCAACATCGAGCCGAACCTGATCGACAGCACGCCGGCCTGGCCGCCGACCATCGCGCCGCCGGCGAAGGCGCCGAACATCCTGCTGATCCTGATCGACGACGCCGGCTTCGGCTCCAACTCCGCCTTCGGCGGCGTGGTGCCGACCCCGGCGCTGGACGGCCTTGCGCAGCGCGGCGTGCGCTACACCCAGATGCACAACACCGCACTGTGCTCGCCAACGCGCGCGGCACTCCTGACCGGGCGCAACCACCACAATGTCGGCTTCGGCATGGTCGCGGAAGCGGCGACCGGCTACCCCGGCTACGACTCGATCATCCCGCCCGAAACGGCGCATGTCGCAATGACGCTG
>DATEQV010000390.1:0-11650 GCA_035272265.1 Acidisphaera sp. | reverse complement strand
GCCGAACTCCTGCGCGACGCGCGCGAGCAAGCCGAGATCGGACTGCTCGCCGATGCGCACCGCGATCTGTTCCTCCTCGAAGTCGCGGCATTCGGGCAGGCGGTCGATGCCGACGATGCGCGCGAACGGGCCGAAGAACGTCTTCCACAACCGCAGGCTGCCGCCCTCGCCGCAGCCGATCTCGAAGATCGTGACCGGCCGGTCGACGAAGCGGCTGAAATGCCGCTCATAGGCGGGGAAGTAGTGCGCCCATTTGTGGATCTTGCGGCCGGTGTTGTTCAGCGCCAGCTGCCACAGCCGCGAACCCTCGTGCATGCGTCAGCGTTCCTGGCGGTGGTATTCCCGGTTGGGCATCATATCCGTCGCCGACGCCACGCGGTTGGACATGTTGTAGAAGCCGATGGTCTCCGCGAGGTCGAAGATGTCGCCTTCGGTCAGGCCCACGTCTTTCAGGCCCGCGCGGTCCTCGTCGCCGACCAGCCAGGGTGTGGTGGTCAGCTTCCAGGCGAAATCGAGCATCGCCCGCTGCCGCGCGTCCAGCGGCGCGACCCGGTAGTTCATCACCATCATCTCGCCCAGTTCCGGATCGCCCGACAATTGCCGCACTGCAGCACCGTGCGCGACGAGGCAGTAGTAGCAGCGGTTGGCGGAGGAGACGACGACGGCGACCATCTCGCGCTCGAGCCGCGAGAGGCCGGATTCCGCGAGCATGATCTCCTTGTTCATCGCCATGAAGTTGCGCAGCCGCGTCGGCTTGAGGCTGTAGGCGGCGAAGACGTTCGGTACGAAACCGAGCTTGGCGGTCGCCTTGGCCCAGATTTCCTGCAAATCGGGCTCGAGGCTTTCCGCGAGCGGAACGCCGAGCTTGGAGATATGGTCGGGTTGCGGCATCACGCCCCTCCTGTGCCGGCGCGTTGCCTGCCGGTGCAGGGACGGGCCGCCGAGCGTGCGGCAGCCTCGCCCAGCGGACGCTGCAGCGCAACAGCAGGGAGACGTGCGTGAACCTGACCGACCTGCTGACCGGCGAACACCTCCACCATGTGCTGCGCACGTGGGGCTATGGCGCGCTCGCGGCCGCGGTTGGGCTGGAAGCGCTCGGCCTTCCGTTGCCGGGCGAGATCACGCTGATCTCCGCCGCGCTGTTCGCCGGAGCGACTCACCACATGGACATCCGACTGGTCGTGCTGACGGCGGCGGCGGCGGCGGTGATGGGCAGCAATGGCGGCTACCTGATCGGGCGCGCGCTCGGCGAGCCGCTGCTGCACCGCTACGGCGCGAGGATCGGGCTGACCGAGCCGCGGCTGCTGATGGGCCGGCGCCTGTTCGCGCAGCATGGCGCCAAGGTGGTGCTGTTCGGCCGCTTCATCGTGGTGCTGCGCACCATCGCCGCGTCATTGGCCGGCGCGCTGGTCATGCCGTTTCCGATCTTCCTCGCCGCCAACGCCGCGGGCGGGATCATCTGGGCCAGCCTGTACGGCTTCGGCGCCTACGAGTTGGGGGCGCGCATCGAGGTGGTGAAGGGGCCGCTCGGCATCGCCCTCGGCGCGCTCGCGGCGATCGGGTTCGCGGCGACCGTGCTGCTCGCACGCCGGCACGAGAAGCGGTTCACCGACCAGGCGCGGGCCGAGCGCGTGGCCCGGCTCGCGTCCGAAAAGAGGTGTGAACGCGCTCACTGAAGAGTTTCGTTGCGGCCGGCACGATCCGCCTCGTCGAAACCCGATCAGGAGGCCGTACCGATGACCACCATTGCCACGCTCGCCGCCCGCCACACCACGCAGCCCCGTTCGCGGCAGCCGTCGGAGAAGCCGGTGATGACCTGGGTGATCGACCCCGCAAGCGGCCGGCCGGTGATGGCGTGGTCGCTGCCGCAGTCCGCCGTGGACAAGCTCGCGGCCTGATCGTTTCACGCGCCATCGCCGGGCGGCAGGAAGCGTAACCTGCCCGTCCGGCGCGCCTGATCGTCCGGCCCCTATTCGTCCAGTGCGCCCGGCGCGCGGCTGCCGATCATGGCGAGCAGTTCGCGCCGTGTCGTGGGATCGTCGCGGAAGGCGCCGAGCATCCGGCTCGTCACCATCGACACGCCGGACTTGTGCACGCCGCGCGTGCTCATGCACTGGTGCCCGGCCTCGATGATCACCGCGACACCGCGCGGCTGCAGCACGTCGTTGATCGTGTTGGCGATCTGCGCGGTCAGCTTCTCCTGGATCTGCAGGCGCTTCGCGTAGGCATCCACCACGCGCGCCAGCTTGCTGATGCCGACGACCCGCCTGCCCGGCAGATAGGCCACATGGGCGCGGCCGATGATCGGCACCATGTGGTGCTCGCAGTGGCTCTCCAGCCGGATGTCGCGCAGCAGAACGATCTCGTCGTAGCCCTCGGTCTCCTCGAAGGTGCGCTCGAGCAGCTGCACCGGATCGGTGGCGTAGCCGGCGAAGAATTCGCCGAACGACCTGGCCACGCGCTTGGGGGTGTCGAGCAGGCCCTCGCGGTCCGGATCGTCGCCGGCCCAGCGGATCAGGGTGCGGATGGCTTCCTCGGCCTCCTCGACGGTCGGCCGGCCGCGGCTGGCGGTCGGGTCGTCCGCGTGCAGGCGCGCGCGAGGGCTGATGACGTTCACGATGCTTCCTTTCCGACACCGCCGGTTGCCCGGCCGCCCGCGCGATATGGGGGCACCGCCGGGACGGGCAAGCAAGCGGCCATGCATGGCGCCCCGGCGGCTGCAACCGCCGCTAGAACCGGCCGTGCGCCAGCCTCAGGGGTTCCGGCCGCCGGGCTGCGGCTGGGCGTCCTCGGGGTCGGGCGCACGGCCGCACAATGTCAGCTCCAGGATGGCGCCCCGCCGCATGCCCTCGGGCAGCGTCAGCGCGGCGTGTCCGTCGGTCCAGCGGTAGGCCAGCGCGTCGCGCGTCTCGATCCCCCACCACCTGTCGCCGAGCGCCGGGTTGTCGAGCGCGATCTCGGCCGACTGCGAGAGGTTGCGGACGCGGATACGGCAGATCGCCACGCCCAGGTAGCGCCGGTCGGTGTCGCCGGGACGCAGCACCGCCGGGCTGGTCGCGTGGCTGTCGATGAACAGCGCGTCGCACGGCGGCAGGAGGTATTCGAGGCGATCGTCGTCGGCGAGGCTGGGCAGGATGCGGCGGTCCCCCAGACGCACCGTCGGCACACCCGCGACGGCGGGCGCGTCCTGGCCGCGCGGCAAGGCGTTGCCGCCCGTGCGCAATGCCATCGCCAGACTGCCGATCATCGTCGTCACGTCGTTTCGGCTCCCACCCGCGCGGAGCGGGCAGCCGAGGTTGTTACATTGGTCGTGTTATAGCAAGGCCGTGCTTCGCCGGTAACACGATCGTTATGATTCGCTCGCGTTCAGTGCACGCGGCCGCGCTGGTGCGGGCTGTCGAGGCTGAAGGCCGGGATGGTAACGTCGAACTTCTCGCCCGAAGCCGGGCAGATCATGTGGTAGGCGCCGACCATGAAGCCGGACGGCGTCTCCAGCGGCGTGCCGGAGGTGTACTCGAAGGTCTCCCCCGGTTCGAGCAGCGGCTGCTGGCCGACGACGCCGGCGCCGTGGACGTTCTGCACCTTGCCGGTCGCGTCGGTGATGTGCCAGGTGCGGCGCAGCAGCTGCACCTGCTCGCGGCCGCGGTTCTCGATGCGCACCTGATAGGCCCAGACGAAATGATTTTCCTCGGGCTGGCTCTGGTCCTCCAGATAGAACGAGCGCACGGAGACGCGCACGCCCCTGGTTTCGGAGGTGTAGCGCCCGCCTTCGTTGCCGCCCTTGCTCATCGTGCGCGATCCTTCGGCCGCAGGTGCGCGATTCAAGCCGCTTCGGGCGGCATGTAAAGGGTGCGGCTATTCGGCGGCACGGACCTGCGGGGCCGCGTCGGCGAAACGCAGCGCGTCGGCGAGGTCCTCGCGCAGGTCGGCGATGTCCTCCAGACCGACGGAGAGCCGGATCACCCCGTCGCCAATGCCGAGCTTGGCGCGCTCCTCCGGCCCGATGCGCATATGGGTGGTGGTCGCGGGGTGGGTGACGAGCGACTTGCTGTCGCCGAGGTTGTTGCTGATCGCCACCAGCCGCATTGCGTTCATCACGCGGAACGCGGCGTCCTTGCCGCCGTGCAGCTCGAACGTCACCAAGGTGCCGCCGCCGCTCATCTGCGCACGGGCGAGGTCGACCTGCGGATGGTCGGCGCGGGTGGGGTAAAGGACGTGAGCGACCTGCGGCTGCTTCGCCAGGAAGTCGGCCAGCGCCGCGGCGGTGCGGCAGGAGGCATCGACGCGCAGCGCCAGCGTCTCCAGGCCCTTGAGCAGCAGCCAGGCGTTGAACGGCGAGATCGACGGGCCGGTGTTGCGGATGAACGGCAGCAGCGTGTTCTCGATCCAAGCCTTGGTGCCGAGCACGGCGCCGCCGAGCACGCGGCCCTGGCCGTCGATGTGCTTGGTGCAGGAATAGACCACCACGTCCGCCCCCAGCTCCAGCGGGCGTTGCAGCAGCGGGGTCGCGAACACGTTGTCCACCACCACGCACGCCCCGGCCGCGTGCGCCAGGTTGGCGACGGCGCGCAGGTCGACGAGGTCGAGCATCGGGTTGGACGGGGTTTCCAGCAGCACAACGGCGGCCGGGCGGGACAGGGCGGTGCGCCATTGATCCAGGTCGGCGCCGTCGACGAACTCGGTTTCGATGCCGTAGCGGGGCAGCAGGGTGGAGACGATCCAGTGGCAGGAGCCGAACAGCGCGCGGCTGGCCACCACGCGGTCGCCGGCGCGCAGCTGGCAGAGCATCGAGGCGTGCACCGCCGCCATGCCGGTCGCGGTGGCGCGGCAGGCCTCGGCGCCTTCGAGCAGCGCGAGGCGGTCCTCCAGCATCTTCACGGTGGGGTTGCCGAAGCGCGAGTACTGGTAGTGCTCGATAGCGTTGGCGAAGGTGGCTTCGGCCTGCTCGGCGCTGTCGTAGACGAAGCCGGAGGTCAGGAAGAGCGCCTCGGCGGTTTCGCCGTGCTGGCTGCGGGTGGTGCCGCCGTGCACGAGCAGGGTCGCGGGGCGGTAAGAGCGGTCGGTCATGCGGGCCTTTCTCCGTCTCGATCAGGCCCGGCCGATTCTGCGGAGCAGCGGCGGATGAGGGACGACTGCCGCTGGCCTCTTTAGCGCGCTTGTTTCACCTCGCCGCAAGCCGGCCGGACAAATCGCGAGGGGCCCTGAGGCCGGGGCGGAAGCTAGGTCCGGGGCAGGGCCGGGTCAACATTGCAGGGCTGCAGCGGCGTCCGTATCTTGGCCGCGTGCCCCGGCGCGGGTGTAGCTCAATGGTAGAGCCCTAGCTTCCCAAGCTAGTTACGGGGGTTCGATTCCCCTCACCCGCTCCAGTTTCCGCGCTGTCAGGCCGCGTATTTCACCGTGCAGCCGTAGGGGCGCGTGACCGGGTAGGGCACGGGCGCGCCGGCGGCGACCGCTTCGATGGCGAGCTTGGCGTAGGGTGTCGCCTGCTGGAGATCGGAGACGCGCGTCGACGCGACGCTGTCCGCGCCGCCCATGTAGCGCAGCACGCCCTGCGCATCGATGACGAAGATATGCGGGGTGGTCTCGGCGTCGTACAGGTGGCCGAGCGCGCCGGTGGGGTCGAGCAGCACATGCGCCGGCGCGGCGTCGCGGCTGGCGGTGAGCTGGTTGGCGCGCGCGCCGTCGGCGTAGCCCTGCTCGCCGGGTGCGGAGCTGATGACGGAGAGCCACACGGCCCCGAGCTGTGCGGCCTGGCGTTGCAGCGACTGCATCGCGCCGCTGCGATACCATTTGCCGACGAACGGGCAGCCGTCGTTGGTCCATTCCAGCACGACGATCTTGCCGCGCAACTCCGCCAGCGACACGCGCTGGCCGTTGCTGTCGGTGGCGGTGAAGACGGGCGCGGGCTGGTTGATGACGGGCGCGGCCGACGTCGTGCGGGGCAAGACGGGGGCGCCTAGGCCAACGGCGGTGAGCAGGAGGACCGCGCGGCGATTCAGAGGCGTCATGATCGACCTCACAAGTAGTTGCGGCGGCAAATTGTCGTCATTGCGAGCGCAGCGAAGCAACCCAGGGCAACACACAAGCGCGTGTCACGCGGCTCTGGGTTGCTTCGTCGCTGCGCTCCTCGCAATGACGAGGGTTGGGCTGCGGCAGGGCCACGACCTGAATTTAGGTCACGACCCCGCGCGATCCAATGCGTCCAACACCGTGCGTTCCGTCAGGATTTGCGGCAGCACCTCGGGCTGGGCGGCGCCCGGCGGGTAGAACAGATACAGCGGCACGCCGTCGCGGCTCCAGGCGCGCAGGAACGCGCTGATCGCCGGGTCCTGGCGGGTCCAGTCGCCCTTCAGGTAGGCGACGTGGCGGGAGGCGAAGGCCTCGCGGACCGGCTCGGGCGAGAGGGCGACGCGCTCGTTGACCAGGCACGTCACGCACCACGCTGCGGTCATGTTGACGAACACCGGCCGGCCCTCGGCGCGCAGGGCGGCCAAGCGGGCGGGCGTGTAGGCCTCGACGCCGGCCTCCGCGGCCTGAGCAACCGCCGGCGGGGCGAGCTGCGACAGGACGGCGATCAAGGCGACGCAGCCGGCGACCGCGATCCCGGCGGCAGCGCGGACCAGCCAGCGCCCGGCGCCGGGGAAGCTGGCGGACAGGCGGAACGCCCAGGCGGCGAAGGCGACCAGGACCAGCGCGGCGAGGACGGCGAGCAGGCCCTGCGCTCCCGCCTGCTGACTCAGCACCCAGACGAGCCAGGCGCTCGCGCCGTACATCGGGAAGGCCAGCACCCCGCGCAGGACCTCCATCCACGGGCCGGGCCGGGGCAGCCGGCGGGCGACAGCGGGCACCTCGGCCAGCAGCACATAGGGCAGCGCCAGGCCGACCCCCATCAGCATGAAGATGCCGAGCAACGCCCAGAGCGGTGCCGCCAGGGCAGCCGCGATCGCCGCGGCCATGAACGGGGCGGTGCAGGGTGTGGCCACCACGACGGCCAGGACGCCGGTGAAGAAGTCGCCGGCGTAGCCGCCGCGAGACGCGAGCGACTGGCCGGCGCCGGCCACCCGGCCGCCGTCGATCGAGAACACACCCGAGAGGTTCAGGCCGATTGCGAACAGCACCAGGGCGATGGCGGCGACGAAAGCGGGCGACTGGAACTGGAAGCCCCAGCCGGCCGCCGACCCGGCGGCGCGGGCCGCCGCCAGCGTGCCGCCGAGACCCGCGAAGCTCAGCACCACGCCGGCGAGATAGGCCCACGCGCCGGCGCGGGCGTGCGAGCGCTCGGCGCCGGACATCCGGGCCAGCGCCACCGCCTTCATCGCCAGCACCGGGAAGACGCAGGGCATCAGGTTCAGGATCAGACCGCCCAGCAGCGCGAACAGCAGCGCACGGGGCCAGCCGAGCGGCCCGGCCTCGGCCGCCGCCGTCGTGTCAAAGGCGGCGGGTGCGGGGCCGGGCTTGGCGGCGATTGAGTAGTAGCTCGCCCGCCCCGCTGGGTCGCGCAGGGTCAGCAGCCCGGAGACGACCGCGTCCGGCTTGAACGCCTGGCCCGGCTTGAGGTGCAGGGCGATCCCGTCCGGCAGGTAGGCGAGCGTTTCGGGCGCGCTCTGGTCGATCGGGCCCCAGGTGTCGGGGAAGAACGTGGCCGACGCGACGCTCGCCTGATCCAGGCCCGGGCCGGTGACGGCCAGCGTGCCGTCGGGCGCGATGCGGGCGTCGAACGGGGACGGACGCGGCATGCGTGCGGCGGCGGCGGCGAACAGCGGGGCCTCGGCGGACGGCGCGGGGGGACCTCGCGGGAGGTCGAGGGTGAAGCTCCCCTCCTCCGGCACGCAGATCTTCTCGCAGACCAGCCAGTTGGCGTGGGCGCTCAGGTGGAACGGGCCGGTCGCGTCGGCGGCCGGCGTGCCGATGGGGGGCGTGCCGATGGGGGGCGTGATGGTGACCGGCAGCAGGAGCTCGTGCTCGTAGCTGTAGGTGACGACCGGGCCTTCCTGCAGGCGCTCGGGCGCGGGCCAGGCGATGTCCGACGCCTTGGCGCCTTGCGGCAGCGCCAAGGTCAATCCGGGCGCGGTCCCGGCGTCGCCGGGATTGACCCAGTAGGTGTGCCAGCCGGGCGCCATCTGCAGGCGAAGGCCGGCGTGGAACGGGGCGCCAGGCTGCACGCGGTCGGTGTCGGTGACGAGCGTCGCGGTCGCGCGCGCGCTGGTGACGGGCGGGCTTTCTGCGGCGCGCGCCGGCAACGCTGCCAGCAGGCATGCGATCAGCATCACGCCCAGCAGAACGCCTGATCCGAACGGGCCCGATGGCAACGGGCGGCCTCTGCCACGTGCGCGCATGAGCCTGTTCTGGGCGCGGGGCCGCGCGCCGACAAGATGCCGCTTTCGCCGCTTGCGCCTGGGCGGCCACCTGGCCCAGCGCGGGGGCCGCTCGGGCTGCGGGGTGGCGTGGACGAGGGTAAGGACCGGCGGCGCGACGGAGCCCCCGCGCGCTCGGACCTTGGCCTCGGTGGCGCGGGCGCGCGCCTGGGTGCGCGCCACCTGCTGCTCGTACGCGAGCGCGCGGGCTTCCAGCGTGGCGACGCGCTCCTGCGGCGTGCCGGCGACGCGCTCCGGGGGCGCAGGCCGGTCCGGGAGCGGGGCCTTGCCCTGGGCGGCGCGGATGCGGACGCGGGCGGCCGCGATGGCCGCCTTGGCGGCGCGGATACGCTCCGTCGCGTCGCGCTCGCGGGCGGCGAGGGCCTCGGCGGCGTCGCGGGCGACGGCCTCGGCGCGGGCCCGCGCGCGCTGGACGGCGCGTTCGGCTTCGCGGCGCGCGTTTTCCGCTGCGTGTTCGGCTTCGCGGCGGGCGGCTTCGGCGGCTGCGTGGGCGGCTTCCTCGGGGGCGAGGACGGCGCGGGCTTCGGCGTAGCGCGTCAGGATCGGGTCGAATTCGTCGCCGTAGTAGGCGCCGCGGTGCAGGCGGTCGGCCTCGCGGCAGGCGGGGCAGGTGTCGCCGCACCAGGACCGGAACGTGGTGGGCCGCGGGAAGCCGCCGGCGGGACGCTCGTGACAGAAGGCGAGCGATATGTGGCGCGACCAGTCCGGCATGATGCGCTGGCCGAGGTGGTCGGTGACCCCCTCCGGCAGCTTCGGACGGGCTGGCGCAACCGGCTCGGCCTGCGCAGCCTGGGTGGCCGCCGGCGTGACGGCCGGTGCCGCCGGTGTGGCCGGCGCGGCCGGCTTGGCCGGCGCCGCTGGCGTGGCCGGAGCGGCGGGGCGAGGGCCGCAATGGCGGAGCGCCGTGACGACGAGGGGCGACGCGTCGGCGGAGCCTCCGAAGCGGTAGCCCCGCATGCCGGGATTGGAGGCGAGGGGCGAACAGGTCGGTACGTAGTCCACGGTGCCCTCCCTGGCCCGCTGTTGAACTCCCAGTATGTTAGGAAGATCGGGAGGGCGTCAAGAAAAAAAGCCTACGAGGTCGAGTCAGGTCCTCGCCGGCCGGCGTCGGTGGGGTTCCATGTGGCCCGGATCTGTTCGGATCGACGGCGTGTGGCGAGGCGGGGTATGCGGGCTGCTCAGTCGATCCGGTCGGGTGGAGATGCAGTGATGGACGAGTCGGCCACGCCTGAACGCGTCTCGGCGCAGCGCTGCTTCGGCGGCACGCAGTATGTATTTCGGCACCGCTCCGAGACGACCGGAACCGACATGCGGTTCGCCGCCTTCGTGCCGCCCCAGGCGGAGGCGAAGCCGGCGCCGGTCGTGTGGTTCCTTTCCGGCCTGACCTGTACGGAGGAAAACTTCACGGTCAAAGCGGGCGCGCAGCGCGTCGCAGCGCGGCTGGGGCTGATCCTGATCGCCCCCGACACCTCGCCGCGCGGCGAGGGCGTCCCGGACGACAAGCAGGGCGCGTACGATTTCGGCCTCGGGGCCGGCTTCTACCTCGATGCGACCGAGCAGCCGTGGGCGCGCAACTACCGGATGGAAAGCTACGTCATCCGCGAGCTGCCGGGGATCGTTGCCTCGCTGCTGCCTGTGGACATGGGGCGGCAGGGCGTCATGGGCCACTCGATGGGCGGGCACGGGGCGATCACGCTGGCACTGAAGAACCCGGGCCGGTTCGCGTCCGTGTCAGCCTTCTCGCCGATCTCCTCGCCGATGCAGTGCCCGTGGGGCGAGAAGGCGCTGTCGGGCTATCTGGGCGCGGACCGGACGGCATGGCGCCGCACCGATTCCTGCGCGCTGATGGACGACGGGGCGCGCCTGCCGGACCTGCTGGTCGATCACGGCACCGCGGACGCCTTCCTGGACGTCCAGCTCAAGCCGCAGCTGTTGCAGGCCGCCTGCGACCGGGCCGGTGTTCCGCTGACGCTGCGCATGCAGGACGGCTACGACCACTCGTATTTCTTCATCGCCACGTTCATCGAGGATCACCTGACGTGGCACGCCGCCCGGCTGGGGGTTCCGGGCGTCGGGTGAACGAAGGTCGCCTTTGAGGTTCGGCCTCGGATGATGGCGGCCGGTCGGGCAGGTTTGCGGTGATCGGTTACGGAACTTCCTGGCTACCGCCGAGCGTCAGCGACTCGTGGTCCTCACGGTAGCGGAATGCGAGGCTGACGGGCTGTCACCAACTGATGTGGCGGGCGCGCAATCTCTGCTGGGCGGGTGCCTCGCCGGCACGAGCGGCGAGCCGGTACAGCCGGACCGCCTCGCCATCATCTCGCTGTAGCCCGCCCCGGCCCTGCTCGTAGAAGAGACCAAGAAGGTATTGCGCTCCGGCGTTGCCTTGATCGGCCGCCAGTCGGTAGAAGCGGGCGGCCTCGCGGTCATCCTTCGCGAGCCCACCCCGGCCCTGCTCGTAGAAGGCGCCAAGCCAAACTTGGCCTTGCGCGTCGCCTTGATCGGCCGCCAGTCTGAAGAGGCGGGCGGCCTCACGGGCGTCTTTCGGCAGCCCACCGCGGCCGTCCGCGTAGAAAGCCCCAAGATCGCTCTGGCCTTGGGCGAAGCCTTGATCGGCCGCCAGTCTAAAGAGGCGGGCGGCCTCGCGCTCATCTTTCGGCAGCCCGCCACGGCCGTTTGCGTAGAAGGCGGCAAGCCGAAGCTGGCTTACGGCGTCGCCTTGATCGGCCGCCAGTCTGAAGAGGCGGGCGGCCTCACGGTCGTCTTTCGGCAGCCCGCCCCGGCCGTTCGCGTAGAAGGCGCCAAGATCGCCCTGGCCTGCGGCGTAGCCTTGATCGGCCGCCAGTCTGAGGAGGCGGGCGGCCTCGCGGTCGCCTTGCGGCAGCCCGCCCCGGCCGTTTGCGTAGAAGGCGGCAAGAGAGACTTGGCCGGCGGCGTTGCTTTGATCGGCCGCCAGTCTCAAGAGTCGGACGGCCTCACGGTCGTCTTGCGGCAGCCCGCCGCGGCCCTCCGCGAAAAAACCCCCAAGATTGCTTTGCGCTCGGGCGTAGCCTTGATCGGCCGCCAGTCTGAAGAGGCGGGCGGCCTCACGGTCGTCTTTCGCGAGCCCGCCCCGGCCGTTCGCGTATAAAACCCCAAGATTGCTTTGGCCTGCGGCGAAGCCTTGATCCGCCGCCAGTCGGTAGAGGCGGGCGGCTTCGCGGTCATCTTTCGGCAGACCGCCACGGCCATCCTCGTAGAAAACCCCAAGATAGTTTTGGGCTTCGGCGTTGCCC
>DATEQV010000389.1:0-9256 GCA_035272265.1 Acidisphaera sp. | reverse complement strand
GGAAGGGCGGCAGGAAGTCGAACATCCGGCCCTCCCTGGGGCTCGAGGTTCCCCGGACCGCGCCGGGCTCACCACGAGAATAGGGTCGCGAGAGAAGCTTGGCAAGGTATTTATTCTTGGGGCCTGGATTGCGGTCCTGCTTGACGCGTGTCGTCCAGGCAACGGACCCTGTTGCTGTGAACCGGACCTGCAGATCGTGTCCCCTGATATCAACGGCCGTCAATGATGGGCGGTCCGTACCAGCGCATGGCCGAGTTTCTGCTGCCGCCCGACGATCCCAAGCGCCCGGGATCGTTCGAAAAGACAGGTAGCTATTTCTTCAAGGGCCTGGACGCTCTCGGCGTCCGCTACGAACGCATCACCGTACCGTACGGCGCGGGGAGCCTGCGGGCATTGTACTTCCCCGGGCCGCAAGGGGCTGAGACGAAGCCATTACTCATGTTTGGCGGCGGCTTCGACTCGATTCTGGAAGAATACTATCCAAATTTCGCCGAGGCAGCGCTTAAGCGTGGCTACTCCGTGCTGACTTACGAAGGGCCAGGCCAAGGCCAGGCGCTGCGCAAGTACGGCCTTACCTACACACCGGAATGGGAGAAGCCGGTTACAGCGGTGCTCGACGAATTTGTCCGTACTCACGCCAAACCTTCGAAGATTGTAATCATCGGCATGAGCATGGGCGGCTATTTCGCGCCACGCGCTGCTGCCTTCGAGGAACGCATCGACGGCGTAGTGGCGTACGACACCTGCTACGATTTCGGTGCGGTGGCGGGTCCACTTTTAGCCGCAGCGAAAAATCCGCTAGCGATGAAGAACATTGGGGTTTCGTGGGCCTACCACAATGCGCGGTGGACCATGGGTACCAAGGACGTCGACGATACCGCTAAGGCATGCGCTGCTTATACTCTCGCGCCTGTCGCTGGTCGCATCCGGCAAGACGTATTGATCCTGGCAGGCACGGAGGATCATTTCATTCCTTTCCACCAGACCGCGGACTTCGAGAAAGCACTCGTCAACGCCCGCAGCATGACCACACGGATTTTCGATGGGCCATCGGGTGGCGCCGGGCACTGCCAGATGGGCGCCTTAACGCTCTATCGCGCAGCCGTTTTCGACTGGCTCCTGGAGAAATTCCCCGCAGGCCCGAGGGGCTAACCACGCACCGGATTTCCGCGACGCGCACGAACCTAAGAACCGTGCGCGTCACTGGAAAACATAATACCAAGTCCTGATGGCCGGAACCCATTCACTCGTCATCGCGACCGCGAGCCGAAGGCGTGGCGGGTGGCGATCCAGGGCCGCGTGAGAAACGCCTGCCGCGCGGCCCTGGATCGCCACGCCGCCAAGCGGCGGCTCGCGATGACGAGGTGACGTGCCCCCGGGGCAAGCGGATGCGAACCGCACTGATTGCTCAGCTTTCCGGATCGCTGAGCTGGATCGGCAGCATGAACCCCTTCAGCATTCTTGAAAAATGGTTTATATCGAACGCGGCCATCTCTAACAGAGAACGGGCTCTCACCGAGAACGGGGCTGTGATGGAGTTTTCAGATCTGTCGACGTTCCTCGCCGTCGCCCGCTGCGGCGGAATCACCCGCGCGGCAATCGATCTCGGCACTGTGCAGTCGAACGTGACGAAACGGATCAGAGCGCTCGAGGCTGAAATCGGCTCCCCATTGTTCGAACGACATAGCCGCGGCATGACCCTGAGTGCAGCCGGTCGGCGGCTGATGCCCTATGTCGAACGGCTGACGGCGCTATCGCGCGAAGCCGTCGTTGCAGCGCGGGACGATGGCGTGCCGAAGGGCCCGCTGGCGATTGGCTCGATGGAAACGACAGCGGCGGTCCGCCTGCCGAAGCTGTTGGCCCGCTTCCATCGATCCTGGCCGGCGGTACAGCTGACGCTTCGCACCGGCCCGACAGCCGCGCTCGTCGGTGCAGTCCTTGACAGGTCGCTCGACGGTGCCTTCGTGTGTGGCCCGATCGACCATCCCGACCTCGCCGTCGTGACCGCATTCGAGGAGGAGCTCGTGTTGGTCACGGCGATGCGTTGGACCAGCCTTGCCGCCCTGCGCCGCGGCACCCCCGCTGCCGGTCCGACCGCCCTCGCGTTCCGCACTGGTTGTTCCTACAGACAACGGCTCGAACAGGTCCTGGCGGAATTCGGTTGGCCGAGCGCCGCCCGGTTGGAGTTCGGCACGCTCGACGGCATCATTGGCTGCGTTGCGGCGGAGATGGGCGTCACGCTGCTGCCCCGTGCCGTCGTCGAGCGGGCGGAGCAGAACAGCGCCATCCGAATACACGCGCTGAACGGTTCGCAAGGCCGGGTGGAGACGCTGTTCATCCGACGCCGGGACGTGCATGAGAGCACGACCCTAAGAAGCTTCGTCGCTTGCGTAGAGGAAACCACGGCAGCATTGGCTGCATGACGAAATCCTGAGCAGACTGGAGACAGTCAGAGAACTACCCGCACAATGATTCAGGTCAATGCAGGCCGCCGCGCACCCGTTCAGTCCGGGCTGCCAATCCTCGGCGAGCCATGTCGCCGCACCCCTCACGAACGGGAGTCACGCCGTTGCTCAACCAGTTTATTCGTCGCCATGTCCTCATCGCGTTCCTGCCGGCCGTCCTGCTGACCGGCTGCGGCACCGCGCTCGACCGGCAGTACGAGCAGCTCAAGGCGTCGATGGGCGCCGAGATTTCGTCCCAGCAGGTTCACATCGAGCGGCTGCAAGGGGCGATCAAGGTCGTCGTGAACAGCGAGCTGCTGTTCCCGTCGGGCGGCTGGCAGATGCCGCCGGCGGCGGCGGCGACGATCGCCAAGATGGCGCCGATCCTGGCGTCGCAGGTCCAGGAGCACATCAACGTCAACGGCTACACCGACAACACGCCGATCGGGCCGGAACTCGCGCGGCAGGGGGTCACGACGAACCTGATCCTGTCGCAGAAGCGCGCGGAGACGGTGATGAACTACCTGATCTCGCAGGGGGTGAGCCAGTCGATGCTGTCGGCGCACGGCTTCGGCGACGCCGATCCGGTCGCGCCCAACGACACCGCCGCCGGCCGCGCGCAGAACCGCCGGGTCGAGCTGACGCTGACCGCGCCTGGGTCGTAGGAAGCTGTCGGCGCGAGTGTCGGCATTCCTTTGCACCGTCATAGCCCGTTCCCGGGCTGCGCCGTAGGCGCACCCGGGGACGGGCGCCGGCGGGCCATCCACGCCGTTCTTTCGCGCCGCCGGTTGAAGGCGTGGATGGTCCGCCTTCGCGGACCATGACGAAACCGAACACACTCGGGCTGACGCCGTTCGAAACGGTATCGATCTGAGACGTGCGCCCATGCAGTTTGCGCTGATAGAAAAAGGCACACCCATGACCGACGAGATCCGAGACGCCGCGCGCCTGAACCGGCGAACCCTGCTGGCCGCGGGCGGCGCGTCGTCGGTGGCCGCGCTGGCATTGGCCGCCGGACAGGCGCAGGCGCAGGCGCCGTCGGGTGAAGCACCGCACCCCTCGGCCGCGGCGGACGCCCAAGCCAAGGCCATCAAGTCGATGGAGCTGTGGGGCGGCTCGCTGGTGGTGCAGGCGGCAACCTACGCGGCGCCGCTCGTCGCGATGTACAATCTGCGCGCGACGGTGTGCTTCGGGCCGAAGGCCAAGGCCCCGCCGGGGACGATCTGGAACTTCGAGGACATCGCGACGCCGACGCTCGCGGCGGAGTCCGGCTACGTCTCGCCCAACGTGAACGTGGTGTACGGGTTCGGCTTCGCCGACCTCGGCCAGGAGCCGTACGTGCTCACCGCGCCCGACTCGCACGGCCGCTACTACATGATCGAGGTCGTCGACATGTGGACGCACGCCTTCGCCTACCCGGTGGGCGGTCCGTCCGGCTACACGGGCGGGACGTTCGCGTTCGTCGGACCCGGCTGGAAGGGCACGCTGCCGACCGGCGTGACCCGCATCGACTGTCCGACGCGCTGGATCGAATTCCAGCCGCGTGTCGGCGTGAAGAACGAAGCCGACCTGCCGGGCGCGCTGGCGGTGTTGCGCGGCATCAAGCTGCAGGGACTGGCGGAATTCACCGGCGGCACGGCGCCGAAGCCGCCGGCCTACGACTACGAGATGCCGAAGATGAATCCCAAGGTCGCCAGCAGCATGATGCAGTTCGACGACCCGCTGCAGTTCTGGTCGATCTTCGCGGCGGCGATGAACGAGAACCCGCCGCCACAGAACGAGATCGAGACGATCCTGCCGCAGTTCAAGTATCTGGGGATCGAGTTCGGCAAGCCCTGGACTCCGAAGGGCGTGAACCCGGCTTATCTGGCGCTGACGAAGAAGGTTTCGCAGGAACTCGGCGCGGTGGTGACCGAGTCGATGGCGCTGGTCGGGAAGTTGAAGGACGGCTGGATCATTCCGCCTGCGAACACGGGCAACGCCGGCGCCGATTACATGTCGCGTTGCATCGTGGCGATCTTCGGCCTGACGGCGAACACCCCGATCCAGGCGATCTATTACCCGGGCGCGCGGGACGCCCATGACGAGCCGCTGACCGGCAAGAAGAAGTACACCATGACGTTCACGGGCGCGATGGAGTTCGCCCAGCCGGTGCCGCCCGGCTTCTGGTCGGTGACGATGTACGACGGCGTGACGCGCTACACCGCGCCCAATCCGATCAACCGCTACAGTCTCGGCAGCAACGACCTGCTCAAGACGAACGCCAACGGGTCGTTCACGATCTACCTGCAGCACGACAACCCGGGTGCGGACAAGGAAGCCAACTGGCTGCCGGCGCCGGCGGGGCCGTTCTATCTGATCCTGCGCAACTACGCGCCGGTGCCTGCGGTCGCCAAGGGCCTGGAGGATCTGGATACGTTCAAGGGGCCGCCGCCGGTTATGCCGGTCGGTTGAGGCTGGGGCGCAGGACGTGTAAGCGAACGGACGAGCGTCGTTTCCAGACGCCCGTCCGCCGGTGTCGTCGTCAATCCACCCAGAACCACTGACCGAAAACTGTCACCAATCGTGCCGGTGTTCGGGGTGGGCTTGCCATCGCGCGCCGGCCACTGCACCGTATCGGTATCGCACGGGCGTGACACCGTGCTCGACCCGCTCCCTCGCCGCCATGTCGTGGCGGCGCCGGCTTCCCGAGCCCGCGTCCGAAATGCCGGCCCAACATGGAAGGTGCATGCGATGAGCGTCAGAGGCCTCGTGCGGCGCATGGCCACAATGGCTGCGGCTTGCGCACTGACCTTCGCCGTCGAGCGGGCAGCGGTCGCGCAGCCTGCGGCGGCGACGACCAAGCCCAACATCCTCGTCATCATGGGCGATGACGTCGGCTATTGGAACATCAGCGCCTACAACCGCGGCATGATGGGCTATCACACGCCCAACATCGATGGGATCGCCAACGCCGGCGCCATCTTCACCGACTATTACGGGCAGCAGTCCTGCACCGCGGGCCGTTCGGCCTTCATCACCGGCCAAAGCCCGGTTCGCACCGGCCTGACGAAGGTCGGGCTGCCAGCCGCTAGGGAGGGCCTGTCGGACAAGGACCCGACGCTCGCCGAGCTGCTCAAGCCGCTGGGCTATGTGAGCGGGCAGTTCGGCAAGAACCACCTCGGCGACCGCAACCAGTTCCTGCCGACGGTGCACGGTTTCGACGAGTTCTTCGGCAACCTGTACCACCTGAACGCCGAGGAGGAGCCGGAGGACGCGGACTATCCCAAGAGCGAGACGTTCCGCGCCATGTTCGGGCCGCGCGGAGTACTCAAGTGCGTGGCGACCGCGACGGACACGCCCGGCGACGATCCCCGCTTCGGCCCGTGGGGCAAGCAGAAATGCGAGGATACGGGGCCGCTGACGCAGAAGCGCATGGAGACGGTGGACGGCGAATTCCTGCGCGCGTCGATGGACTTCATCGATCGCGCCCACCGCGACAACAAGCCGTTCTTCGTGTGGTTCAACACGACAAGGATGCACATCTGGACGCACCTCGCGCCCGATGCGATCGGCAAGACCGGGCTCGGCATCTATGCGGACGGGATGGTCGAGCATGATGGGCAGGTCGGCCAGCTGCTGAAGGAGCTGGACGATCTCGGCATCGCCAGCGACACGATCGTCGTCTACACGACCGACAACGGCGCCGAAGTGTTCTCCTGGCCGGACGGCGGCACGATCCCGTTCCGCGGCGAGAAGAACACCAACTGGGAAGGCTCCTACCGGGTGCCGGCGATGGTGCGCTGGCCTGGCCACGTGCAGCCACGCACCGAGATCAACGCCATCTTCTCGGCCGAGGACTGGGTGCCGACCTTGATGGCGGCCGCGGGCGAGCCGGACATCACGGCCAAGCTGCTGACGGGGTACGATGCGGCCGGGAAGACGTTCAAGGTGCATCTGGACGGCTACGACCAGGGCGACCTGCTTGCCGGCAAGGGGCCCGGGAAGCGGCGCGAGTTCTTCTACTGGACCGACGACGGCGACCTTGCCGGTCTGCGCTATGACGACTGGAAGGTCGTGTTCCTGGAGCAACGCGCCGAAGGCCTGGACGTGTGGCGCGAGCCGCTGATCCAGCTGCGCGTGCCGCTGATCTTCAACCTGCGGCAGGACCCGTTCGAGCGCGCGCAGCACGAGGCAGGCGACTATCAGAGGTGGTTCGTTCAGCACGCGTACCTGATGGCGCCGGCGATCGCGATCGTCGCTCGGCACCTGCAATCGTTCCAGGAGTTCCCGCCGCGTCAGGCGCCCGGGACGTTCACGATCGGCCGGGCGATGGAACTGCTTCGGCAAGGCGCGGCCAGCGACTGACGCCGGCCGACATGTACGAACGGGTGATCTGAAAGGGGTGCACGTGCGAACAGCGATCGCGGCGGTGCTGATAGCGCTGGGCCTGGTGTCGTCGGCGTTCGCGCAGGGTCTGACGGCGCCCTCGGTCTGGAAGAACCAGCGCGGTTCGGAACTCGACATCACCTCGGTCGGCGCGGATGGCACGATCGTCGGGACGTTCACCAACAACGCGGCAGGCTTTCAGTGCCGGGGCACGAAGTTCGATGTGAGCGGCCTTGTGCTGACGAAGGGGCTGTTCTTCGCCGTCGCCTTCGGGCCGTGCTATTCGATCGTCTCCTGGCATGGCGACGTGCAGGGCTCCACGATGGCGACGACCTGGGAGCTTCACCACGTGGTCGCCGCCGACGGGACTATCACCACGCTCACGGGCGCGGACACTTTCACGCTGGTGCCGCGGTAGGTGCCGCCGCCGGTTGTCCGCCGCCTGCGGTGCCGGCTCTATTTGTAGAACCTGCAGTCGGGCACCGGCATGCCGGCGGCGCCGACGCATCCGGTCGCATCCGGGTTGCCGGACGGATACGGAGCGCAGGCCGTCATCACGAGAAGCATGCCGATCATGGCCGCGACGCGGATGCACCGTACGGCCGTCGGCGCGACTGCGGATGCGGGAACGCGCTGCGTGACGCCGATCTTCGGATAGAACATGGGTCCATCTGTTGCGACAGTGACACTTCCTCGCCACGCGCACGCCGCTATTGTAACACGCATGGCGGAGGACCGCATCGTCATTCCGCGGGCGGGCTGATGCCGCTTGCGACGCGGTGGAAGGGACTCCTCGACCGATCGCACCGTTTCACGCAACGGCGGAATGCGTCGCGGCCTTCTGCCCTGCGCTTGCTGCGTGGGTATCGGCTTGTATTGTCGGAATGCGCTTCGGATTGCCGCCGTATGCGCTAGGCGTTGCACCCTTCCGCATGCAGCAGATCGGTGACCACCGCTTCCGGTACGTCCGAGGCGGTGAAGGCGGTGCCGATGCCGCGCACCAGGACGAAACGCAGCGCCCCGTCGGCCACCTTCTTGTCGCGCCGCATGTGCGCGATCAGCGCACCCGCCGAGAACGTTCGTCCCAGGTCACGCAGGCCCGCCGGCAGGTCCACCGCGCGCAGATGCGCGGCCACGCGCTCGGCGGCGTGCTCGCCGCAGTAGCCGAGGCGGGCCGACAGGCGCAGCGCCAGGACCATGCCCGCGGCCACCGCCTCGCCATGCAGCAGGCCGGCGCCGTAGCCGACCTCGGCCTCCAGCGCATGACCGAAGGTGTGGCCCAGGTTCAGCAGCGCGCGGCCGTCGTTCGGCTTCTCCTCGCGCTCGTCGTCGCCGACCACTTCGGCCTTGAAGGCGCAGGCGCGCTCCACCGCCTCGGCCTGCGCGGCGGCGTCGCCGCGCACCACCGACCCGCCGTGCGAGTCGCACCAGTCGTAGAGCGCGGCGTCGCCGATCACGCCGGCCTTGACGATCTCGGCATAGCCGGCGCGCAGCTCGCGCGGGGGCAGCGTCGCGAGGGCGGCGGTGTCGGCGATCACCATGCGGGGCTGGTGGAAGGCGCCGACGAGGTTCTTGCCGTGGCGGGTGTTCACGCCGGTCTTGCCGCCGACGCTGCTGTCCACCTGGGCGAGCAGGGTCGTCGGCACCTGCACGAAGGGCAGGCCGCGCAAGGCGGTCGCCGCGGCGAAGCCGGCGAGGTCGCCCACCACGCCGCCGCCCAGCGCCACCACCGCGGTCTTGCGCTCGATCCCGCAGTCGAGGATGCGCTCGACCGTGTCGGCATAGGCGACGAGGCTCTTCGACGACTCGCCCGCAGGGACGATGATGGCGGCGTGCGCGATTCCCACTTCGGACAGCCCCGCCTGCAGATCGGCCAGATGCAGCCCCGCCACCGTGTCGTCGGTGACGACGACCACGCGCTTCTGCGGCAGCACGGGCGCCATGATGGCGCCGGCGCGGCGGATCAGGCCGGCGCCGATCACCACCTCGTAGCGGCCGGCGCCGGTCTGCACCGGCAGGCGGCGCGGGGGCGTGTGCGCGGTGACCGCGTCCAGCACTTTCGTCGTGGTGATGTCCGGGGGTTCGTCGGTGCAGTCCACGATGACGTCGGCCTCCGCGTAGATCGGGTCACGCGCCGCGGCGAGCCGCCCGAGGATCTCGGCCGGGTCGCCGTTGCGCAGCAAGGGGCGATGATCGCGGCCGGTCACGCGCCGCACCAGCACCGGCAGCGGGCAGCGCAGCCATGCGGACACCGCACCCGACGCGCGCACCAACGCGCGGGTCTCGGGCGCCATCCAGGCGCCGCCGCCGGTCGCCAGCACGATCGGGCCCTCGGCCAGCAGGCGGCGGATCACCCGGCGCTCGCCGTCGCGGAAGGCCGGCTCGCCGTAGCGGGCGAACAGCTCGTGCACCGTGCAGCCGGCGGCCTTTTCGACCTCGGCGTC
>DATEQV010000388.1:0-2176 GCA_035272265.1 Acidisphaera sp. | reverse complement strand
CTACGACCATTTCCGGTTCGAGGACGCCGAGCGCCGCGCCCTGGGCGAGCTGAGGCTCGCCGATGGCATCAATGCCTGCGTCCTGTGCTGCGACCGCCACCAGCAGGACGCCGTCGCGCTGCGCTGGATCGACAAGGATTTCACGGCCCACGAGCGCACCTACGCGGACCTGCGCGAGGGTGCCGGCCGCTTCGCCAACCTGCTGCACGCCGAGGGGGTCGGACCCGGCGATCGCGTCGCCGCGCTGCTGTCGCGCATCCCGGCGCTGTTCGACGTCATCCTGGGCACTTGGCGCGCGGGCGCGGTGTATCAGCCGCTGTTCACCGCGTTCGGCCCGCAGGCGATCGCCCCGCGGCTGGCCGGCAGCAGTGCCAGGCTGGTGGTGACGGACCCGGCCAACCTGCCGAAGCTCGCCGACGTGCCGAACTGCCCGCCGGTGCTGGTGGTGCCCCATGGCGGGCCCGTGCCGCACGGCGCGTGGAACTTCGCCGCCGCCACGGCCGCCCAGCGCGACGCGTTCGCCCCCGTGCCCCGCACCCCCGACGACCTGTTCTTCCTGATGTTCACCTCCGGCACCACCGGCCGGGCGAAGGGCGTCGGCTGGCCGATGCGCGGCATCGTCGCGCTCGATTCCTACATGCACGACGGCATCGCGCTGCAGCCCGACGACCGATTCTGGAACCTCGCCGACCCCGGCTGGGCCTACGGCCTCGCCTACGCCGTCGCCGGCCCGCTGATGCACGGCAACACCGCCACGATCTTCGAGGGCGCGTTCTCCGCCGAAGCCGCCTTCCGCATCCTGCGCGAGCAGCGGATCACCAACCTCGCCGGCGCACCCACCGCCTTCCGCATGATGATGGCGGCCGGCGATGCCGCCGCCGCGGGCCTGCGCGGCGAGCTTCGCTGCATCAGCAGCGCCGGCGAGCCGCTCAGCCCGGAGGTCATCCGCTGGGCGCGGCGCGTGTTCGACGCCCCGGTGGGCGACCACTACGGCCAGACGGAAACCGGCATGGTGCTGGCCAATCACCACGGCCTGCGCCACGAGCACCGCGCCGGCAGCGCCGGGATGCCGATGCCCGGCTGGCGGGTCGCGGTGCTGGATGACGAGCTGCACGAGCTGCCGGCCAACACGCCCGGCGTGCTGGCGATCGACCGCGAGCGCTCGCCGCTGCTCTCGTTCCCGGGCTACTGGCAGGCCGACACGCCGGGCTTCCGCGGAAGCTGGTATCTGACCGGCGACACGTTCGAGCGCGACGAGGACGGCGTGTTCACCTTCGTCGGCCGCGCCGACGACATCATCACCTCGTCCGGCTACCGCATCGGCCCGTTCGAGGTCGAAAGCGCGCTGCTCGAGCACCCCGCCGTCGCCGAAGCGGCGGTCGTCGGCCGCCGCGATCCGGAGCGGACCGAGATCGTGGTCGCCCACGTCGTTCTGCGCGAGGGTCACGAGGCCTGCGGCATGATGGCCGCGGACCTGCAGGACCACGTCAAGCGGCGGCTCGCCGCGCACGCCTACCCGCGCGAGGTCGTGTTCCACGACACCCTGCCGAAGACGCCCAGCGGGAAGACCCAGCGCTACCTGTTGCGCCAGCGATGACCGCCCTGCGCTTCGTCCTGCTGCTCGCGCTCGCCCTCGGCGCCGCCGCCTGCGCACCGCGCGACGCGGCCCCGGCCGCCGACGCCCCGCCGCCCGAGCCGCACGGGCAGCCGCCCGGGCTCAACTTCCGTCTCAACGGCAACACGCAGTTTTTCGGCGGCTCGACGTGGTATCATTGATCGTGTCCGTTGCGCAGGAGGATCGATGGGCTACGCCCGTGCGCATACCGAGCCCGTCGCGGACCGTCTGCCCATCCTGATCGGCATCACCGGGAAACGGGAGTTCGACCCCGATCCGTCGGTCAACGACCGCCTCGAAGCCCAGGTGCGGGAACGTCTGCTCGCCACCTTCCGCGCGCTCGGCAAGCTGCTTCCCCACACGCCGAAGCTGCTGCTCACCGGCGGAGCCTACGGGGCCGACACCCTGGGCGCCGAAGCGGCCCTCGATGCCGGCGACGACTGGTCCGTCGCCGTGATCCTGCCGTTCGACCGCGAGCTGTTCGAGAAGGACTTCCGCGCCCCGGCCGACGCGAGCGACGTCGTGCGGGACCGCGCGACGAAACGGCTGGAAGGGCTGCGG
>DATEQV010000387.1:0-3119 GCA_035272265.1 Acidisphaera sp. | reverse complement strand
ACCGGCCAGATGGGGTTTGGATCGACGCGACAGGGTGCGCACACTTGTTCGGCGGCGAAGGCGCGATGCTCACCGATGTCGTCGAGCGTCTGGCGCAGAGCGGCGTGGCGTCTCGGGCGGCGATCGCCGACACGGCCGGCGCAGCTTGGGCGGCCGCACGATTCGCGAAGGCCGCCGTCACTGTGGTGCCCGCCGGCGAGACGGCGGCGTTCGATGCGGATGCCCTTCAGGCGCACCGGCACCGCTACATCTTCGCCGTCGTCCTTGAACAGCTCGGCTTGCTCGGGCGCGCCGATCAGCCGGCGCGCCAGTGCCCGGGCGGCGACGCGTCGATGCTCGTCGAGCTCGCTCAGATGCGCCACCGTCTGCTGAACGACGCGTCGACCAACGCGAACGCTGCGCACCAGCCGCCAATAGCGATGGTCCTTGCCGTCCTTCCTGCGAGTCGTGTGGGGCAAATACATGCGCCATCAGAACCATGGTCAGAGCAAGAAAACACCCAAGGTCGGCACTACACGGCCAAAACAGCCCCGAGCCAACTGCAACTACTTGATCAGACTCGCCCCATGCCCGGCAAAATCATCGAACCCCGCCCCTGACCGCGCAAGTTGGGCTAGCCGCGGAATGCGCAGTTTCATGGCCTCGCCGCCGGCGCGGCCGCGGCCGACCGCTTGGCATTGAACGCGGTGAGGGTCGCGTCGAGGCGTTGGTGCTCCAGCCCGTTGCCCGACACGTCGTCGTCGATCGCCGCCCAGATCAAGCTGGCGGTTACGTCTGAAAGTATCCAGTTCAGCGGGATGCTGCCGTCCTTCGTCCCGGCCAGCATGAAGTGGAAGAGGCGCGGATACTGCTCGTCGCCGCACAACTGCGCCCGGGCGTCGCGCAGCAGCACCGCCGAATGCGCGCCGCGGGCGTTATACAACCCGAGCAGCGGCGCCAGCAGCTGCGTCGTCGGCCCTTTCGGCAACTTCGCCGTCGGATCGTCCGACGGCCCGCCCCAGCACCGCACGACCTGGTCCGCCGTCACACCCTGCGCGCCACTGGCTGTCGCTTGCACGAGTATCGGCTGCACCGGGCGGTGCGCGATCCCCGGGCCGTATGTCTTCAGCCACGCGATCAGCTCCAGAGCGGTAAGCACGCCCTCGTTCTCGAAGTATCCGCCGTCGATGATCTGTGCGGGCTTGCGTTCGACACCCGGCGCCGCCGGCGCGAGCTGGCCGGCCGGTTCGAGGTAGGTGAACCGCGCCGAGTTGTTGATCGCGGTCGAGACGGGCACGTCGGCGCCGAGCAGGGCCAGCGCGTCGGATGCCGGGTGGAACGGCCAGACCTCGTCGCCGGGGCTTCCACTCACCTTCGAGGCGAAGGGCGCGGTGATGATGCGGCCGCCGGCGGTGACGGAGGTGCCGTTGGCGATCCAGATCGGCTCGAACACCGTGGGGCTGAACAGTTTGAGATAGGGTTCCGCGAATACGTTTTGCGGCGCACAGCCCTCGGGCTGGGCGGACCCCCAGATGCGCTCGAACCCATGCTCGAGCGCCGCCGCCCGATCGCCTGCCGCGGGCCGTTGGTCCTCGGGCCACCAGGGGAGCCAGGTGATCCAGACCAACATGGCGCGCGGTGCATCGGCGAAACCCATGCCGCCCAGCACCGGGCCGAGCGCATCGCGGTGCAGCCGCCGCGTCCGCAGCGACGCGACGCCGCAGCCCGGCCTGGGCGCTTCCGTCGCCGCCGCCTCGAAGGCCGCCGCGCCGAGCGAGCCGCCGGAGACGCTGCTGATCGCGAAGATGCAGGAATGCGCAGCAGCGGGCTGCGGGCGCGGCAGGGCGCCGTCCACCGCGCTCAGCACGCTCGCGCCCCAGACGCCTGCCATGCTCGCGCCTCCGGAGATGCTGACCACGACCGGATGCAGCGGATCGGTGCCGGATGCGCAGGCGCTCTGCCACTGCTGGAACATGCTGGCGAGCGTTGGCCTTGGCGGCCCGGCCGGCTCGTAAGCGCCCGGCACAATCCGCACGACGTGCATCGCCACCGGCGACACTGCGCCTGCCAGCAGGAAGACCCAGAGCGCCAGCAGGGTCAGCACCGGAACGGACACCCTGCCGCCGCCCGGCAGCGGAAGCGGGTTGGCCAAGGCAAGCATGGTCAGGTTCGTCAGCGGCCCGATCATCAGCGCCAGCGTCAGAACCGCCGTCGCCGGCCCCGGAAAGGCGACGCTCAGCGAGGCGGCCAGGCCGTAACTGCCGAAGGAGATTGCGCCGAAGGACTCAGCGGCGCCGAGGGCGAACAACACCAGCCCGAGCCCGAGCAGTCCCCAGGTGAAACCGTCATGGAACGGGGCGTGGAACACCAGCTTGCGGACGACCGACAGATTGTCGCCCGTCATGATCTGCGGGCACGACGGGCGCGGCGTGAGCCAGCCCTCCCTGACCAGCGCCCGCCAGATCGGCATCCGCAGCGCCACGAAGACGGCGAGCGGTATCGCCCAACACAGCGTGATCGCCAGGTCGCGCAGCGACGCATCCAGCGCTTCGAGCACCATGGGCGCGATGACGGCGAGCAGAAGCATCAGTCGCGGCGCCCACAGATGCCACCCATCGACCGGCAGCGGCGGTAGCGGTTGGCGGCGGTTGTCCTCAGTCTGCCCTGTGGTCGAGGCGCTGATCGCCGCGCGCGACCAGAACCAGGCGAACCCGGCCAGGACGGCCATCGCGAACTGAAAGCCCCATTCGCCCGGCGTCTCGTCGATGGCCGCCAGCATGTCGCGCGTCTGCGCAGGGACGAAAAGCGCGACATAGGTAAGGACGAGCACCAGGAGCGGCGCGCGGATCACGCTCAGGACGTCGCGAAGCTGCTGGAACCAGGGCACAGGGCCCTCCGCGTGCGATGGTCCCGTTCGGTTGCAGCCTCCCGGGACGGACACACGCAATCGCATCTTCCTTATAGGATCGCAAGGAAAATCCGGTATCATGGCGCATTCACGGTATCATGGCGCAGTCACACCAAGCGCTTGGCTGACATCGTATCGGCTCCCCGGCGATAATCACCTCGATTGTTCCGAGATCGAGGATGGATATGGCGGAAAGTCATGTCGTGTCGGGGCTGGCCAACAAGCGGGCCGA
>DATEQV010000386.1:0-2794 GCA_035272265.1 Acidisphaera sp. | reverse complement strand
GGCCTGCGCGGCCTACATCGCCATACAGGCGCTGGTCCAGTTCGCGATCGGCACGAACCTCTACGGCCATCCGCGCAACGGCGACGGCGAGTTGACCGGTCCGTTCGCCAAGCCGCGCGCCGGCCCGCCGTTTGCGCGCATCCTGCTGCCGGCGATCCTGCCGCCGGTCGCCGCATTGCTCGAACGCGGCCGCGCGGCGGCCTCGGCCGGCGCGGCGGCGCTGCTGCTCGGCGGCGTCGCGGTGGTGGTGCTGATCGGCCAGCGCATGCCGCTCGCCATCACGCTGCTCGGCATCGCGGTGGCGGCGCTGCTGCTGCGCCGGCTGCGGCCGATCGCGGTGATCGGCGTGCTCGCGGCGGCGGCACTGGTGGCGGCCGCGCCCGTCATCTCTCCGCGCACCTCGCACCGGCTGGTCGATGAGTTCTCGCACCAGATCGAGCGGTTCAGCACCACGCAATACGCCCACATCTACGTCCGCGCGCTGGCGATCGCCGAGGCGCATCCGCTGACCGGCGGCGGCTTCGACGGGTTCCGCAACGAGTGCCGCGACCCGCGCTACTTCGCCCCCTCGCCGGACGGGCTGGCGGACGGCGGCGGTGCGGAGATCTGCACGACGCACGCGCACAACTTCTACATGCAGGCGGTGAGCGACGCCGGCTTCCCCGGCCTGCTGCTGTTCGCCGCCCTGGCGATCGCCTGGCTGCGCGAAGCTGCGCGAGGGCTCTGGCGCGATCCGCGGCCGCTGCGCGTGGGCTTGTTCGCGGCGATGGTCATGCAGCTCTGGCCGATCGCCTCGACCAATTCGTTCGCCGTCGTGCCGATGTCCGGCTGGTTCTTCCTGCTGCTCGGCTGGGCACTCGCCGAGAGCCGCGCGGCGCGCGCCGCCGACCCGGCTTGAACGCGCAACCGCCGCCGCGTCCGACCGGCGGATCGGCAGGCGCGGTGACGCTGCCCGGCCGCGTGCTGGTGGTGCAGCCGCTGCAGGGCATCGGCGACATGATCTGGCACCTGCCGCATCTCGCCGCCCTCGCGGACCACACGGAGTCCGGCCGCTTCACCCTGCTCGCCAAGCCGAGTTCGCGCGCCGACGACCTGCTGTCGGCGACACAAGCCGTCGAGCGGATCATCTGGCTGGACCGGCGTCCGCGCGGCGGCAAGCGTAGCTTCTGGGCGAGCGGGCTGCTGCGGCTGGCCGCGCGCCTGCGGGCGGAGCGGTTCGACTCCGCCGTGCTGCTGCATCACAGCCAGACGCTGGCCTCGGTGCTGTTTCTTGCGGGCATCCGCAATCGTTTCGGCTACGGCCACGCCTTCCAGCGCCTGTTCCTCAACCGGCCGCCCTTCCTGCGCGGCGCGCAGCACCGCCTGCGTCCCGCCGAGCAGGCCGACGCGTATTGCGCCGCCGCCGGCTGGCGGCTCGACGACGCCGGCCCGTTGCTGACCGTCGACGCCGAGGCGCGCCGGCGCGTGGCGGCGCTTCTGGCCGGCCGGGCCGGACCGATCGTGGCGATCGGCGTGGGGAGTTCCGAGCCCTACAAGCAGTGGGGCGAGGCGCGCTTTGCGGCGCTGATCGCCGCACTGCGCGACGCGGGCTGGACGCTGCTGGCGGTGATCGGCGGCGCGCCCGAGGCGGCGATGATCGACCGTCTGGCCGCCGGATGTCCGGCGGTCCTGCCCGTGGTCGACTGGAAGCTCGGCGAGGTGTGCGCGCTGCTGGAAAAGACGGGTTATTGCGTCGGCAACGATACTGGCGTGCTGAACCTCGCCGGGGCGGTCGGCTGCCGCAGCTACGGCCTGTTCGGCGCCACGCCGCCGCTGCTGCACAGCCCGCATATCGTCGCCCTGCTGCCGCCGGGAGGGCCGGACCGCGACGGCATGCAGCGCATCGCGCTGCCGGCGGTGCTGGACGCGATCGCCGCCGACCGGGGCCGGATCGGGCCGTAGCCGCGAACCTTGACCCGGCCGGTTTCGCTGCACGACGATCCGCCAACGACTGCACCGGAGCGTCGGCCATGCCGCCCCCTCGTCCGCGCACCATCCCCGACCTGACGGCGCTCGAGTCCACCGCCCGCCACGAACGCGCGCGGCGCGCGCTCGTGCATCAGACCGACGACATCCAGATCAGCCACTACACGATCGATCCGGGCGGCCGCGTGCCGCGGCACCGTCACAGCGTCAGCTGGGACATCGCCGTCGTCCTCGAAGGCGCGATCGACATCCGCATGGAGTGCGACGGCGAGACCACGCAGGTTCGCTGCGGCGAACAGGCGGTCAACATCGTCCCGCCCGGCATGCCGCACGAGATCGCCAACGCCGGCGACACGGTCGCGAGAGTCCTGCTGATCCAGAGCCCCTCCAAAGGCTTCGACTTCGTGCGTGCGGAAGGGGCATGATACCACGCTGTGTCGTCGGACCGTGTCGACCTCGTCATTGCGAGCGAAGCGAAGCAACCCAGAGCCGCGTGACAGATGCTTGGTGTGCGGCCCTGGGTTGCTTCGTCGCTTCGCTCCTCGCAATGACGGAAGTCGTGTCGTTGGAAACTAGAGATTTAGAGCAATTTCACCCGAGTACGATCGCACTCATCCTGGTCTCGTCATGGTCCGCGAAGGCGGGCCATGACGGTGAAAATGAGCGCGAACATACTCAGGCTGAAACCGCGCTAGCAGCCTGTCGGAGTTAGCAGTTTTGCGGATGAATATGTCGCCAACGGCCACCGGCGGATTCTCTTGTTGTGCAGAACCGCGAAGTATCGAAAGAAATCTCCGATTTGTTCGTGGTTTGTGCTTAACTCCGACAG
>DATEQV010000385.1:0-6400 GCA_035272265.1 Acidisphaera sp. | reverse complement strand
CGCCGTTGCCCGCACCGCCGACGGCGCCGCCGCGGCCGAGGCCACCGTTGCCGGCGCTCCCACCTCCGGTCCCGCCACTGCCGCCGGTCCCGCCACCGCCGCCGAAGGCGCGGCCGGCGCCGCCGCCGCCTTGCCCGCCCGCGCCGCCGCTACCCAGGCCCTGCGCCGACGAGACGCCGCCGGCCCCGCCACCGCCGCCAGCGCCCCCCGTGCCGCCGGTTCCGCCACTGCCGCCCGCTCCGCCCCTGCCGCCGTTTCCGCCGGCCGCACCGTTGTGGCCCGATCCGGGGCTGCCCGCGTGCTGATTGCTTCGAGCTTCGCCCGGTTGCCCCGCACCGCCGGCGCCCCCGTGACCGCCGGCGCCGCCGACGGCCGAGTCGTGGCTGAACGACACCTGATCCAGCGTCACAAAGCCGCCCGAGCCGATGAACAGGCCGCCGCCGAGACCGGCGCCGCCGCCGCCGCCGCCGCTCGCGCCGTTGCCGCCGCGCGCGGTGGCGTCCTGGATCAGCAGGTCGTCGATCGAGACGGTGCCGGTCAGGACCTGGAACCCGCCGGTCGCGCTGCCGCCGGTGATCGTGTGGCCGGTGCCGATGATCGTCAGGCTCGATCCGGCGGCCAGGCTGATCGCGGCAAGCTCGGCCGCGAGCGTGATGTTGCCGGTGATCTCGATCGTGCCGCTGACCGCCTGCGTGTGCGACTGCGCGTCGAACGTGCCGATGTCCGACGAGAGCTGCGTGGCCGACGAGGCGGTCAGCGTGGTCATGGACGTCTCCCCTTCGTTCCGCCGGGCGTTGAGCCGCCCAATCCGACCCGTCCGGCGCGAACCGCGCCAAGCCGCATGTCGCGATGCAGCACGCGTCGCCGAGCGCCGCGGTTCCGAGCGGAAACCGAGACGACGTCAGAATGACCATGTCACCCGTCCGGTGGGGTGTCCACGACGGATGCGTTTTCAGCCGTTCAACGAATGTTGCAGAGGCGGGGGCGCGCGCTGAGGTTGCGATGCCGTCCCGATCCGGCAATCCGGACGTGACGCGCGGACAGGCGCATACCGCGGCGGTTGCAGAAACACGCGCCCTCGCCCGCCATCCCGGTCGCCCCCGGCGCTGCCGCCGCCGGCCGGATACGACGACGCCGTGCGACGGCGTCATCGACGTTGCGAATGAGACTATGTCGAGCGACGGGCGGGGTCCATGGAAGGCGATCCAGGACACCGCAGCAGCGGTCTGTCGTACGGCCCCGGATCGCTTCGCCGCCCCGCACCGCGCAATGACGCGCTCGGCAGTCCCGTGAGAGACCCGGCGGCTGCTCTCGGCGCCGGTCTGCCGCGAGCCGGAACTCAGTGCACCGAGACGGGCACCATTTCGTGCTGCGCGATCGCGGCCATCGCCACGTCGCGGTCGCCGGCCATCGCCATCGGCGTGCCGTCCGCCGCGTGGATCGCGAAGGCGGGGGCGCCGTTCACCACCACCGGGCGGACATAGGCGATCTGCGAGACGCCGAGCTGCGCCAGCTCGCTCACCGAAAGGTGCCGCAGATCGAACGTCCCGCCCACCTGGGCGGCCTCGTTCGTCGGATCGTCGGAGTTGATGTTCATCGTGTTCTCCTCGGCGACACCCTCGTCCCTTCTGGCAACGCGGGCATCGTGTTCTTGTTGCCGGTCCGGCCGTGCCGTCCCGGTTCAGGCACGTGCAGCCAGGTCCGCGTCTCAGTCCTCGGTCGTGCCCTGCACGTCGATGGCGCCGTTGCGCCCGTTGTGGGTGCGGCCGATCTGGATCGTACGCACGCGGCTGGCCGGCTGCGGGCGGACGAGGTCGATGTGCAGCAGGCCGTTGTCGAGCCAGGCGCCCTTCACCTCGATCCCCTCGGCCATCACGAAGGCGCGCTGGAACTGGCGCGCGGCGATGCCTCGGTGCAGGAACACCCGATCCTTCCCGTCGTCCGTCTGGCGGCCGCGGATGACGAGCTGGTTGTCTTCCTGCGTGATCTGCAGATCGTCCATCGTGAACCCGGCAACCGCAAGCGTAATCCGCAGCCCGTCGGGCCCGGTCTGCTCGATGTTGTAGGGCGGATAGCCGTCCGCCGAGGTCTTGGCCGCCCGCTCGAGCATCTGCTCGAGGTGGTCGAAGCCCAGAAACAGCGGGGACGTGAACACACGAGTACTCAAGTTGGCAGGCCTCCTCAACCGACTGAGCGAAGCGATCGCCGGGACCCGCGACGGCATCCCGGCTGTCCAAAGATTGGCGCCCGCCGGCCGCGTTGCAAGCGGTGGGGGCCGCGCCCCAAGTGGTTGATAACCGGAGCGGATTGATCGGCGGTTGCCGCGCGTCTATGTGCCGGTCATGTCGACCTCGACCACCTCGGCCCCAGCCCCGGCCGAAACCCTGCCGATCCGCACCGTCCCCGACCCGGTGCTGCGCGCCCGCACCCGCCCGGTGGGCCCGGACGACGCGTCCGAGGTCCGGGCGCTGATCCCGCGGATGTTGGCGACGATGTACGCCGCACCCGGCATCGGGCTGGCCGCGCCGCAGGTCGGCAGCAAGCTGCGGCTGGCCGTGGTGGACCTGCACCCGGACGACCAGCCGTCGCCGCTGGTGCTGGTCAACCCCGAGATCGTGGCCAAGAGCGAGGAGACGGCCACCCGGGAAGAGGGCTGCCTGTCGATCCCCGGCCAATACGCCGACGTCACGCGGCCGGCGCAGGTGACCGTGCGCTACCAGGACGCGGAGGGGAAACGTCACGAGATCACCGGCGAGGGGCTGCTGGCGGCGTGCCTGCAGCACGAGATCGACCACCTCGATGGGGTGCTGTTCGTCGACCACCTCTCGTCGCTGAAGCGCAACATGATCCTGCGCCGCCTCGCCAAGGAGCAGCGGGAGCGGCGCCAGAAGCGCGGCGACGACGATTTCTGACCCACGCAAGGGGACCGAGCCGGGCCTGCGTCTCGCGTTCATGGGCAGCCCGGACTTCGCGGTGCCCGCCCTGCGCGCGCTGCATGACGCCGGGCACACGATTGCGGCCGTGTATTGCCAGCCGCCCCGCCCCGCCGGCCGCGGCTATGAAGTGCGGCCCTGCCCGGTGCAGGTGGCGGCCGAGGCGCTCGGGCTGACGGTGCGGACCCCGGCCCGGCTGCGGCGCGACACGGCGGAGCACGCGGCGTTCCGCGCGCTCGATCTGGATGTGGCGGTGGTGGCCGCGTACGGGCTTATCCTGCCCGCGGCGATGCTGGACGCGCCCCGGCGGGGCTGCGTGAACATCCACGCCAGCCTGCTGCCGCGCTGGCGCGGGGCGGCGCCGATCCAGGCGGCGATCCTCGCCGGCGACGCGGAGAGCGGCGTGACCATCATGCAGATGGACGAGGGCCTGGACACCGGCCCGATGCTACTCCGCGAGGCCACGCCCATCCTGCCGCACACCACCGGGACCACCCTGCACGACGCGCTGGCCGCGATCGGCGCGCGGCTGATTCTGCGCGCGCTCGACGACCGGCCGGCGCCGCTGCCGCAGCCGGAGGTGGGCGCGACCTACGCGCCCAAGCTCAGCCGCGACGATTCCTGGCTCGACTGGTCCCGCGAGGCGGCCGAGCTGGAGCGCCGGGTGCGGGCGTTCGACCCCTGGCCGGGCACGGCGACGCACCTGAACGGCGCGGCCCTGAAGGTGCTGGCGGCGGAGCTGGCGGAGGGCGACGGGGCGCCGGGCACCGTGCTCGACCGGCGGCTGACCGTCGCCTGCGGGCGCGGCGCGCTGCGGCTGACGCGGGTGCAGGCGGCCGGCCGCGCGGCGCTGGACGCCGAGGCGTTCCTGCGCGGCCATCCGGTGGCGCCCGGCACGGTGCTGGGGTGACGCGGTGACCGCGGCGGCATGACGCCCTCGGCCACGACGCTCTGGGCCTTGCTGCTGGAATACGACGGCGGCGCCTATGTCGGCTGGCAGCGTCAGGCGGAGGGCGTATCGATCCAGCTTCTGCTGGAGGACGCGGCCGCGCAGCTGAACGACGGCGCGCCGCCGGCGAGCGTGGTGGCCGGGCGCACCGATGCCGGCGTGCACGCCGAGGGCCAGGTCGCGCAGATTTCGTTGCCGGACCGGCACGACGCCCGCGCGGTGCGCGACGCGCTGAATTTTCACCTGAAACCGCATCCGGTGGTGGTGCTGCGGGCCGTGCCGGCACCGGAGGGCTGGAACGCCCGCTTCTCGGCCATTCGCCGGCGATATCGTTACACAATCCTCAACCGCCCGGCCCGGCCGGCGCTGTCGGCCGGGCGCGTGTGGCATGTGCCGCAGAGGCTGGATGTGCCGGCGATGGAAGAGGCGGCCGGTTTGTTGATCGGGCGGCACGACTTCACGTCATTCCGTGCTGCCGCGTGCCAGGCCAACTCGCCGGTCCGCACGCTCGACCGGCTGGATGTCGCGCGCGACGGCGACCGCGTCGTGGTCGCCGTCGCGGCGCGCAGCTTCCTGCACCACCAGGTCCGCAACATGGTCGGCACGCTGAAGCTGGTCGGCGAGGGCGCCTGGCCGGCCGGCCGGGTCCGCGAGGCGCTCGGCGCTCGCGACCGCAGCGCCGCCGGCCCGACCGCACCCGCCGACGGGCTGTGCCTGACCGGCGTGGACTACGAGCGGATGGTGTTCGAGGGCGGCGGTTAGGGCCGGGTCGGCGCGGCCGGTCGCCGAGGCGTCGATGCGGCGGGGGCGCGGCGCGGGAATGGTCGGCCGCGCGGCGCCGATCCTGATGATGGTCTTGCCGCCGGGCGGGTACGGAATCAGCGCGATGCGCGCTGCGGGCGCGGGTTGCGGCGGTGCGGGCGCGATGGCGGGCGCTTCGGGTGCGATGGCGGGCGCGGCGTCGGCCGGGGCGGCTTCGGCCGGCGGGTCCGATGGCGCGGGCGCATCGACACCGTCATCGCGAGCCGCCGATTGGCGGCGTGGCGATCCAGGGCCGCGCGAAAAACGTTTGTCACGTTGCCCTGGATCGCCACGGCGCTGCGCGCCTCGCGAAGACGGGGGAATGGTTCCGAGCGTAACCTTCTCGTCCGGCCCTGGAGCGCGGTCCGGCGGCGGTCCGGCTGCGTGCACGTGACGGTGCGCGGTCTCCCGCGCGACCTCGCGGTCGCGCCGGCGGGCGCGGCTGCGCTGGGCCATGCGCTGCAGCGTGCTTGTGTGCGCGCGTACGAGCTTGGCCTCGGCCTCGCGGCGTTCGACGATGAACCAGCGCTCGGTTGCGGGAGGGTATTCGCGGCGTCGGTCGCGCCAGCGCTTCCAGCCGAGCATGACCCAGATCACCGGCGGCGGTCCCGGCTCCGGGGTGCGGGCGGCACGCTGGCGGCGGCGGGTTTCGGCCCATCGGCGGCGTTCGGCGAGCAGGCGCATCGAGGCGCGCGTCGCCAGCCGGTGCAGGCGGACTTCGGCCTGCCAGTCGCCTGCGTTGGCGCGCCTGTAGAGGTCGCGGGCGTCGGTGCAGTGGGCGCAGCGGTGGCGAGTGGTAGGGTAGCGGGAGGCCTCCAGGTCGCACCAGGAATAGAGGTCGCGATGGCCCGTCGGCTTGCGGAACAGCCGCTCGGGCCTGGGCCGGCGTTCGCAGAACGCGTCCTGGATGATCTCGACGCGGAAGGCGCGCTCGCGCATGCCGACGGCGATCTCGGGGTCGGGCTCGGGGGTTTCGCGCACGCGGGTGCCGCGGGCGTACGGGACGCGGAAGCTTTGGTAGAGAGCCGCTTGAGGAAGGGCGGCAGGAAGTCGAACATCCGGCCCTCCCTGGGGCTCGAGGTTCCCCGGTCGGCGCCGGGCTCACCACGAGAATAGGGTCGCGAGAGGAGCTTGGCAAGGCATTTATTCTTGGACGCGGATTGCGGTCCTGCTTGACACGTGTCGTTCCGGCACCTGACCCCGTCGCTGCGAGGACAGCGAGCGGACGGCGCGGCGGGCCGAGGCTGGCGGAACCGGACGTTGATCGGTCAGCATCCGCCCGAATGTGCGAGTGAAAGCGTCCCCGCTCTACCGGTCGGAGAAGGCTCGAGCAAAGAGCCGCCCATTTCCGACAGGATTGTAACGAACTTCATTGCGGCGGGCGACAGATACTGATCCTTGCGATGGATGCCGCCAAGCTGGCGCCGCATCGTCGTCGTCTCGATGTCGAGCCGCTCGAGATGCGCGCCGACTTCGCCGTGACCCAGATTACGCGTAGAGGTCAGGCTCAGCAGCGACGTCTCCGCTATCAGGCGCGGCAGCAACAGGATCGAGTTCGTCTCGATCTGCAATTGCGGCCCTAGCAGCCTGTCGGAGTTAAGCACAAACCACGAACAAATCGGAGATTTCTTTCGATACTTCGCGGTTCTGCACAACAAGAGAATCCGCCGGTGGCCGTTGGCGACATATTCATCCGCAAAACTGCTAACTCCGACAG
>DATEQV010000384.1:0-6924 GCA_035272265.1 Acidisphaera sp. | reverse complement strand
AACTATGCCCTGGGCGCCTTCGCCGTCATCCCCGCCTCAACGCTGAATAAGACGGGTTAGTGACCCTGTGCCTAAGCCCACGCGACCAGGATGAGTATCACTTCCCAGACCAAAGCGGGCGTTGGCGCCATTCCGTGGGCTCCCGTGCTGGTCTGCATCCTCGCCGGCGGGGTGCTTGCCATCAACACGGGCGAGCCGGATGCCGTCTGGACCGGGTTGATCGGCGCAACAGTCGCGGCTGCCTGCCTGAGCGTCGGCGGCGCCTGTGCGACATGGCTCCGTCGCGACCTGCCGCTCGAGCTACGGCTGCTGCTCGGATTCGCGGCATTTGCCTACGTTCTGGCGCTCCCGGTGCACTGGCTCGGCACGTCGATCCTGGTCTCGGCCGCCCTGTTCCTTCTGCTCGCGGTTCTCGCGTCGGTGCGTCCTGCCGCCCTCATGGCGGAACCCGATGAGCCGGCCCTGCTGATCGTGCTGGTCGCCGCCGCGGGGTTCGCAGCGATCTGGCCGCTGGAAGACACCCGCCGCCTCGCCGACTTCGCGACCACGGGCATCTTTCGACTGTGGCTCGACTTCTTCAGCCACGCCGCGCTGATCGCCGAGTTCGGCGACCCGCACGCCGCGGGCCGCGGCAGCACGCTGCTCGCCGACACGCCGGAAGGCTTCTATCATTTCGTCAGTTTCGCCGTCCCCGCCCTATGGGTACGGCTGCTCGGCATGGTGCCGCTGCAATCCGTCACGGCGGTCTGGCTGCCGGCCGGGATCTTCGCGACCGCACTCGGCGTGATGGCGCTGGGGCGGGCGCTGGCCGGGCTCGCCGGCGGCGCATTGGCGATCGTGCTCCTGGCTGGCGTGCCGGATGCCGGCAGCTATGGGCTGCACAACGGCTTCCTGTCCTACCATTGGCTGTTGGACACCGCCCCCGGCTCGCTCCATGCGCTACCATGTGCCTGTGCCGCATGCAGCCTGCTGGTGCCATGGTGCAGAGAAGGCGACGCGCGCGCCCTGCTGGGCTCCGTGGTCCTGCTCGCCACGGTGTTCCTGATACGCGCCCACATCTTCCTGTGGCTGGTCGCGCCCTATGCGGCGGTCGCGATCGCCGCCTGGCGCCGTCCCGCCTGGCTCCGGGCGGCCCTGCTGGCGGCGGGAGCCATCCTGGCGATCCTCGGCCTGCTCGCCTTGGGCCGCGGCGAGATCGCGGAGGCCGGGCTGCCGGCCTACATGGTCCGCTGCATCGAGTTCCTGCACCTGAGCGATCCCGCGTCCGCCGAGGCCGCCGCGTATGGCTGGCTGATCCGGCATCTGGGACATGTCGGCGCGCTGGCGCCTGGCCTGGTCATGGCGTGGCTGGCGATGGGCGGGGTGCCGCTGCTCACCTTCCTGGCCGGCGCAGCCGTTCTGCATTGGCAACGTCGGCTCGAGATGCTGGATCTGCTGCCGTTCGCCCTGCTGGCCTGGTCCGGCGCGCTGATGCGCGTCCTTCTCGTCATGCGACAGGCAACTCAGATCGGGGAGCGGGGTCACTCAAAGCTTGAATCGCGGCCCCCGCCGTAGAGACGAATGATCTCGATGGCCTGCAGAGAGGTGTCTGTGCACATGAGCAGGCAAGAACCTCTTGTTGGATGAACCACCGCGACGAAGCGTACCAGGCGGCCTGCGGGTGAGCACGATCACGCTGTTTGATGGCGTTGCGGTCGCGGATTTTGATGGGCTTCCCGCTTCCGTTTCCCGTTGGCTGTAGGGAGTGTGGGAAGCGGAAGCGGGAAGTGGCGTCGGCGCGGTGGCGTGGCGCGGCCTCGTTCGGGGATGCGGTGATGTCGAGAATTACCCCGGCATTGCGTTCCGCGGGACTGGGAGCGCTGTGGTTCAGCGAACGATGAGACTGTAGCCGTTGGCGGATTTCGTGACGATGCCGGCGGCGATCATGGCGGCGAGGCGTTCGTAGAGGGTAGTTGCACGAACGCGGCAGGACGCGCGCAGGTCGGAGAATGGCCGTGGCTGGCTGGCGTCGGCGAGAACCGTGGTGATGCGCTGATCGACGGACTGCTGATGGACGGAGCGATTGGGTTGGGGATCGGCCTGAACGGGCCGCAGCGCGAGGGCGTCATCGCGCTGGGCAAGTTCGAGCGTGATGCCGGCGATGGCCGCGGCGGCGCGATGCTCGACGGTGAGCGCGATGCGATCGTCGGTATCGCGGCGGAGGTAGAGGTTGGAATCTCCCCAGGCGTGGAATTCGGACGAGCCACGCAGGGCCTGGCCGGCACGGACGGTTCCGGTGCCCTTCCTGGCGTGATGGACGACGGCGATGGCGACGGCATGGCGTCGTTGCAGTTCGCGCAGGAAGGCGAGCAGCGGTGCCACGTCGCCGCTGACGTTCTCGTCGATGCGATGCAGGCGGACGAACGGATCGAGGATCAGGAACCTCGGCCTGAGGGTGGCGACGGTCTCCTCGAGACGCGCGCGGTCGGCCTCGAGATCGAGGCGCAGGCTGGGCGCGGTGATCACCTGGACGTCGAGTTCGGCGAGAGCGGTTCCGGCAGCCGCACAGATGCCCTCAAGGCGGCGGCGGACGACGTGCAGCGCGTCCTCGGCGGGATAGAGCAGGACCCGACCGGGCCGCGCGACCGCGAAGCGGCGCAGGCAGGGTATTCCGGCGGCGACGGCGACGGCCAGATCGAGGGCGAGGAAGGATTTGTAGCATTTGGGCTCGCCGCCGATGATGCCGACGGCTTCCTCGGACCACAGCCCGTCGACGAGCCAGTGCCGCTGCTCGGGAGCCTCGGCGAGACGCCAGGCCGGCTGGACCGGAAGCTGCGTCATCGGCGGCGGCGGGTCGCCGCCTTGGCCTCGCTGGTGGCGGGCACGGCGCAGACCTCGAAGAACAATGCCTCGTCGATCTGACGGGCCTCGCGCTGGGCAGCGGCCTCGAGCAGTTCGGCCGCCATGATCATCAGCGCGCGCGGATTGCCCTGCGCATGATCGCAGATGGCCGCGATGACTTCCGCGGTCATCAGGGTGGGAGCGCCGGCCTGCCGGAGGGCGTGGCTGAGGCAGCCCTGCAGGTCCTGCGGCGATGCGCGTTCGATCGGCAGGCGCACCCGCACGCGGCTGGCAAGCGGGAGGAATTCATCGGAGCGCAGGCGCTCGGCGAGCCGTCCATCGCCGGCAAGCACCACGGTCAGCAGGATGTTCGAGTCCAGATCGGCGGAGGCCAACAGACGGAGTTCGGCCATCACCGCGGTCTGCATCTCCTGCGCCTCGTCGACGACCAGCACGGGCCGGGACAACGTGCCCTGGATGTGGGCCTGCCAGCGCTGGCGCAGGATTTTCGCGCCGGCGAAGCGATTATGCGGGCGCAATTCGACGCCGAAGAGTTCGCCCATCTCGCGATAGAAGTCGGCGATGTTGGCCTGTGGGCGGCTGATCACGCCGACGGTGACGTCGCGCTGTGTCGCCAATGACGCCGTCAGGATGCGCAACGTGGCGGATTTGCCGCACCCGGGCGCGCCGGTGACGAGGGCGAAGCCGCCGTCTCCGGCAAGTTGTTGCACGCGCCAGCAAAACGATTCCAGGCGCAGGGTGACGTGCAACGCCTCGGTCGGCACGTTGGGGGTGAACGGGTTCCATTTGAGGCCGTACAGCGCGAGCATCTTGTTGTTCACGCGTCGTCTCCTTCGTCCTTGGGGAGGTAGGCGGGCGGCAATCCGGTGGCGGCCTGCCGGTCGAGCATTCTTTCCAGGAGCGGTCCGATGCCGCGCGCCGGCGGCGGCGTCGGGGATCGCGACGGTGATGGCAGCGACGATGGTTTGGACGTTTCGGTGTCGATTGGCTGCAGCCCGCGGCGCAGGCCCGAGGCGTTGGCCGCCTTGTCCTGGGGGAACAGGCGACAAAGAACCGTGCCGGTATGCCGATCGACGAGGTGGACCTGGGTGAGATCCCAGGCGGCGAAGCGAACTTCCAGCAGCGAGAGATGCCGATACTGGTTGGGGACTTCGAAGCGGCGGCCTTCGATGACGGCAGTGCCGTCGCTTTTGCGCAAGGTCCGTCGTTCGGTGCGGGTGAAGGCCAGCCGCAACGCGGCGGCATCCGGGCAGGGGCGGGTCACGGAAGGACCGGCGAGGAAGCGGGCGAGCGGCGTGTCGTTGATCTCGCTGTGGTGTTTTCGGTTGTAGTCCTGCTCGACCCAGGCCTGGGTCGCTTCGTTGAGCCGGGCCAGGGTGAGGTCATCGACACCCTCGAGCATGGCCATCAATCGGCCTTCGACCGATGCCCAGAGAACTTCCTGCTTGCCGTTTTGGTAGGGAGAGTAGGGAAGTGTCGTTTGGTGAACGATGCCAAGCCTGGCGAGACCTTCGGTGATCTCGGTGGCCGTCATCGCGGCGCCATTGTCGCTCATCGCCGCGCGCGACAGGCCGCGCTTCTGCATCGCCTGTGACAGACCGTGCGCGATGTTCTCGGCCGATTCCGCCCAATACCATTGCAGATGGCAGGCCAGTCGCGAGCGATCGTCGAGCACGCCGAACAGGATCGGCGTGTGCCATTCGCCGCGCGGCGTCAGCAACTTGCGCGAACCATGGTGGCAATCCCAGTGCCACAGTCCGTTCACGTATTCGGCCTCGAAGCCGCGCACCTCGCGCGCCTCCAGCCGTGCCTCGGCCGCCATCGCGCCATCGGTCTGGCGCGCCGTCGTGGCACGACGCCTGGTCAGGCCGCTGGCGGCGAGGAAGCGCCGGACCGTTGTGTAGGATGGCACCGGCCGCAATTCCGGTCGGGTCTCGGCCAGGGCGACCAGATTGTCGCGGTGCAGCTGGGCGCTCCAGCTTTTGTGGGCGCCGTACTGCGCCAGCAGCGCCTCGCGCAACGCCGGCGTCATTGATGCCTGCGCGCCGGCATCGCCCCGCCGCTTGCGGCGTAGCACGCCCACCGGATCATGCCGTTCGTTGCGGGCTCGGTAGAACCATCGCTCCAGAGTAGAAACACCGAAGCGGACCGGCGCGCCGGTGCTCGGGTGGCGCCATTCGCGCGCGGCCAGTTGTTGCAAAGCCGCGCGCAACGCGCCCTTCGCCGGCGGCGCGGCGAGAAGCGCGCCGATAATCGAGAAGCGCAGCCGCGCCCAATGCTCATGCACCCGCGACCCGCCTCGTTCCGCCACGCCCGCCCTCCGAAAATGAGCGAGGCGACGGTAGGCGCCCTCACCGAGGGGCCGCGACGCGCATCCTCTGCGGGTCGCTGGCGCCCGTCAGAAAGCGCGCATCGTCGATGCGCCGCCGGTCAGCGGACCAAGGAAGCGCAGCAAGGCGATGAGCTTCTCGCCCACGTCGCCGGCGAACCGCTCGAGCAGCGAGACCGGCAGCGCCGCGATGTCGATCGGGGGCACCACGGCGGCCATCGCGACCGGCGCGAAGGGGCTGTCGGTGAAGGTGGAACGCCACCAGGCGCGCCAGCGCGCCAGTGTCCGCCGATCAAGTCCGGGCACGACCGACAGACGCGCCAGGCGGGACGGCGTGATGCCGAGCTGCATCGCCGAGATCAACGTCACCACGGTGGCGAGATAGACGTGCCGACCCAGAAAGCGCAGCGACGACGGGGTGGCGCGCGTTCGGCAGCCATCCACCGCGCAGCAGAAGCTGAAACGCTCGGCGTACTCCTGGCCGAGCCCGGCCGGACCGCCGCGCGGCTTGCGGTCATACGAACCGGAATGCAGCGCGCCACCGCAGAGCCGGCACCGTGCCGCCCGGGCGGAGGCCGCGAGGTCGCGGTCGAAGGCGAGAAGTTGCTCGTGGAACTTGGCGTCGGCCAGCACGGCTTGGTACACTGGGTCCGTCCTTTGAAATGACGTTGGCGAGATGGCCAAAATCGGACGGAATGATCCCTGCGCCTGCGGGAGCGGCAAGAAATACAAGAAGTGCTGCATGACCCGTGACGAGGCCGCCGCCCCCGCCGAACGTCCCGCCCGCCCGGCCGCGGTGCCCGGGCGCCAGCCGTCCCGGGCCAGTTATTTCCAGGAACAGGACGAACCCGACGAACTGACCGAGGCGTCCAACGCCGTGGTCGACATGGTCCAGGCCGGCGATCTCGATGCCGCCGAACAGGCCGCCCACGACCTGCTCGCGCGCTTCCCCGACGTCCATGACGGCTATGACCGCCTCGGCATGGTCTACGAAGCCCGCGGCGATCATCGCCAAGCCGCCGACTGCTACCGCAAGGCCATCACCATCATCCGCAACCACCCCGACAACTACGATCCCGGGTTCGAGGCCATCTTCCAAAAGCTCGTCGATCGGCTCGAAACCCAAGCGGAAGCCGCCACCCCGACCGGCTGAGCCCTGCAGGCCCGCCCGCTGTTCCAGCCTCGCCGGGTGCTCGGCAGCGTCAAGGCATCCACGCCTACGGCGCGGAGCCTCCTTGACCCCGCCTGCGCTCCCGGCGGTCATGTCCGCAGGTCGGCGCCGAGGAATGGTCCTTCAGTCTCACCAAGGAATACTTCCGAAAAGATGCGTTCGGCACGTTCGGCGAGGGCGCCGCGCGCGGACCCATCAAATTCCGTGATCAAAAACCGCTGAAAACACCTCGCTTTGCGTGCCCAGGCTCACGGGCACGCGCAATACTCGCCTTGCGTGCGGAACTGGCGAGCAAGCCGTAATGCCGGATGCGGTGGAAGCCATGTGGCAGGACATGGAGCAGGAAGCGGCGGATGAACTCGTGCGGTGCGAGCGTCATGACGCGCTGCCGCTCGGAACCATTGCGGCGGTAGTCCTTGTAGCGGAAGGTGACGCCGGTTTGGTCGAACGCAATCAGACGCCGGTTCGAGATGGCGACCCGGTGGGTATAGCGCGAGAGATAGGCGAGCACGGCCTCGGGGCCGGCGAACGGCGCCTTGGCATAGACCACGAACCGCTTCTTCCTGACGGCAGCGAGGTGACG
>DATEQV010000383.1:0-5151 GCA_035272265.1 Acidisphaera sp. | reverse complement strand
GCAGCATGACCGCCCGCTTGCCGGGAAAGTTGCGCCGCGACATCGCGTAGGCCGCCGGCACGCCGATCAGTCCCGAGATGACGACGACCGCGGCGACGACCTCGGCGGTGACGATCAGCAGGTCGGGAAGCTGGAACTCGTCCCACACGAGCGCATACCAACTCGTAGTGAAGCCGGCGGGCAGCCAGGTGGTGAACCAGTGCGTGCCGAACGAGTTCACCACGACGCTCGCGATCGTCGCGAACAGGTTGAGCAGGAAGAACCCCGTCACCACCCAGACCGTGCCGGCCCAGGCGCGCTTGCCGAACGTGGCCGCACGCTGCATCAGCCTTTCCCGGTCGCCGCCGGCCCGCGATACACGAGGCCGCGCAGCATCAGCAGGGCCACGACGATCAGCACCTGCACGCCCGCCATCAGCATCGCGATCGCCGAGGCCATCGGATAGTCGTACTGCTCGAACGCCGCCTGATAGGCCGCAATCGAGATAACTCGCGTCGGCCCGGCGGGGGCGCCGAGCAACACGGCCGACGGAAACACCGAGAACGACTGCACGAAGGCCAGCGCCAGCGTGATCGTCAGACCGGGGATCAGCAACGGCAGCAGGATGCGCGTGAAGCGCGCCCGCGCCCGCGCGCCGAACACGGCGGCGGCGTTCTCGAGCGACGGGTCGATGCCGGTGACGTAGGACAGCACGAGCAGGAAGGTGAACGGAAACCCGGTGATCACGAGCGACAGGAACACGCCCCAGTAGTTGTGGATCAGCCGGATCGGATGCTCGGCGAGGCCGAGGTCGAGCAGCACCCGGTTCACCCAGCCGCGCGGCCCGAGATAGGTCAGCAACCCCTCGGCGACCAGCACGGTGCCGAGCGTGATCGGGATCACCAGGATCGCGGTCAGCAGCCGCTGGCGGCGCATCAGCCGCACGCGCAGCGCGACGGGGATCGCGGCGGCGACGTTCAGGACCGTCACGGGGACGGCGATGACCAGCGTGGTGCCGATGGTGTCGTACAGGAACGGATCGGAGAAGAACCGCGCGTAATTGGCCAGCGCGCCGCCCTGCATCGGGTTGAACGACAGGTACAGCCCGTACAGGAACGGATAGACGAACAGCGCGAGCACAAACAGCACCGCCGGCAGGGCGAGCAGCGTCGTCGCGTCCAGTCCGCGCTCGCGCAGGCGGGCGCGCAGCGGGTGGCGCACGACGCCGGACGCGGCGGTCACGCCGGATATACCAGCACCCGCTGCGCAGGAACGCCGAGGCGGATGGCCTCGCCCGGCTGCACGCGCGCGTGGGCGCGGAAGTGCAGTTCGGTGCCGTCGGCGGCGCGGGCGATACAGGCGAAATCGCGGCCGTGGTATTCGGCGGACTCGACGGTGGCTGCGATGGGGCCGTCCGCGGCGGGTGCCAGGTCGTCGGGGCGGATCGCGACGATCGCCGGTCCGGAGAAGGTCTCGCCGACCGCCGTGCCGGGAAGCTCGGCGCCGGCGATCGTCACGATGACACCCGTGGGCACACCTGCAACCGACGGGCGCGCGGTGGCGCGGATCATGTTGCGGTAGCCCATGAACTCCGCGACGTCGGGGTTCGCGGGGCGGGCGTACAGGTCCTCCGGCACGCCGATCTGTTGTGCCGTGCCGTCGCGCATCACCACGATCCGGTCGGCGAGCGACAGCGCCTCCTCCTGGTCGTGCGTCACGTAGATCGTCGCACAGCCGAGCAGATCGTGGATGCGCCGGATCTCGGCCCGCATCTCCAGCCGCAGCTTGGCGTCGAGGTTCGACAGCGGCTCGTCCATCAGCACCAGCGGCGGCTCGACGACGATCGCGCGCGCGATGGCGACGCGCTGCTGCTGGCCGCCCGACAGCTGGCCGGGCGGCTTGTCGGCCTGGTCGGTCAGCCGCACCAGCGCCAGCGCCTCGTCGACGCGGCGCGCGATCTCGGCCTGCGGGCGGCGCTGCGACACCAGCCCGAACCCGACATTGCGGCGCACGGTCATGTGCGGGAACAGCGCGTAGTTCTGGAACACCATCGCGAAGCCGCGGTCCTCGGGGCCGAGCCGGTCGATGCGCCGCTCATCCAGCCAGATTGAGCCGCCGGTCAGCTGCAGCAGTCCGGCGATGCAGTTCAGCGCGGTGGACTTGCCGCACCCCGACGGGCCGAGCAGGGCGACGAACTCGCCCCGCCCGACCGTCAGGCTCAGGTCGTTCAGCGCGTTCAGCGTGCCGAAGGTACGGCTGATGTTGTCGAGGCGGAGCGCGCGGAAGTCGCGCGAGGCGAGCGTCACGTGACGTGCCTCGGGTTATGCCGGACGCCCGCGGATCACCGTGCTACTTGCCCACCTTGGCGCCGATCTCCTTGTCCCAGCGCTCGAACGCATAGACCAGCTTCTTGGCCTCGAGCTGCGTGTCCATCGGGGTTTCGGCGAACAGCTTGGTGTAGAAATCGCCGCGGCCGAATTCCTCGATCACCTTCTGGCTCTCGGCGGGTGCGAGGCTGAGCGGCACGTCGCGCACCGACGGACCCGGATAGAAGTAGCCCTTGTCGTACGTCATGGCCTGCGCCGGCTTGGTCAGCATGTAGTTGACGACGTCGAGCAGCACCGGGATGCGGTCCGCCGCGATGCCCTTGGGGATCGTCATGTACTGCGCGTCGGTGACGAAGTGGAAGCCCTTCAGCGTCGCGATCTGGGCTTCCTTCGGCACCACGCCGAGGGCGCGCGGGTTGATGTCCCAGCCGACATGGCTGGCGACCATGTCGCGCGAGCCCTCGGCCAGTTCCTTCATCGTCGCCGACGTTCCGGTCGGGTAATACTCGATGTTCTTGCCGAGTTCGGCGAGGTAGCTCCACGTCTTCGCCCAGCCGCCCGCGGGGTCTTTCGGGTCGCTGTCGCCGAGGATGTAGGGCATCCCCATCAGGAACGCCCGGCCGGGGCCGGAATTGGCGGGACGCGCATACAGGAAGCGGTTTTTGTTGGCGCGCGTCCAGGCCAGCAGATCCTCGGCCGTGGCCGGCGGCTGCTTCACCCGGTCGGGCATGTATTCGAGCAGCGGGCCGCCGGGGCAGAACACGACGCACACCGCCTGTCCCTGTGCCAGCTTCTGCATGTCGTAGGCGGCGGGGAGCAGCAGCGTCTGGAGGTCGGGCAGGCTGCTCGCGTGATCGGGGAACAGCTTGGTCCAGATGCCCAGATCGACACCGTTGGAAATGATATCGACACCGCCGAGCACGAGGTCGATGTCGACGCGCCCGGCGTTCTGCTGCGCCTGCAGCTTGCCCGGCAGCTCGGGCGCCGGCGCCTGGCTGAAATTCATGCGCGAGACCGTGTCCGGACGCGCGCGCCAGTAGCTCTCCAGCGCGCGCTGCGTGAGCTGAAGCTGGCCGCCGACATCGACGATGTTCAGCGCGATCGGCGAGGCTGGAGCGGCCCTCGCGGTGGTGCCGGCCGCAGACATCGCCGCCATCCCGGCCATGCCGCCGAGCAGCGTCCGCCTCGTCGTCCCGACCATCGGTTCCTCCCGGATTGCGCGGCCACTGGCTACACGATGCCGGGTCGCGCGTTGTTATGTTATCGATACCGTGGCGGGCTGGTGATTGGCAATCGATAATCGGGCTGGCCCGCCCGCCGCCGCCTATCGATTGCCACGCCGTCGAAAGGCGGCCCGCGACGGCGCGCCGCCCGACGCGCCCGAAACTGCGCCGGCGCCCGACGGTGGCTCGGCTCCCGCGGGGATCTCGCCCACGATCCCGCCCGTCATACGGCACACCGGCCTGAAGATCGGCGCCGGCCGCTGGACCATCCCGCGCGGCCCATCCAACCCGGGCCCCGGCCCGCGTCACCCTCGCGCCGACGCCGCCCTACCGCGCGGACTTCCGGAAGCCGGGGCGGCCGCCGCCTTCGAACAGCTCGAAGCCGCGCAGGCCGCGGCTGAGCAGCAGCAGCCCGTCGCCGGCCGCCACGCGCGTCTGCGGTTCGGGCCGTCTGGCCTGACCGTCCGCACCGCTGATCTCGACGATGAAGAAGCCGCCCGCCGCCTCGCGCTCCAGGTCCTCCACGGTCTGCCCGACCGCCGGGCTGTCCGGTGCCACGGCCACCATCTCGAGCTGCAGGCCGAGATGCACGAGGGCCTTCTCGAAATCCTGCATGGCCGGCGAGCCGCGGATGAAGTGCTCGGTGTTTTCGAACAGCACGATCTCCACGATCCGCTCGGCGGACAGGTGGCTGGGCAGCACGACGCGGTTGGCGCCGGCCTGCAGCAGCTTGCCCTCGGTGCTCGGCGCCTCGCCGCGGGCGATGATCTCCACGGACGGGCTGAGCTTGCGGGCGCTGAGGGTGATGAACACGTTGGACGCGTCGGTCGGCAGCACGGTCGCCAGCACGCGCGCCCGCTTGATGCCGGCGGCGAGCAGGGCTGCTTCGTCCGTCGCGTCGGCCTGCATGCTGAGATAGCCGAGCGCGCGCGCCTCTTCGGCCCGTTCAGGCCGGTTCTCCAGCACCACGAACGGCGCGCGCCCGGCGACGAGACCCTGCGCGATCTGTCGGCCGATACGGCCGAAGCCGCAGACGATCACATGGTCGGACAATTTGTCGATCTGCGTGGTCATGCGCCTGGTGCCAAGGATGCGGTCGAGCCGGTTGAGGGTGAGGAACTGCACGAGGGCGCCGGTGAGGAAGATGATTCCGGTGCAGCCCAGCACGATCGTCGCGATCGTGATGACGCGCAACAACGGGGTGTCGATCGGGTGCACCTCGTTGTAGCCGACGGTGTAGACGGTGACGATGACCATGTAGAAGGCGTCGCCGAGGCGCCATCCGGCCGCGACGTAGGCGGACGTGGCGAGCGCGATGACGACCGCCATGTAGATGCTGCCGAGTGCGAGGTTGCGCGACGGCGAGTCGAGCACGCCGGCGAAGGTCGGTCCCGGGACGGGGCGGAGCGGGGGGCGCATGTTCAGCCGAATAGGCTACAGGTGCCGCACGAAATCCATGCGCCCGTGCAGGATGCGGACGATTTCGATGCCCGCGTCGGTTCGGCGATAGAAGACGACGTGCGAGCCGGCAGCGCATCTGTAGTATCCGGGACGAACCTCGGGACAAGGCCGCCCGAGCCCGGGCTGCGCTGCGACGGCTTGGATACGCTCTCTCAGTTCTT
>DATEQV010000382.1:0-13960 GCA_035272265.1 Acidisphaera sp. | reverse complement strand
GATGTTCGACGCGACGGTGGCCGCCGCGTTGCCCGAACGCGTGGTCCCCGCCTACCTGCCGAAGCCGCCCGCCGGCCGCACCATCGTGGTCGGCGCCGGCAAGGCGTCCGCGGCGATGGCGCGCGCGCTGGAGGACCACTGGACCGGCGGCGCGCTGACCGGCCTGGTGGTCACCCGCTACGGCCACGCGGTGCCGTGCCGCAGCATCGAGATCGTCGAGGCGGCGCATCCCGTCCCCGACGCGCCCGGCATGGCGGCGGCCGAGCGGATGCTGGCGATGGTCGGCGGCCTGACCGCGGACGATCTGGTGATCGCGCTGATCTCCGGCGGCGGCTCGGCGTTGCTGACCCTGCCGGCGCCGGGACTGACGCTGGCGGACAAGCAGGCGGTCAACCAGGCGCTGCTGCGTTCGGGCGCCGACATCACCGAGATGAATCGCGTCCGCAAGCACCTGTCCGCGATCAAGGGCGGCCGGCTGGCGGCGGCGGCGTATCCGGCGACGACCGTGACGCTCGCGATGTCGGACGTGCCGGGCGACGATCCGGCGGTGATCGGCTCGGGTCCCACGGTTGCCGATGCAACCACCTTCGCCGACGCGCGCGCGGTGCTGGCGAAATACGGCATCGACAAGCCCGAGGCCGCGATCCGGCATCTGCAGGCGGCGGCGGACGAGACGCCGAAGCCCGGGGACGCGAGGCTGTCGCGTGCGTCCGTGCGCATCATCGCCGCGCCGCAGATGTCGCTGGAGGCGGCGGCGGACGTGGCGCGGCGTGCGGGTGTGGCGCCGCTGATCCTGGGCGACGCGCTGGAAGGCGAATCGCGGGAAGTCGGCCGGGTGATGGCCGGCATCGCCACCCACGTCGTGCACTACAACCAGCCCGTCGCCGCGCCCGCGGTGCTGCTGTCGGGCGGCGAGACGACCGTCCATGTGCGCGGAGGCGGCCGCGGCGGCCGCAACGTCGAGTTCCTGCTCTCGCTCGCCGTCGCACTGAACGGCGCGCCCCGCATCTACGCGCTGTCGGCCGACACCGACGGCATCGACGGCGCCGACGAGGCCGCCGGCGCGTTCGCCACACCCGACACGATCGCGCGCGCGGCGGCGCGCGGGATCGACGCCAAGGCCAGCCTTGCCGACAACGACGGGCACGGGTTCTTCGCTGCCATCGGCGATCAACTCGTGACCGGGCCGACATTGACAAACGTCAACGACTTCCGTGCCCTGCTGATCACCGACTAAGCCGACTAAGTCGCAAGCTGAAACGACCGCGGGCCGGGGAGACGTCATGTTCGCACAATTGCTGACCCCCATCGGGGGCAGCCTCGGGCTGTCATTCGTGGTGGCGGCGCTGCCGATCGTGGTGGTGCTGATCGTGCTGGGCGTGCTGCAAAGGCCCGCGTGGCAAGCCTCGATCGGCGGACTGATCGTGGCGCTGCTGATCGCCATCGGCCTTTGGGAGATGCCGGCCAGCCTCGCGCTGGATTCGGTTGCCAACGGCATGGTCTTCGCGCTGTGGCCGGTGATGTGGATCGTGGTCAACGCGCTGCTGCTGTACAACATCGCGGTCAGGTCAGGCCGGTTCGACGCCTTCCGCGCCTGGGTGATCGATCACCTGCCGAACGACCGGCGCGTCATTCTGGTCGTCATCGGATTCTGCTTCGGCGCGCTGCTGGAGGGTATCTCCGGCTTCGGCACGCCCGTCGCCATCACCAGCTCGCTGCTCATCCTGGTCGGCTATCCGCCGCTCGAGGCGCTGGTGTTCGTGCTGATCTTCAACACCGCCCCCGTCGCGTTCGGCGCACTCGGCGTGCCGGTGACGGTGCTGGGCGCGGTGACCGGACTGCCGGCCGCCACGCTGGGCGCGATGATCGGCCGGCAATTGCCGTTCATCGCCGTGATGCTGCCGTTCTACGTCATCGGGATCTACGGCGGGATTCGTTCGGTGCGCGCGCTGTGGCCGGTGCTGCTGGTTGCCGGCGGCAGCTTCGCGCTGGCGCAGTTCGTCACCGCCAACTTCATCGACTACACGCTGACCGACGTGCTGTCCTCGCTCGGCTCGCTGGTCGCGACGCTGCTGTTCCTGCAGGTCTGGCGGCCGGCGCCCGATCCTGAGTTCGAGGTCGCCAGCGCCAGCCTCGCCGCCGAGCGCGGTATCTCGCCGGTCGCTCCGATCCAGGGCTGGCTGCCGTGGCTGCTGGTTTCCGTCGTCGTGATCATCTGGACGACGTTCAAGATCTTCGCGATCGGCCAGCAGGCGGTCCCCTGGCCCGGCCTGCACAACGCGATCTCGATCACGCTGTACGGCAACAAGCCCTACGGCGCGGTGTGGACCTTCCAGCCGCTGGCGACGGGAACCGCGATCCTGCTGGCGTGCATCCTGACCTCGATCGCCGTGCGGCTGAGCCCGGCCGAGTTCTTCGGCTGTGTGGCGAGGACGTTCCGGCAGGCCTGGATCGCCATCATCACCGTGATGCTGATCATCGGCCTCGCCTACCTGATGAACTACTCGGGGATGGCCTACACGCTCGGCGCGGGCGTGGCCGCGACCGGGCACCTGTTCGTCCTGCTGTCGCCCTTCCTCGGCTGGATCGCGGTCATGCTGTCGGGCAGCGACACATCCGGCAACGCGCTGTTCGGCAACCTGCAGGTGGTTGCGGCACGCCAGCTCGACCTAAATCCCGTGCTGTTCGCCGCGACGAACTCCTCGGGGGGCGTGATGGGCAAGATGATTTCGCCGCAGAACATCGCGACCGGCGTGGCGGTGACCGACCTGAAAGGCCAGGAAGGCGTGGTCTTCGCGCGCACCTTCAAGCACAGCATCATCCTGACAGTGGTGCTCGGCGCCCTGGTCGCGTTGCAGCAATACGTCATCCCCGGCATCATCCCCGTGGTGGGGGCACATTAATGATCGCCATGCCGATGCCCGACGCGGCCGTGCTGGCCCGCCGGGCGGAGATCGTGAACGCGCTTCGCCGGATCGTGCCCGGCGAGGGCGTGATCGACAGCGAACGCGAGCGCCGCGCCTACGAATCCGACGGCCTCACCGCCTACCGCCAGCTGCCGATGGTGGTCGTGCTGCCGTCCACCACGGCGCAGGTCTCGCAGGTCCTGAAATACTGCCAGCAGCACAACGTCCGCGTGGTGCCGCGCGGCGCGGGCACGTCGCTGTCCGGCGGTGCGCTGCCGTTGGCCGACGGGGTGCTGCTGGGGCTGAGCAAGTTCAACCGCATCCTGGACATCGACATCACCAACCGCTGCGCCGTCGTGCAGCCGGGCGTGACCAACCTCGGCATCACCGCCGCGGTGAGCGACCGCGGGTTCTATTACGCGCCCGACCCGTCGAGCCAGATCGCCTGCACGATCGGCGGCAACGTCGCCGAGAACTCGGGCGGCGTGCACTGCCTGAAGTACGGGCTGACGACCAACAATGTGCTCGGCATCGAGATCGTGCTGATGAACGGCGAGGTGGTGCGGCTCGGCGGCAAGCACCTGGACGCCGCAGGCTACGACCTGCTCGGCGTGATGACCGGATCGGAAGGGCTTCTCGGCGTGGTGACGGAGGTGACGGTACGCCTGCTGCGCAAGGCGCCGACCGCGCGCGCGATCCTGCTCGGCTTCGCGAGCACGGACCATGCGGGCCAGTGCGTGGCCGACATCATCGCGGCGGGCATCATCCCGGGCGGCATGGAGATGATGGACCAGCCGGCGATCCATGCGGCGGAGGACTTCGTCAACGCCGGCTATCCGCGCGACGTCGAGGCGCTGCTGATCGTCGAACTGGACGGCTGCGCGGCGGAGGTGGACCACCTGATCGAGCAGGTGGAGGCGATCGCGTTGCACAACGGCGCCTTCTACAGCCGCATCAGCCAGAGCGAGGCCGAGCGCGAGCTGTTCTGGGCCGGGCGCAAGGCCGCCTTCCCCGCCGTCGGCCGTATCTCGCCCGACTACTACTGCATGGACGGCACCATCCCGCGCCGCGCGCTGTCGCGCGTGCTGGCGCGCATGCGCGAGCTGTCCGAGCAATACGGGTTGCGCGTCGTCAACGTGTTCCACGCCGGCGACGGCAACCTGCATCCGATGATCCTGTACGACGCCAACAAGCCGGGCGAGCTGGAGCGGACGGAGGAGTTCGGCGCCGACATCCTGCGCCTGTGCGTCGAGGTGGGCGGCGTGCTGACCGGCGAGCACGGCGTGGGCGTCGAGAAGCGCGACCTGATGGACACGATGTTCACCGAGATCGACCTCAACCAGCAGCAGCGCCTGAAATGCGCGTTCGATCCCGACGGGCTGCTGAACCCCGGCAAGATGTTCCCGCGCCTGCACCGCTGCGCCGAACTGGGCCGCATGCACGTCCATCAGGGGCAGACGCGCTTCCCCGACCTGCCGCGGTTCTGACGCGCGGTGGAGGGATATCGCGCCGCGACGGCGAAGGACGTCGCCGAGGTCGTCACCGCCGCGCTGGCCGGCGCGCAGCCGCTGGAGATCCTCGGCGGCGGCTCGAAGCGCGGCATCGGCCGGCCGTTGCAGGTGGAAACGGTGCTCGACGTCTCGGGCCTGTCCGGCATCATCGACTACGAGCCGGCGGAGCTGGTGCTGACGGCCCGCGCAGGCACGCCGCTGGCCGAGATCGAAGCCGCGCTGCACGCGCGCGGGCAGATGCTGGCCTTCGAGCCGCCGGACTGGCGCGGCCTGCTCGGCACCGACGCGAGCGCGCCGACGCTGGGCGGCACCATCGCCTGCAACCTCGCCGGCCCGCGCCGCATCAAGTCGGGTGCCGCGCGCGACCACTTCCTCGGCTTTGAGGCGGTGAACGGACGCGGCGAGATCTTCCGTGCCGGCGGCAAGGTGGTGAAGAACGTCACCGGCTACGATCTGTGCAAGCTGTTCGCCGGCGCGTACGGCACGCTCGGCGTCCTGACCGAGCTGTCGGTGAAGGTGCTGCCGCGGCCGGAGACGGTGCGCACGGTGCTGCTGCGCGTCGCCGAGGGTGTGGCGTGGCAACCCGTGCTCGCCGAGTGCCTGAACTCGCCGCACGAGGTCTCCGGTGCGGCCTATCTGCCGGGTGCGGTCGCCGGTCGTTCGCGGGTTGCGGCCGTCGCCGGGTCCGGCGGCGGCATCGCAGCGGTGCGCGTCGAAGGGCACACCCCCTCGGCCACCTATCGCGCCGACGCGATCACGCCGATCGTCGCCGCGCACGGCGAGACCGAGCAGCTTGGTGCGGAGGACAGCGCGGTCCTGTGGCGCGAGATCGGCGACGCGGCCCTGCTGGCCGAGCCGGCAGCGCACGCTGTCTGGCGCATCTCGCTAACGCCGTCCGCCGGGCCTGCGTTCGCCGAAGCGGTCGGCAATCAGGCCGCGTGCGACGCGCTGTTCGACTGGGGCGGCGGACTGGTCTGGCTCGCGATCGGCGCCGAGTCCGGCGACGCGGGCGCGGCGGTCGTGCGCGAGGCGCTGGGCGCGCAAGGCGGCGGCCATGCCACGCTGATGCGCGCCGCCGACGCGGTGCGGGCGTCGGTGGCGGTGTTCGAGCCGCTCGCCGGCCCGCTCGCCGCCCTGACCGCGCGGGTGAAGGAGAGTTTCGATCCGCTCCGGGTGCTCAACCCGGGACGGATGTACGCCGGGGTTTGAGGAATCGGATCGTTATGCAAACCAGCTTCGCCCCCGCCTTGCTCGAAAAGCCGGACTTCGCCTCGTCCGAAAGCATCGTCCGCAAGTGCGTGCATTGCGGCTTCTGCACCGCGACCTGCCCGACCTACCTGCTGCTCGGCGACGAGCTCGACAGCCCGCGCGGCCGCATCTACCTGATGAAGGAGATGCTGGAGAACAACCGCCCGGCCGACGCCGAGACGGTCAAGCACATCGACCGCTGCCTGACCTGCCTGTCCTGCATGACCACCTGCCCGTCCGGCGTGGACTACATGCACCTCGTCGACCACGCGCGGCATCACATCGCCAAGACGTACCGCCGCCCGGTGCAGGAGCGGCTGATCCGGGCTCAGCTCGCGGCCACGCTGCCCTATCCGACGCGCTTCCGCGCGATGCTCCGCGCGAGCACGTTCGGCCGCATGTTCGCGGGCTTGCTGCCGTCGCGGCTGCGGTCGATGATGGACCTCGCCCCCGCCAGCGTGCCGCCGGCCTCGCCGGTGGACCGGCCGCAGGTGTTCAAGGCGCAGGGCAAGCGGGTCGCGCGCGTCGCGCTGATGAACGGCTGCGCGCAGCAGGTGATCGCGCCGCAGATCAACGAGGCGACGATCCGCCTGCTCACCCGCCATGGCTGCGAGGTGGTGGTCGCCCGCGGCGCGGGCTGCTGCGGTGCGCTGACGCATCACCTCGGCGAAGACAGCCTGGGTTTTGCCAAGGCGAATGTCGACGCCTGGATCGCCGAACGCGACCGCCACGGCCTCGATGCGGTGGTGATCAACACGTCGGGCTGCGGCACGACGGTGAAGGACTACGGCTTCATGCTGCGCACCGATCACCACTATCGCGACAAGGCCGCCGCGATCTCGGCCATCACGCGCGACATCAGCGAGCTGATGACGGATCTCGGGCTCAAGCCGACGGTGGTGAAGACCGGCCAGCGCGTCGCGTATCACGCAGCGTGCTCGCTGCAGCACGGCCAGCGCGTGCGCACGCAGCCGAAGGCGCTGCTGGCGCAGGCGGGGTTCGAGGTGCTGGAGGTGCCGGAGGCGCATATCTGCTGCGGCTCGGCCGGCACCTACAACCTGCTGCAGCCGGAGATCGCGATGCAGCTGCGCGACCGGAAGGTGGCGAACATCGCGAAGACGTCGCCGCAGATCATCGCCGCCGGCAACGTAGGCTGCATGACGCAGATCGCGTCCGGCACCCGAACGCCGGTGGTGCACACGGCGGAGCTGCTCGACTGGGCGACCGGCGGCCCGAAGCCGAAGGCGGTCCGATAGAGGCTACCGAACCAGCTTGAAATAATCCCACCCGGTCGTGGGATCGACTCCGAACGCGAAGTGCTCGCGTCCGTGCGGGTGGTGCAAGGTCACGTTCAGTTCGCCGACCGCGGCGCCGTTCTCCGTCAGTGTCAGAACCTGATTGGCGAATTGCCCGCCGTTGAACGTGGCGCCGCCGAGAACGATCTTGTCGCCGACGCCCAGATCGTTGAACGTCAGGTTCGTGACGTGGTGACCGATCTCCACGGTCGAACGGCCCTGGAAGTTGAAGACCGAGCCGTAGGAATCGTGGGCGATGAACAGCGTTGAGTTATCCAGGTTTGCCGTCACGTGCTTGGCGTCGTGCCATCCGACGTTCACCGAGCCATCCGTGACCGAGATGTTTGCGTAGTCGGCGTCATGGCCGACGGTGAGGCTGCCACCGTCGATCGTCGCCTGGCCATCGTTGAAGTAGCCGTCGATGGTGATGTCGGCGCCGTTGCCGATCACCGTGGAGCCGTTGGCGTCGCTCGTCAGCTCGAGCGACCCTGGACCGTTCACGTTCAGCGTGTTGCCGCTCTCGTCTGAGCCGATGGCCTGGCTGCCGCCGTTCAGATTGATCGTCGTGCTCATCGCGGTCGCAACATCCTTCTTGAGGGCGGCCCTTTGAACAGCCATGACCTTTCGCCGCGGTCGCCGCCGTGTTGCGAATAGTCAAGCTTGGGCAACCGCGCGCGCGAGGCGTGACGATCAGGCCGCCTGGGGCCGGACCGGGGCGGAGAATTCGTCGCCGACGGCCGACGCCGCTTGAGCTGGTTCGATTTCTTCCAGGCTGCGACGGAACCACAGCGCGTACAGCGCCGGCAGGAACAGCAGCGTCAGGAACGTCGCCACGAACAGGCCGCCCATGATGACGAACGCCATCGGGCCCCAGAAGGCGCTGTGCGTCAGCGGGATCATCGCCAGGATCGCGGCAAGCGCCGTCAGCACCACCGGGCGCGCGCGGCGGATCGTCGCGTCCACGATCGCCTGTCGCCGCGTACTCCCGCCGCTCGCCACGTCCGCCTCGATCTGATCGACCAGGATCACCGTGTTGCGCATGATCATCCCGGCCAGCGCGATCAGCCCGAGCAAGGCGACGAACCCGAACGGCCGCCCGCTCGCGTTCAGCGCCAGCGAGGCGCCGATGATGCCGAGCGGCGCGGTCAGCACCACCAGGAACAGCCGCGAGAAGTTCTGCAGCTGCACCATCAGCACGCCGAGCATCACGATGAGCATCACCGGGAACAGCACGAAGATCGAGGCGTTGGCCTTGCCGCTCTCCTCGATCGCGCCGCCGATCTCCACCCGGTAGCCCGGCGGCAGCTCGGCGCGCAGCGGCGCCATCTTCGCCCAGATCGCGTTGGTCGCGTCGGGCGCCTGCACGCCGTCGCGCACGTCGGCGCGCACGGTGATCGCCATGTCGCGGTTGCGCCGCCACAGGATCGGTTCTTCCGACGACAAGACCACGCGCGCCACCTGTGCGACCGGCACCGCGACGCCGTTGGTCGTGGTAATCGTCAGGTCGGCGATCCGGTCCAGCGACAACCGCTCGCCGGAGATCGCGCGCGCCACCACGTCGATGTCCTCGGTGCCGTCGCGGATCGTGGTCGCGGTGACGCCGGAGATCAGCGTCTGCAAGGCCTGCGAGATGTCGGCGGGCGTCAGGCCCAACGCCCGCGCGCGGTCCTGGTCCACCTCCAGACGCACCGACGGCATGCGCTCGATCCAGTCGAAATTGGGGTCGATCGCGTCGCGGTCGGTCTCGACCACGTCGCGCACACGGTAGGCGATCTGGCGCACCTGCAGCGGGTCGGGGCCGATGACGCGGAACTGCACCGGAAAGCCCACCGGCGGGCCGAAGTCGAACCGGTTGAGCCGCACGCGCGCGGCCGGCACCGCGCCGTCCGCGACCGCCTTGGTCAGCCGCGTCTTGATCCGCTCCCGCGCGGCGACGTCCTTCGAGACGATCACGATCTGCGCGAACGAACTGTCCGGCTGCTGCGGCGACAGGCCGAGCCAGAAGCGCGGCGCGCCCTGGCCGACATACGACGTGTAGGTGGCGATGTCGGGATCGCCCGTCAGCAGTCCCTCCGCCTGCCGCGTCGCCGCGTCGGTCGCGGCGATCGAGGTGCCGGCCGGCATCCGCAGCTCCATGAACAGCTCGGGTCGCTCGCTGATCGGAAAGAACTGCTGCTGGACGTGGCTGAACCCGACGACGCCCGCCGCGAACACGCCCACGGTCGCCAGCACCACCACGCCGCGCCGGCGCACGCAGAACGCCACGGCCGCGCGCAGCACGCGATAGGTGCGGCTGTCATAGGCCTTTTCGTGCGCGGCGCCCTTCGTGGCCCGCTGCGCCGCGAAGTCCGGCAGCAGCCGCACGCCCAGATAGGGCGTGAACAGCACGGCGACGAACCAGCTGCCGATCAGCGCGATGCCGACCACCCAGAAGATGCCGCCCGCGTACTCGCCGACCGCCGAGTTGGCGAAGCCGATCGGCAGGAAGCCCGCCGCCGTCACCAGCGTGCCGGTCAGCATCGGGAACGCCGTCGAGGTCCACGCGTACGACGCCGCGCGCAGCCGGTCCCAGCCTTCCTCCAGCTTCACCATCATCATCTCGACGGCGATGATCGCGTCGTCCACCAGCAGGCCGAGCGCGATGATCAGCGCGCCCAGCGTGATCCGGTGCAGCGGCAGGCCCATCGCCTGCATCACCAGGAACACCAACGCCAGCACCAGCGGGACTGCCGTGGCCACGACGATGCCGACGCGCCAGCCGAGCGAGAGGAAACTCACCGCCAGCACGATCGCCAGCGCCTCGACGAAGCTGCGGGTGAACTCGCCGACCGCGTGCTCGACCACCGTCGGCTGGTCGGCGATCTGGTGGATCGTGAACCCCGCCGGCAGCGTCGCCTCGTAGTCGGCGACGGCGCGCTTCAGGTCCTCGCCGAGCTGCAGGATGTTGCCGCCCTTCGCCGCGACCACGCCGACCAGCACCGCCGGTGCGCCCTCGTCGCGGATCAGGAAGCTCGGCGGGTCCGCGAACCCGCGGCGGACGGTGGCGATGTCGCCCAGGCGGAACACCTTGCCGCCCGCCTGCACCGGTGTCGCCGCTACCGCCGCGACGCCGTCGAACGCGCCGGTGACGCGCAGCGGCACGCGCTGCGCCCCGGTCTCCACGATGCCGGCGGGTGCGACCGCGTTCTGGTGCGCGAGACTGTCGAAGATCGCCTGCGCGGGAATGCCGAGGGTCGCCAGCTTGGCGTGGCTGAACTCCACCCAGATGCGCTGGTCCTGGTAGCCGTAGGTGTCGATCTTCTCCGCCTGCGGCACCTTCTCGAGCGCGCGGCGCAGGCCCTCGGCGACAAGTTTCAGCTGCAGGTAGTCGGCCCCCGGCGCGGTGATCGCATACAGGATGCTGTCGACGTCGCCGAACTCATCGTTGACGCGCGGCCCCTTGATGCCCGCGGGCAGGTCGGGCTTGAGGTCGTCGAGCTTCTTGCGCAGCTGGTACAGCAGCTCCGGCACGTCGCGCGCGGGCGTGTTGTCGCGCAGGTTGACGATCAGGCTGGCGAAACCGGGCGTGGTGTAGGTCTGCACATAGTCGAAATACGGCAGCCCATGCAGCTTCTTCTCGATCGGCTCGACCACCTGGTCCTGCAGCTCGCGCGTCGTGGCACCTTCCCACTGCACCGAGATCACCGCGGTCTTGATGGTGAAGTCGGGATCCTCGGCCCGCCCGAGCTTCAGGTAGGCCAGCGCGCCGCCCGCCGCGAGGGCGAGGATCATGAACAGCACCAGCGGCGGATGACGCACCGCCCATTCCGACAGGTTGAAGCGGCGCATGACGGCAGTCCCCGTGTGTGTCGGGCTACGAAGGCAGACGGCTCATTGGCCGGACGTGCTCAGCGTTCTGCAGCTTCTGCACGCCGAGCGTGACGATCTGCTCGCCGTCATGCAGCCCCGCCGAGACCACCGCGTCGTCGCTGCCGTAGCGCGCGACCGTCACCGGTCGCTGCGCGACGGCGCCCTTCCCCGTATCGACCACGAACACCGTCGGCCCATGCCCTTCGTCGAGCAGCGCGGACAGCGGCACATGCACCACGTCGTGCGCCCCGCGGGTGATCGTGACCGTCGCCGTCATGCCGAGCAGCACGTCGGGACCAGCATCCGGCAGGGAAAACCGCGCGGCATAGGTGCGCGTGGCCGGGTCGGCCGTCGGCGTCAGCTCGCGCAAACTCGCGGCGAAGCTGCGGCCGGGCAGCGCCCAGATCGACGCGCGCGCCGTGCCGTGACGAATGTCATCGACCATCGATTCAGGGACGGCGACGGCAACCTCGCGCTCGTCCAGCCGGGCGACGTGGAACGCCGTCTGGCCGACCGCCATCACCTGCCCCGGATCGCACAGCGTCGCGGTCACCACGCCCTCGGAATCGGCGCGCAGCGTGCCGTAATCGCGCGCCCGCTCGGCCAGCGCCACTGCGCGGCTCGCGCGGTCGTAGCGGCTGAGGGCTTCCTCCGCCGCCGCGCGCTGGTGGTCGAAATCGCTGCCGGTGGACCATCCGCCGCGGGCGAGCGTGGCGATGCGCTTGAGTTCGCTCTGCGTGGTGTCCCGGGCGGTGGTCGCGGCGGCGAGTTCGGCGCGCGCCTGCTGAAGCTGCAGCTCGAGATCGACGGGATCGAGCTCGGCGAGCGGCTGGCCGGGCACGACGTGCGCGCCCGCATCCACCAGCCGACGCACGACCTTGCCGCCGACGCGGAAGCCTAGGTCGCTTTCCACGCGCGCCCGGATGGTGCCCGGCAGGCTGCGCTCCGGCGCATCGGGCTCGGCGTGCACGGTCATCACCAGCACGGGGCGCGGCGGCGGTGCTGCGGCTTCCTGGCCCTTGCTGTCGCAGCCGGCCACGAACAGTGCGGCCGAGAGCGCAAGCGGCGCGGCGAACGCGAACCTCATGGCATCGGATTCCGGCTGGGGTTGCTCAGCGCCGCGATGGCCAGCCAGATCAGGCGGCGGGCCACCAGCGGTTGCTCCGGGTCGTGGGCGCACTGCTCGACCAGGGTTGGGTGGAACAGGCTGCAGCACGCGGCCATCACTGTCCTGGCGAGCGCGTCGGGATCGCCGGGCGCGAACTCCCCGGAGGCGATGCCCTCACGGATGATCCCCGCGATGATGGCATCCGAGGTCTCGATATGCGCTTCGATCGCTTCCCAGTGCTCGGCCATCGCGACGTACACCATGTCGAACACCCGTTTCTCGTCCGTCAGCATGGTGTGCTTGCCGGAGTGGCAGGCGGTGATCGCGGCCTCCAGCCGCTCGGCAGCCGTGCCGGGCCCGCTTGCGGCGGCGCGCATGGCGGCGTCGATCTCGCGCAGCCAGCGGTCGCAGATCGCGTTGTTGATGGCGTTTTTGGAAGGGAAAAACCGGTAGACGTTGGCGCTCGACATACCCATCGCTTCGGCGATGTCGGCGACCGTGGTCTTGCCATAGCCGACCTCACGGAACAGCCGCTCGGCGGTCTCGAGCAGCGCGGTGCGGGTGTCTTCGGCGGAGGCGAGGGCGCGGCGTGACATGGGACGGCTGATATCCGATAACTGACGAATTCTGATTATTGTCAGGAATCAGCCGTCGTCAAGGCCGCGACCCCGGAACTCCCCCTACGGCGAGCGTAGGCGCTAGGCGGCGGCCCGGGACGGCGGCGCCAGCCCAAGCCGGGCGCGGGCCTCGGCGTATTCGCGCTTCAGACGGTCGATCAGCACCGCGGCCGGCACCACCGCGTGCACCGCGCCGACCCCCTGGCCGCTGCCCCAGATGTCCTTCCACGCCTTCTTCGACCCGCTCGCGAAACTCATCTGGGTCGGGTCGCTCTCCGGCAGGTGGTCGGGATCAAGGCCCGCGTTGCGCAGGCTTTGCGCCAGGTAGTTGCCGTGCACGCCGGTGATCAGGTTCGTGTACACGATGTCCTCGGCCGAACTGTCCACGATCATCGCCTTGTAGGCCGGCGTGGCGTTCGCCTCCTCGGTGGCGATGAAGGCCGAGCCGACATACCCGAGGTCCGCCCCCATCGCCTGCGCGGCCAGGATCGCGCCCCCCGTCGCGATCGCGCCCGACAGCGCGATCGGCCCGTCGAACCACGCGCGGGTCTCCCCAACCAGCGCGAACGGCGAGATCACCCCCGCATGGCCGCCGGCCCCGGCCGCGACCAGGATCAGCCCGTCCGCGCCCTTCTCGATCGCCTTGTGCGCGAAGGTCTGGTTGATGACGTCGTGCAGCACGATGCCGCCGTAGCTGTGCACCGCGGCGAACACGTCCTCGCGCGCGCCGAGCGAGGTGATCACGATCGGAACCTTGTGCGTCACGCACACCTGCAGATCGCGTTGCAGCCGGTCGTTGGAGCGGTGCACGATCTGGTTGACCGCGAACGGCGCGCTGGGCCGGTCCGGATGCGCGGCGTCGTGCGCCGCCAGCGCCGCCTTGATCCGCACGATCCACTCTTCCAGCGCCTCCGCCGGGCGCGCGTTCAGCGCCGGGAACGAGCCGACGATGCCGTTGGTGCACTGCGCGATGACCAGCTCGGGGCTGGAGACGATGAACATCGGCGAGCCGATCGCCGGCAGAGCGAGCCGGCCCTGCAGCGCCGGGGGAAGTGACATGCGGTCCTCTATCGCCCGATCGGGCGTCCGTTGACGGGGCCAGCGGCGTATGGCCACTGTGCGGCCAACCTAAACACCGTGGCGCAGGCCCGGCAATCACAGGCCAAGCCGCCGCTACGGACGCGGCGCAACGGCGGCATTACAGGGACGGAACGGATGGGCAATATCAACGCCTGCGTCGACCTTCAGACCGACGGCAACATCGCCGTCATCACCATGGACAACCCGCCGGTCAACGCGCTCGGCCTGCGCCTGCGCGAAGGCATCGCGGCCGCCATCGCCCGCGTGCGCGACGACGCCGCGGTCCGCGCCGTCGTACTGACCGGTACGGACCGCGCCTTCTCCGGCGGCGCCGACATCACCGAGT
>DATEQV010000381.1:0-9501 GCA_035272265.1 Acidisphaera sp. | reverse complement strand
AGGATATGAGAAGAGGTCGCCCCCGACGCACAGCGCACGATACAAGCTGGAGTTCCGCCATCGTCCATCCCTGCGTCGTGAGGCCTCCAAGAAGCTCAGAACATACTGCTTGACCACTCTACCATCATGTGAGGCTTGCTGGTCGCTTTTTTGATTTCAACGGAAAGGCCGAGCCCGACTGTAAGCGACTTTTTGGGGTTGCTTTCCGTGTGAAGGTAGATCGCAAGAAGGTCGATCTCACGGCCTTTGTTCTCATCGCGGTCAAGGAAATAAGAATGGTCGTAGGTTCGCCAACCGGCTTTGTCAAAGATGCCGGTCGCGATCATCTCGGTGACGTAGCCGGTCTTGACGATATCTGCGCGGAGATTAGCTATCTCTTTATCTGTATCGCTCTGAGAGTTCACGCGGCAAGCCTCGAAATCGTCGTGTGACTGACGTTGTAGCTGCGGTCGATCTCCGTCAGCGTCGCCCCTTCAGCCCGCCGCCGCCGTGCTTCTTTCTGCTGCTGCTGCGGCGGCGGCGTAAGCTTCGGGAGCCGCCTCCATAGGGCAATTGCGCCAGCCGCGAGCGCCGTCACTTGCTCTTTGGTTCGTCCGAAGCTTTGTCGCGCTCTGGCTGGTCGCTCACGACAATCTGCGTGCCGGGGTACGTTCTCTCGATCCACTGCCGAGCAGCGGCAACGTCCTTCAAACGTGAGTTGTACTGTGCCGTCCGGAAGAAGAAGTCCCAGATAGAATATGTACCATCAGCATCTCGACGAATGATCATCTTTTGCATGGTTGTCGCCCAAGCGCGCCAAAGGGCGCGAGCGGAACAGAACTTACGGGGGCCAAACGGAAATGGAAAGGATCGGCATCGTGATCAGACCCGCGCCACGGTGTGGGGCGGTGCGGGCCTTTCCCGGCCCTGTCCACTCCGTCTGACACCGGTCAAGGAACCTTGGTGAAGGCTCCCCAATCGGTCGCGCGCGCTGCATTGGTCTGAAACAGGCCCCTGATGATCTCGGCAAGCTGGTCACGTGCCGGATCGGGCCCGTTCGCTAGAAAGTCCGCCACCTCGATCTCCGACCACCCCTTGTCCGACTTCGAGATATCGTCAGCATCCACGAGGTCCCATTCGTGCATGATGAACAGACGCTTGGTGTCAGTGTCGAAGACCAAGGTCCACCAGTGCTCGTCGTTCGCCCACGTGCCCGCGCACAAGCTTGAAAACTCTCGCTGAAGGAGGGCCAATGTGACGCGCTTTCCGGTTGTGTCACGCGCTGTCCGCTTGGACCAACATAACTGGCGCCAGCCCGTCTCGCAACCCGGAGGCAGGGCGTGAGGTGCCGCCTGGATTGCGGCCGAGCTGGCCCCACACGCCCGGCCGCTACCCCGCTTGCATGGCAGCCGACCGATACCCCAGCGATACCCTGGACCAGGGATATCTCAGTACCCTATTGATTTTCCTTCGCGATTTCCGTTTGCGCGGGGTAATCATAATCCCTTGGTCGGTGGTTCAAATCCGCCCGCCGCTACCAGCGCAAGCCTGCAGCCTGCAATTCACGAATAGTCCAGGCTGCCGCACGACGCGGCTCGCGAATTGCCCCCAGGACCGGCTTCCAGCCGGTTAACCAGCCGTTCAGCTTCGCACCCTAGCGTTCGTGGCTACGTGCTCTCGATTACACGGTTCATACGGTCGCCCCACGGTCAGGCATGTCTCGGCAACTTCGCGACGCAGCGCGCTCCTGCAACGAGTGGCGCGACACGCTCTTCTGCACAGGGCTTCTGGCCCTCGGGATCGCCGCGACCGAATGGCATCTGCCGTTCAACGTCTCCTATCTCTTCTGGGGCGTCGTGTTCCGGGAGCTGTGCCGGGGCTTGGCCTGGCATACCGTCAACCAGAGGTACGCGCTCACCGCGTTGGCAGGCACGGCGATCGCGGTGTTGATGCGCGACGCGGCACTGGTCATCGAAACCGGCGATCTTCACGCGGTCATCGCCAGCAATGCCGTCAGCATCGGCATGATGTTGTCCGTCCTGTCCCTCGTCGTGGCGTCTTCAGGCGGGCTGAAGGGAGCCGTCTCGGCCTACCGGCGGACGCTGTTCGACTGGCCGCGGAAGATCTGTCCGCCGCGCAAGCCGAACAGGCATCGCGTACTGGAGCACCTCCTGGGCTCGTGGCGCGGGCTCGCCGGGGCTGCCGGTCCGCTGATGAAGCCCTCGCCCGCGGGACGCTGATCGCGGCCGCTCGACGGGCCAGTTCAGGCCAGATGCGCCTCCGGCCCTAGCACGCTCTCGCGCATCCGCGCTTGCAGCAGCGCGCCCTCCCGCGGCGGCAACACCAGCGGAAGCGCCTCGGCGACCACCTTCACCTGCGCGAACAACGGGCCTGCGAACTCGTGGACCGAGGCGCGCACGACTGCCAGATCGTCCTCGGAACGAACGACCGAGGCTCGCGGAAAACCGGCCGCCCTGGCGATGGCGGCCAAGTCCACGGCGTACGCGGTGTGCGTGCGCTGCATGCCGGTCTCGCCGTAGTGTTCGTTGTCCAACACGACGACCGACAGGTTCAGCGGACGCTTCACGGCGATCGTCGCCAGCGCGCCCAGCCCCATCAGCATCTCCCCGTCGCCGGTGACGACCAGCACCGGGGTGTTCGGCTGCGCGAGCGCCAGCCCCAGCCCGATCATCGCCGCCGACCCCCTGCCGCCCCACAGCGGCAAATTGCGCGGATGGTCGCCTGCCGCCGTCACATCCCAGGCCGGCGCGCCCAGCCCGGCGATCACCAGCAGGTCCCGGCGATCCTCCAGCAGCGCCCGCACCACCTCGCGCCGCCGCAGCATGTGCGATGCTTCCATCACTCCATCCCGAACGTCTTGGCGCCGATCACGCGCTGGCCGATCAGCGCGGCGGTGGGCCGATAAGTGTTGAACGCCAGGCGCAGCATCGCATCCACGACCGGCGCCACATCCGCCGCCGCATCGGCGCGGCGCACCGCGACGCCCATCGCCTCCAGCACCGCCTGCGTGGCGCTGCCCATCGGCACCTGCGCCGGATTGAACTCGGCGAAGTCGCCGCGCATCGTCACGATCATCGGCATCGGCGTGCGATGCGTGATGCCGAGCGACACCATGTTGATGCAGTTGCCGACGCCGGAGCTTTGCATCAGCAGCACGCCGCGCGCCCCGCCGAGCCAGCCCCCGAGCATCAGGCCGATGCCCTCCTCCTCGGTCGTCAGCAGCACGGCGTGCAACGCGGGATCGGCCTCGCACAGGCTGATCAGCCGCGCGTGACCCGCATCCGGCACGTAGGCGACGTGCGTGACGTCGTGCGCCTTGAGCAGGCCGAACAGCGCGTCGGGCCAGTCGACGGTGAGCGACGAAGCGTCGTTCATCGCCCCGCGCTCACCCGCGCCATCGCCGCGTCGAGCAGCTCGACCCCGAGGTCGATCTCCGCGTCGGTCACCGTCAGCGGCGGCGCGATGCGCATCACGCCGCCGGACAGGCCCGCGCGCACGATGTTCGCCGACAGGCCCAGATCCAGCGCCGCGTCGGTCACCGCATCCGACACCTCCGTCGCGCTGCGGCCGCCCATGCCGGCGAACTCGATGCCCATCAGCAGCCCGCGCCCGCGCACGTCGGCGACACACTCGTGCCGCTGCTGCAGCCCGCGCAGCCCGGCCGCGAGACGCGCGCCCGCTTGCGCCGCGCGCGCGGCGAGCCCGTCCCGCTGCACGATCTCCAGCACCTTCAGCCCGACCGACGCGGGCAGCGGGTCGCTGACATGGGTGGTGTAGAACAGGAAGCCGCGCTGCTCGGCCTCCTCGGCCAGATCGGCGCGCGTCATCATCGCGGCGAGCGGCAGGCCGGCGCCGAGCGTCTTCGACAGCGTCAGGATGTCGGGCACGACGCCGTCGCGCTCGAAGGCGAACATCAGCCCGGTGCGGCCGATTCCGGTCTGCGCCTCGTCCAGGATCAGCAGCATGCCGCGGGCGCGGCAATGCGCCTGCAAGGCGTTCAGATAGCCCGGCGGCAGGTCGATGATGCCGCCGCTGCTCAGGATCGGCTCGGCGATGAAGGCGGCGAGATTGCCGGTCGACTGCCGGTCGATCAGGTCGAACGCGTCGTCCAGCTCCTGCTGCCAGGTGACCGACGGAAAGCGCGGTCGGTAGCTGCGTGGCGCGGGGATGGCGAACGAGCCGGGCGACAGCGGCCCGAGTCCTCGCCGGCCGGCGCTGTAGGTGGCCGACGCGGCAGCCCCCGTCATGCCGTGCCAGGACTGCGCGAAGCCGACGACCTCCCACTTGCCGGTCACCAGCTTGGCGAGCCGGATCGCCGCCTCGTTCGACTCCGCGCCGGTGGTCAGCAGCACGACTTTCGGCAGGTCGGGCGCGTGCTGCGCCAGCGCCTCGCACAGGTCGACCACGGGTGCGGAGAGCATCGACGAGAACAGATGATCGAGCCGCCCGACCGCGTCGCGCACGGTGGCCACGATCTCCGGGTGCGCGTGGCCCAGGATCGCGCTCATCTGGCCGGAGGTGAAATCGAGCACGCGCTTGCCGGCCGCGTCGTACAGGAACGCGCCCTCGGCCCGTTCCGGCACGAAAGGCACGAAGTCCCCGCCGTAGCGCAGCACGTGGCGGCGCGCCCGCGACCAGAAGGCCGAGTCCGAGACGGGGGTTTGGTCCATCGGCGCAGCTCCTGACGGTCGTGGCGAGCGTATCGCCTGCCCTGATCCGCCGCAGGCACACGCATCTCAGGGGCAGGCGCCTCCTGCCGTCAATGCATGACCGCTTGAGCCTCCGGACGGCCGGCGCTATCGTTCCGCAGCCGTTATCTGAAGTGGGAGCCTGGGTTTGCGGGACGAGTCGAGCATCCCGGCTTTCATTCCGCCGGGCGAGGCGGCTGAGCGGCGCGTGCCGGCCTTGAGGCGGGTCTGGAACGGTGGTCGCGAACGGCTCGTTCGATGGCGCCGAACGGTGCTCGTTCTCGCTGGCATCGCCGCTTATATCGCCTGGGTCGGCTGGGAATCGCAGCGCAGTTTCAACGTCGGTCCCTTCGGGGTCACCAGAACGCTGGCCGATAGCGGGTTCACGGGCGACGTTGCCGCGGCAGAATTCCGCGATGCGTTGGATGAGCTGGAGCAGACGGCCGGCAGATCGCTTCCGGGATTGGCAATTCCCGGCTCGGTCACGATACCCGACACCGAAGAAGCGGCCAAGCTGCCGGACGTCGAGATTCCTGGCGTCGGCATTTCCTTCGAAACCGTGGGTGCCTTCATCCGGGGATTTTTCCCGACCGCCTGGCGTCACGACGTCACCGGGGAATTCACCGATGCCGGCACGCAACTGACGCTGCGGGTTCGCTACAACGGTCACGCCGTCCTCCCCACAAGGGAAGAAAGTGGTCCGGGTGCCGCTTACACGTTGTTGAAGGAGGCTGGCATGGGAGTCCTCGAGGCTCTCTACCAGCAGATGATCGACGCCAAGCCGCCAGCCGCGACGGCAGCACTCCTGCACCTCTACCGTGGCCATGTCCTGGACCTCGACAACCACGGGGACGACGCCAAGAAAGAGTACGCGATCGCGGCGAACGTGTTCGCGAAAGAATACAGCGACGCGATCGCGCTCAACCCGCACGACGCCAAAGCGTACGTGGGCCTCGGCAGTGCCCTTATCTACCAGAGCAACCTGCCCGACGCCGTGACCAGCTACAATAAGGCGATCGAGCTCGATCCGAACAACGCCGAGGCGCACCTGGGTCTCGGACAGGCTCTCTTCGGCATCGGCATCGCCCCGGCAACGCCAGAAGCCGAGAGGAGACAAGTTCTCCTGAAAGCCTGCCAGGCTCTGATCGATGCCACGAAACTGCGGCGAGAAGATCCGGATGCCGTCGCGATCATCAACACCGTGAGCGGGCGGCTCGCGCAACTTTCGCCGCCGGGAACCTGCAGTCCCGAGCACTGAAGGCACCGGCCGAGCCGCCCCTCGCTTGGCATCACACCTAGCCCGCGCTATCTGCGCGAGCAGGGAGGGCGCCACATGCTGGACGCCGTGCAGACCGAAGAACTGGCGCTGGTGCGCGAGACGTCGCGCCGTTTCCTGGCGCACCATGTCGTGCCGCATCTGCCGCACTGGCGGCGGCAGGGCCATGTCGACCGAAACGTCTGGCGCAAGGCGGGCGAGGCCGGGCTGCTCTGCATGGGACTTCCCGCGGAGTACGGCGGCGGCGGCGGCACGTTCCGGCACGAGGCCGTGTTCATGGAGGAACGGGCGCGGGCCGGATGCCTCGAATTTGCCGCCGGGCTGCACAGCTGCATCGTCGCGCCCTACCTGCTGCATTACGGCACCGAGGCGCAGAAGCGCGCGTGGCTGCCCGCGATGGCGAGCGGCGATGCGGTCGGCGCGATCGCGATGACCGAGCCCGGCGCCGGTTCCGACCTCAAGGCCATGCGCACGCGCGCGCGTCGCGACGGCGACGAGTGGGTCATCAACGGGCAGAAGACCTTCATCAGCAACGGCCAGCTCGCCGACCTGGTGATCGTCTGCGCCAAGACCGATCCCGAGCTTGGTGCCAAGGGCATCTCGCTGTTCCTGGTGCCCGGCGACGCGCCCGGCTTCCGCCGCGGCCGCAACCTGGAAAAGATCGGCGGCCACGCGCAGGACACGTCCGAACTGTTCTTCGACGACGTGCGGCTGCCCGCCGACGCGATGCTCGGCGAGGAGAACGCAGGCTTCGCCATGCTGATGAGCCAGCTGCCGCAGGAGCGGCTGGTGATCGGCGTCGAAGCGACGGCCAGCATGGACTACGCGATCAGCGAGACGCTGGACTACGTGCGCCAGCGCGAGGTGTTCGGCCAGAAGCTGATCGAGTTCCAGAACACGCGCTTCGTGCTCGCCGAGGCGAAAACCGAAGCCACCATCGCCCGGGTGTTCATCGACTGGTGCATCGACCGGCTGGTGGCGGGCGAGCTGGACGTGGCAACGGCGGCGATGGCGAAGTGGTGGACCACCGACCGGCTGTGCGACATCGCCGACCGCTGCCTGCAGCTGTTCGGCGGATACGGCTTCATGGCCGAATACCCGATCGCGCAGCTCTGGGCCGGCAGCCGCGTGCGCAAGATCTACGGCGGCGCCAATGAGATCATGAAGGAGCTGATCGCGCGCAGTTTGTAGGCGGCGGCCGCATGTCGAGCGGTTTGCGTCATTGCGACCGCGAGCCGAAGGCGTGGCGGGAAGCAATCCAGGGTCGCGCGACAGACGCCTGATGAGTCGCCCTGGATCGCCACGGCGCTCCGCGCCTCGCGATGACGGAAGAGATTGAGGGAGAGGCATATGCCAGACTGTTTCATCTACGACCATGTTCGCACGCCACGCGGCCGCGGCCGCCCCGACGGCGCGTTGCACGAGATCACCCCCGTCGAACTCGCCAGCACCGTGCTGCGCGAGGTGCGCGACCGCAACGGGCTCGACACCGCGCTGGTCGACGACGTCGTGTTCGGCTGCGTCATGCCGGTGGGCGAGCAGGGCCACGACATCGCGCGCGTCGCCGTGCTGAACGCCGACTATGCCGAGACCGTTGCGGGCGTGCAGATCAATCGATTCTGCGCCTCCGGCCTGGAGGCGACCAACATGGCCGCCGCGCAGATAATGGCGGGACAGTCCGACATGATTATCGGCGGCGGCGTGGAGAGCATGTCCCGCGTACCGATCGGCTCGGACGGCGGCGCGTGGCACGCCAACCCGGCCACCGCGTTCAAAACGTATTTCACGCCGCAGGGCGTCAGCGCCGACCTGATCGCGACCAAGTGGGGTTTTACGCGAGATGACGTCGACGCCTACGCGGTGCAGAGCCAGCAGAGGGCGGCGCAGGCTTGGTCGGAAGGCCGCTTCGCCAGGTCCGTCGTCGCGGTGCGTGACGTCGCCGGCGATGTCGTGCTGTCGCGCGACGAGCACCCGCGGCCGGAGACGACGATGCAGAGCCTCGCCTCGCTGAAGCCGGCGTTCGGCACCGTCGGCGAGCAGTATGGCTACGACTCGGTCGCCATCCAGCGCTATCCGGAAGTCGAGCGGATCGACCACGTGCATCATGCCGGCAATTCCTCCGGCATCGTGGATGGCTCGGCGGCGATCCTGCTCGGCTCGCGCGAGGCAGGTTCCGCAGCCGGACTGAAGCCGCGGGCAAAAATCAGGGCGTTCACCTCGATCGGCTCAGAGCCGTCGATCATGCTGACCGGCCCGGAGAAGGTCACGCGCAAGCTACTCAAGCGGGCCGGCATGAGTGCCAGGGACATCGACCTGTTCGAATTGAACGAGGCGTTCGCCTCCGTGGTGCTGCTGTTCCGGCATCTGCTGGACATCGACCCGGACCGGCTGAACGTGAACGGGGGCGCGATCGCAATGGGCCATCCGCTCGGTGCCACCGGCGCGATGATCCTCGGCACCGTGCTCGACGAGCTGGAGCGGCGTGGCCTTGGGACCGCGCTGGTGACGTTGTGCGTGGGCGCCGGGATGGGCACCGCGACGATCATCGAGCGAGTCTGACCCATGTCCTGGCAGATCGCCACGCAGGACGGCGTGGCACGGCTGACGCTGGACGATGCGGTTCTCGACGAACACGCCGCCGCTGGCCTCGCCGACGCGGCAGGCCGCATCGGGACGGACGCATCGGTGAAAGGCGCCATCGTGTGCCTCGATCGGCCGGTGTTCTCCGCCCCCGCCGCCGACACGTTGGAGCAGATGCAGGTGCGGGCGGATGCGTTGCGGGCCGCGACGCGTACGCTGGAGACGTGCGGCAAGCCGGTGCTGGCCGCGATTTCCGCCAGCGTGCTGGACGGCGGGTTCGCGATCGCCCTCGCCTGCCACTACCGCATCGCCGCCGACGATCCGGCGATCCGCATCGGCTTCCCCGCGGTACGCGCGGGGCTGATGCCGGGCGCGGGCGGGACGCAGCGGCTGCCGCGGCTCATCGGCGCCGACCGCGCGCTGCCGCTGCTGCTCGAGGGGCGCACGCTGACGCCCGAGGCGGCGCTGAAGGCCCGCATCGTCGATGTGACGGTGCCCGCATCGGAGCTGGACGCAAGCGCCGCCGCCTGGATCCGTGCATCCACCTCGGCCGACGCGGTGCAGGCGTGGGACGCGAAGGGCTTCGTCTATCCCGGCCCCGATCCGCGCACGCACACCGGCGGATTCACGTGGGCGGTGGCCAACGCGATGCAGCGCAAGTCGAGCTACGGCAACTACCCCGCACTCGATGCGATCATGGGCGCGGTTTACGACGCCTTTGTCACGCCGATGGACGTGGCACTTCGTATCGAGGGCAAGTATCTGCGTCGCCTGCTGCGGGACAAACGCACGGCAGCGATGTTCGCCACCGCCGTCGCCGCCCGCACCCGCCGCGACGCGCCGCCGCAGGCCTATGCGGCCGCGTTGCGCAAAGCCTACGCCGCCGAGGGCGTGCATCTTCTGGACGAGGGCACGCCGCCCGCCCTGATCGAGAATGCAGGCCGCATGGCCGGCTTC
>DATEQV010000380.1:0-2284 GCA_035272265.1 Acidisphaera sp. | reverse complement strand
CGGCCTGTCGTTCCCCGTCCCGAACGTGCCCGGCCTGTCGCTCACCGCCGAATATCGCTTCCTCGCCGTGTTCGGGGGAGCGTCCTTCGACGGCACCGTGACGGAGCCCGGCCCCGGCGGCAAACCCCTGGGACCGTTCCGTCAGCGCCTGGCGCTGAACAACGAGTTCAACAACGGCGTGCTGCTGGGCATCCGCTACGCCTTCGGCGTGCAGCCGCCACCGCCGCCGCCGGCGCCCGCCCCGATGCCGGTCGCCGCGCCGACGCGCAGCTACCTCGTGTTCTTCGACTGGGACAAGGCGACGCTGACGACGCGCGCGCGCCAGATCATCCGCGAGGCGGCCGATGCGTCGACCCACATCCAGTACACGCGCATCGAGGTGAACGGCTACACCGACACCTCGGGCACCCCGCGCTACAACCAGGGCCTGTCGGTGCGCCGGGCCGAGGCGGTCGCGGCCGAACTGGTGCGCGACGGCGTGCCGCGCAACGCGATCACGATCCAGGGCTTCGGCGAGACGCATCTGCTGGTGCAGACCGCCGCCGGCGTGCGCGAGCCGCAGAATCGCCGCGTCGAGATCATCATCCGCTGAGCCTGCTTCGGCCGGCAACGCGCCGCCTGTTCGTTCGCGCCGGCGCGCCGCTGCTGGCGCTCGGCGCCGCCGGATGCTCTGCCGTGCTCAACGGCATCGCCACGACGTCCGGACTGCGGATCGCGCAAGGCATCCCATACGGCAGCGAGCCGAGGCAGGTTCTCGACGTGTATGCGCCCGACGGCGCCCGGTCGGACAGTGCCCAGTCGGCGCCGGTGGTGGTGTTCCTGTACGGCGGCGCTTGGCAGACCGGCTCCCGCGCGCTGTATCGCTTCGTCGGCGCGGCCCTGGCCGAGCGCGGGTTCGCCACCGTGATCCCCGACTACCGGGTTTATCCGCAGGTCCAGTATCCCGCCTTCCTGCAGGATTGCGCGCAGGCGACCGCGTGGGCGTCGGCGCATGCGGCGGAGCATGGCGGCGGATCGACGCTGTTCGTGATGGGCCACTCGGCGGGCGCGTACAACGCGATGATGCTGGCGCTGGATGATCGCTGGCTGGGTGCGGCGGGCCTCGACGCCAGGCGGCTCGCCGGCGGGATCGGTCTGTCCGGCCCGTACGACTTCCTGCCGATCCGGGGGGCGGACATCCGCGCGGTGTTCGGCAGCGCCGCGAACGATCCGTCGACGCAGCCGATCAACCATGTCGCGCCCGGCGCCCCGAAGCTGTTCCTGGGCGCGGGGACGGGAGACACGACCGTGCGGCCCGGCAACACGGAGCGGCTGGCGGCGCGGGTGCGGGCTGCGGGCGATTCCGTGACGCTGCGTCTCTATCCGGGCCTCGGCCACATCATCACGATCGCCGCCTTCGCAGCACCCCTGCGCTGGACCGCGCCGACGCTGTCCGACGTTACCGCCTACCTGCGCCAGAGATCGGCAGACGCCGGGCGATAACACCGTCTTCGAGCCGCCGCTTGACGGCGTGGCGGCCCAGGGCCGCGCGACAGGGGCCTGACGCGCGGCCCTGGATTGCCACGGCGCGTCGCGCCTCGCAATGACGATTTTCCTCGATCCAGACCGCCCGCGGTTACGGTCCCAAGTAGGCCTGGGGTCCGTGATCGCCCGCCCGCCTTTCCCGTCATTGCCCCCTTTTACCGTCATGGTCCGCGCAGGCGGACCATCCACGCCTTTCTTCGACCCCTCAGGCGCAGCCCGCCACGCGGCGGCACGAGGAAAAGAAGCCTTGACACAAGTCCTATTTCGGCGCTATCCCCTCGTCCCGACGTTGGTGCAGCGCCCGGTCACGAAAGGAGGGCAAATGTTCGATTTCCTGCCGCCCTTCCTCAAGCGGCTCTACCAAAGTTTCAGGGTGCCCTACGCCCGCGGCACCCGCGTGCGCGAAACACCGGAGCCCGATCCCGAGATCGCCGTGTCCATGCGCGAGCGCATGTTCAGGGTCGAGATCATCCAGGACGCCTTTTGCCAACGCCGGCCCAGGCCCCAGCGGCTGTTCCGCAAGCCGACGGGCCATCGCGACCTCTATTCCTGGTGCGACCTCGAGGCGTCCCGCTACCCCACCACCCGCCATCGCTGCGCCCATTGCACCAACGCAAGCGACCTCTACCGCCGCGCCAACGCAGGCGACTGGCAGGCCGAAGTCCGCCTGCACCGCCTCGCGACGCGAGCCTCCATGCGCCTGCTCGCCGAGCGCCGCGCCTGGGCCGAGACCCGCCGCCGCCAGCGCGCCGCCCGCACC
>DATEQV010000379.1:0-12572 GCA_035272265.1 Acidisphaera sp. | reverse complement strand
GCTGGGAGAGACAGACGCGAAGGCGCTGGCCGGCGGCCAGACCTTCATCCCGGTGCTCAAGCAGCGGCTGAACAAGCCGTCGACGATCGTGGACCTGCACAAGCTCGGGCTCGAGGGCATCCGCGCCGAGGGCAACGGCGTGGTGATCGGAGCGATGAGCACGCACTACGCCATCATGTCCGATGCAACGATCAAGCAGCGGATCAAGGGCCTGGCGGAGCAGGCGAGCTGGATCGGCGACACCCAGGTACGCCATCGCGGCACGATCGGCGGCAGCCTAGCCAACAACGACCCGGCGGCCTGCTATCCGAGTGCGGTGCTGGCCTTGGGCGGCACGATCAAGACCGACCGGCGCGAGATCAAGGCGGACGATTTCTTCCAGGGCATGTTCACGACCGCGCTGGAGCCGAACGAGATCATCGTCAGCGTGTCGCTGCCGTTCCCCGAGAAGTCGGCATACGAGAAGTTCCGCAACCCGGCGTCGCGCTATGCGATGGTCGGCGTGTTCGTCGCCAAGGGTCCGGCCGGCGTGCGCGTCGCGGTCACCGGCGCGGGCCAGAACGGCGTCTTCCGCCACACGGCGATGGAGGACGCGCTGAGCAAGACCTTCTCCGCCGACGCGATCGCCGGCATTGTGACGCCGCCCGACGACCTGAACACGGACATCCACGCCAGCGCCGAATATCGCGCGCATCTGATCGGGGTGATGGCGCGGCGGGCGGTCGCCAAGGCGGCGTAGGCTGCCGGGTCGTGGCCGGCAGAAATCCGGCCACGACCGCACCGGCCGGTGGGTCCTGCACCGGCATCAGGCGCTGAGCACTTCGATTCGTTGGTGTCGACGACAATCACCTTCCGTCGTCGCCGTAAAGGTCTTCGCGCCGCAAGCTTAGCCTCTCGGGCCAAGGTCCCAGGTCGAGCGAGGGAAACGCGCGCAAGTCCAACGCCGGCGCTGTCGGCTGTTCGGGCGGCACATCCGGCACGTCTATCCTGGCGACATACTCGCCTGCCGGGATCGAAGCCCCGACGGATACGCTGCCGTCTGCTGCGATGGTCAGCCACGCGGTGATGACGGTCATGGCGCCTTCTACCCGAGCATCGTCGAGGCAGCGAGCCTCCATTCGTGCGAACGACCGCGGCTGCGCCGGCTGATCCGCGTCATCCGTTGCGTCCGGCCGCCGCATCCCACCACGGGCACACGCCGCGCATGACGGTGTGATTGCCGGACATCACCTGCACCGGCGCGCGCAGCCCGTCCCGCGCCGCGGCTTCGCGCAGCCGCTTGCGAGCGGTGCGCATCTCCGGATCGGCGGCAACAGCGTCATGGCCCCACAGGCTCGGGCCGTGGGTGATCTCCACGGCCTGCCAGTTGCCCGGATCGACCTCCCGCCCGCCCCAGCCGTATTCGAAGCGGAAACCGCCGGGCGAGCGGACATAGAACGACGTCATCCAGTCGTTCGTGTGGCGGCCGAGCGTCTGCGCGATCGTCGCGCTGTCCTCCATCGCAATGTCGTAGCCCTGGCCGACGTCGTCGAGCGAGAACAGTTCCACCATCACGTGGTTCAGTTCGGCCGCGTGCCCCTCGACGAGGGCGAGGCTGTGGTGGCGCGGATTGACGTGCAGGAAATACGCGTGGAACGGCTGCGTCATGTAGTCGCTGACGCCGAAGCCGAGCAGGTCGCGGTAGAAGGCGAGCGAGTCGGCAAGGTTCGTGACGATCAGCAGCACGTGGCCCATGCCGAGCGCGCCGGTGCGGAACCCGGAGATCGTCCGGCCGGGCCGGAACGGATCGCTGCTGATCTCGGCGCCGTGGAACGCTTCCAGCCGGTTTCCCGACGGGTCCGCGAACGAGATCAGCTCGGCCACGCAGCGTTGCGAGGCCAGCGCCGATGGCTCGCGCCGCACCGCGACGCGTGCGTCCTCCAGCCGCGCGGCCAACCGGTCGAGTGCCGCCGCGTCGGCGACTTCCCAGCCGAAATAGCGTTGGTGCGCGGGCAGGCTGGCGTCGATGACCAGCCGCTGCTTGCGGTCGTCCATCCGGAAGGCGCGACACGCGTTGCCGCGCTCGACCATCTGCATCCCGAGCAGGTCGGTCGCGAACTCCGACCAACCGGTCAGGTCGTTCGAACCGACGCCGACATAACCGAGGGCGGCGATCTCCATCGCAGTGCTCCGCACATGCACGCTTGCCGGCGAGCATAGCGGGCGCATCGCGCAAAGGCGAACGTCGCGTCGTGCAGTGCGGGCAACCGCCTCAGAACGCCGGCAACGCCCGGCGCGGCACCTTGCGGGTTGCAGCCACGCAAGGGCCGGCCGGGACGGGTCGGTGCTGCTACTGTGCGGCGCCGGCAGCACGATCGGCGTTGGCGGCAGCCGCATCCCGCGCGGCGTTGCCGTAGCTGCCCTGCGCGGCCTGGTTGGCAGCGCGGCGGTCCTCGATGTTTGCGGCGCGGTCGTCCTCATGCCGCGCGACGTTCGGGCCGACGACCACGGGGGGCGGGGCCGGCGTCGTGACGATCACTTGCGCGAGGGTCGGGGTCGAGACGCTGAGCGCCAGAGCCAAAGCATAGCCAATCTTCACGGGCGTTCTCCTTGCGAACGTGGGATGTCGCGCCGGGCTAAGCGCAGCATCGCCGCGAGGTTCACGCGGACCCGGGGCCACGATATCGCGCGTGGGCGCTCTCGTCGGCGTGACGAGCGGGTCGCGGAGGCGGTACCCTGCGCCCCCGCGAACGCCTCACCCCAGGCTGCGCGTGACCATCTCGCGCGTGTTCTCGCTCAACCCGGGCGCCGCCGCGATACGCTCCAGCTCGGCGCGCATCTTCGCCTGACGCCCGGCATCGAACCGCCGCCACTGTCCCAGCGGCGACGTCATCCGCGCCGCCACCTGCGGGTTCTTCGGATCGAGCGACAGGATCGTGTCGGCCAGCAGGGCGTAGCCCTCGCCGGACGCCGCATGGAAGCGCACCTGGTTGCCGGCGAACGCGCCGATCAGGCTGCGCACGCGGTTCGGGTTGCGCAGGTCGAAGTCGGGATGCGCCATCAGCGCGCGCACCTTCGCGAGCGTGTCCGGCAGCATCGAATACGCCTGCATCGAGAACCACTTGTCGATCACCAGCGGATCGCCGCGCCAGCGCTCGTAGAACGCGTCCAATGCCGCCTGTCGCTCCGGGCAATCGAGCCGCGTCAGCGTCGCCAGTGCGGCCAGCACGTCGGTCATGTTGCGCCCGGCATCGAACTGCGCCTTCGCCAGCCGCGCGCCCTCGGCCGCATCGGCCGAGGCGAGATAGCCGAGGCAGGAGTTGCGCAGCGAGCGCCGCCCGATCGACGCGCCGTCCGGCGTATAAGGTGCGTCGTCCTCCAGCGCCGCCCGCGCCGCCAGCAGCCGGTCGCGCAGCGCGCGCCCGATCATCATCCGCGCCGCCTCGCGCACGCGGTGCAGCCCGTCGGGATCGACGACCTCCATCTGGTCGGCGAGGAAGCTTTCGGTCGGCAGCATCATCGCCTCGGCGGCGAAGGCGTGATCCGCCAGCCCCAGTGCTGCGGCGACGATCTCGACCAGCGCCGGATCGTTGGCCGTGGTGCTGTTCGCCACCGCTTCCAGCAGCACCGACGCGGCGTATTGCTGCCCGCTCTCCCAACGCACGAAGGGATCGTCGTCGTGCGCGGCGAGGAAGCGCAGCCGCTCGCGCGACAGGCCCTGCAGCTTCACCGGCGCGGAGAACGCGCGCAGCAGCGACGGCACCGGCGCACTCGGCACGTCGACGAACACGAAGCGCTGCTCCGGCTTCGTCAGCTCGAGGACGCGCGTCCCTTCGCGTGGCTCGCGTTCGCCCTCCAGACGTGAGGGCAGCGGCGCGCCGTTTGCGCCCAGCAGGCCCATCGCAACGGGGATCGTCAGCGGATGCTTCACCGGCTGGTTGGGCGTGGGCGGGGTGTCCTGCCGCAGGGTCAGCGTGTAGCGCTTGGCGCCGGGGTCGTAGTCGTCCGACACCGTGATCACCGGCGTGCCGGCCTGGTCGTACCAGTGCATGAAGTCCGACAAGTCGCGCCCCGAGGCTTCCTGCATCGCCGCGACGAAGTTCTCGATCGTGGCCGCGCTGTTGTCGTTGCGCGCGATGTAGATGTCCATGCCCCGCCGGAACGCCGCGCGCCCGATCAGCGTCCGTATCATGCGGATCACCTCGGCGCCCTTCTGATAGACGGTCGCGGTGTAGAAATTGTCGATCTTGCGGTAGCGGTCGGGGCGCACCGGGTGCGCGAGCGGCCCCGCGTCCTCGCGGAACTGCGCGGCGCGCAGGCGGATCACGTCGTGGATGCGCTTGACCGCGGCGCTGCCCTGGTCGGCGGTGAATTCCTGGTCGCGGAACACCGTCAGGCCTTCCTTCAGCGACAGCTGGAACCAGTCGCGGCAGGTGACGCGGTTGCCGGTCCAGTTGTGGAAGTATTCGTGCGCGGTCACCGTCTCCACGCCCTGGTAGTCGGCGTCCGTCGCGGTGTCGTGCCGTGCCAGCACATAGACGGTGTTGAACACGTTCAGGCCCTTGTTCTCCATGGCACCCATGTTGAAGTCGGACACCGCGGCGATGTTGAACACGTCGAGGTCGTACTCGAGCCCGAACGTATCCTCGTCCCATTTCATCGCCGTCTTCAGCGAATACATCGCGTGCGCGCAGCGGTCCTCGTCGCCGCGCCGCACCCAGATCGCGAGCGCCACGTCGCGGCCGGACCTGGTGCGGAAGCTGTCGCGCACCGCCACCAGATCGCCCGCGACCAGCGCGAACAGGTAGGACGGCTTCGGATGCGGATCGACCCATCTCGCCCAGTGCGTGCCGTCGGCGTTCTCGCCCGCGCCGTCGGGATTGCCGTTCGACAGCAGCACCGGACAGGCCGCCCGAGGCGCCACGATCGTCGTCGTGTAGCGCGCCATCACGTCCGGCCGGTCGAGGAAATACGTGATGCGCCGGAAGCCTTCGGCCTCGCACTGCGTGAAGAAGTTGCCGCCGGAGACGTACAACCCAGACAGCAGCGTGTTGTCCTTCGGCGCGATCGCCACCTCGGTCGTCAGCGTGAACGCGTCCGCCACGCCGCGCAGGACCATCTGCTTGTCGGTGATGCTGTAGCGGTCCGCCGCCAGCTCCCTGCCGTCGACGGCGATCGACAGCAGCGTCAGCGCCTCGCCGTCCAGCACCAGATCGCCCGGCCGGTTGCGCCGCAGGCGGATCGTGCTGCGAACGATCGTGCGCGCCTCTTCAAGCGTGAAGTGCAGGTCGACCGTGTCGATCAGGAACGCCGGCGGCGTGTAGTCACGCAGGAACACCTCGTTGGTCGTCACGTCCGCCATCTCACCCGCTCTCCTTTGGCTGCGCCGGTCCCGGAAACAGCGCATCGGTCCGGTCCAGCAGCCGATACATGATCAGCCCGACCCACTCGTGCACCCCCCAGTCGATGCGCCCCAGGCGCTCGGGCAGGGTGGCGTCGAACCACGCGCTCGGCGCGCGCGCGGTCTTGTAGCCGACCGGCCATGCCACGACCGGCCAGCCGAGGCGGCGGAACACGCCGACGGCGCGCGGCATGTGCGCGGCCGAGGTCACCAGCAGCCACACCGACCCGGGCGCCGGATGCACCGCCTGCTGGGTCAGCACGGCGTTCTCCCACGTGTTGCCCGATCCCGCCTCGAACGTCATCCGGGTCGAATCCACGCCCAGCTCGATGAACAGCAGCCGCGCGGCATCGGACTCCGTCGCCCGCTCCGGGATCAGCCGCCCCGATCCGCCGCTGAACACGATGCGGGCCGAGGGGTAGCGCTGCGACAGCGCCACCGCTTCGGTCATCCGCTCGGCCGCGTCGTTCAGTGACGGGATGCCGCGGTCGGCCGTCACCACCTCGTCCACCGCGCCGCCGAGCACCAGGATGCCGTCGACGCGGGACGGCGGGGCAGGGCGGGGGAAGCGGTCCTCCAGCGGTCGCAGCACCACCTGCTCGACCGGCACGATCAGGATCACCGCGTAGGCGGCCGCGCCGAACTCCGCGAGCGGCCGCAGCCGCCGCACCGCCAGGCCGATGATGACGCACAACAGCAGCAGCACGCTCGGGCGCGCGAGCAGCCACACCAGCTTGCCTGCGATGAACAACAGGGCGTCAGCGCCAGCGCGCGAGCCGGTCGGTCGCCGCGCGCATGTCCGCTTCGGGTCCGCAATAGCTGAAGCGGACGAAGCGGTTGCCGCGCGCGCGGTCGAAATCCACGCCCGCCGAGGCGGCCACACCGGCCTCCGCCAGCATCCGCGCGCAGAACGCCAGGCTGTCGTTGGTTCGCGTGGTCACGTCGGCGTACAGGTAGAACGCGCCCTCGGCCGGGCTGAGGTCGGGGAAGCCGCCACGCGGCAGCGCCTGCAGCAGATGCGCGCGCGAGCGGCGGTAACGCGCGACGTTGGCCTGCAGCTCCTCGTGGCAATCGAATGCGGCCTCGGCGGCGATCTGCGAGACGTGCGGCGCGCTGATGAAGAAATTCTGCGCCAGGCATTCGGCCGGCCGCACGAGGTCGTCGGGCAACACCATCCAGCCCACGCGCCAGCCGGTCATCGAGAAATACTTGGAAAAGCTGTTGACCACGATCGCGCCCGGATACTGCGCGGCCGTCGCGATCGGGCTGTCGTAGTGCAGGCCGTGGTAGATCTCGTCGCTGACCAGCCGCACGCCGTGCGAGTCGCACCACGCGGCGAGTGCGGCGAGTTCGTCCGGGTGCAGCATCGTGCCGGCGGGATTGCAGGGGCTGGCGACGATCAGCCCGTCAGGCGTGGGATCGAGCGCGTCCAGCAGTGCGGGCGTCGGCTGGAACCGCGTCGCCGCCGTCGCCGGCAGGATCACCGGCTCTATCCCTAGCGCGGTCAGGATGTTGACGTAGGGCGGGTAGTACGGCGCGGCGAGCGCCACCCGGTCGCCGCGGTCGAACGCCGCCAGGAACGCCAGCGGGAAGGCGCCCGACGCGCCCGTGGTCACGGCGATGCGCCCCAGCGGCACATCCAGGCCGTACCAGTCGCGATAGTGCGCGGCGATGCGGGCGCGCAGCGAGGCGCGGCCCAACGCCTCGGTGTAGCCCATCGGATCGCCGCTCCGCAGCGCGGCCATCACCGCCTCGCGCGCGCCCTCCGGCGCGCCGGTGCCGGGCTGGCCGACCTCCATGCGGATCACGTGCGGCGCGCCCGACGGGGCGGCGGCCTGTTGCGCGTTGGCGGCGGCGATGACGTCCATCACTAGGAATGGCGGCGCCAGCGCGCCCTTGCCGACCTTAAGCGCCATCCCGCTACTCGGCGCCGACCGCCAGGCCGGAGCCGCGCGGATCGGTGGCCCAGCCGCAGGAGCCCTTCGCGTCGGGCAGATAGCGGCTGCACGCGATCACGTTCGCCCGCCCCGGATCGGGCGGCGGCACCGGCAGCGGCTGGTTCGTCTGCAACGTCGCCGCCATGGCGAACCCGGCGGCGAGGCCCGCGGCCTCCTGTCCCGACCCGCCGGTCTCCGCCCGGAAGCCCTGGATGTGCTCGTTCCAGGCGAGCGCCGCCGCCAGCATCGGCGGGGTGATCCGCGCCGGCGAGGCGGCGAGCAGGAAGCCCATGCCGGGCACCATCCGCCCGGTGCCGAACAGGTTGTTCATCGTCAGCGCACAGACCACCGCGTTGCCGTCGCGGTCCAGCGTGGCGAAGGTCGTCGAGGCCGGGAACGGCCCCATCCCCCCGGCGGGCGGCAGCTCCGCCCGCAGCATCGCCAGCGGATCGCCGCCGGCCTGCCGCAGCTGCGCCAGCACGGCCAGCGAGCGCGCCTCCGCCTCCACCGCCGCCGAGGGCGTGCGCGCCAGCACCTGATAGGCCGCCGCCGCCGCCACGCCGCCATCGGCGGGCGGCGGCAGGAAGCTGATCTCGTCCCGCCCGCTCGGGATCGTTACCGGCGGCAGCACGCGCGGCAGCGTGGTGCGCAGCTGATCGACGGTGATCGGACCCCCCGCCAGCCGTGACCCGTCCGCCACGCGGCGGGCGAGCGCGCCGATATACATGTCGCCCACCCCGGCCACCCGGAGCTGCGCAAGCGTCGCGCCGAGGTCGGGCTGGATCAGCCGCGCGCCTTCGGTCAGCATCTGGCCGCCCGGCGCGAACACGGCGGCCGCGTTGGGGTCGGCCATCAGCGGCCGCGCCACCACGTCCAGGTCGCGCACCAGCGCCCGCGACGCCTGCACGCCGAACCGCGCGAGCTGCTCGGCCGGCGTGACCATCGCGTCGAACGGCCGCCGCCCATAGCGGGCCTGCAGCGCGAACAGCCCGCGCGCCAACGTCGGCAGCGCCGCCGGCCGGTCCCCTCCGGCCGCCTCGGACGCCGGCGGGACGAACACGATCGCCTCCGGCACGCCGCCGTTGATGCTGTCCTTGCCAGGGCTGTAGGCGAGGCACGCCCCGCCGCCGCCCAGGCCGGCGCGCGAGGGCAGCGTGACCGCCAGCGCGAAGCCCACCGCCGTCGCCGCGTCGGCCGCGTTGGCCCCCTCCGACAGCACGGTGCGCCCGACCAGCGCGGCCCGCGGCTCGTCGGCCACCACCCCGCCCAGGAACCCGGTGACATGGCCGACCTGTCCGACCGGCGGCGCCCCGCCGAAGATCGGCTTGGTCAGCGAGTTGATCGTGTCGCAACCGCCGGTGGCCAGCAGCAGAGCCGCACAGGCGCCGCGGGCGAGGCGCGCGCGTGCCGTGCGCGAAACGAGTGGCATGCTTGGCACGGTGCGGCGTCTTCCTCGGTGCGTCGGGGCCGGGCCGGCACAGGCCGCCCGTGCTTGGTTCAGGTGAGGCTGCGTGCCATAGACGCCTTCCGCACCCCCGGCAACGGGGCGCGCGGCCGCCATCTCCCTGTGATCGGAGCGTCCATGCGCCGCTGCATGAGTTTCCGCGTGCTTGCCAGCGTCCTGCTGCTGGCGCCCGCCATCCTGCTGCCGCCTCGCGTGGCTGCGGCCGACGACGTGTTCACCCCGGCGCAGCGCGCCGAGATCGTGCGGATCATGCGCGAGGCGCTGAAGCAGGATCCGTCGATCCTGCGCGACGCGGTCACCGCGATGCAGGCCGACCAGGAGCAGCGCGAGCAGGCGGCGAGCGAGGCGGCGATCGCCGGGCACAAGGGGGACCTCGTGACACCGGGCGACCCGGTCGCCGGCAATCCGGCCGGAAACGTGACGATCGTGGAGTTCTTCGACGTCCGCTGCCCGTATTGCCGCCGCTTCGAGCCGGCGATGGAGCAGCTGCTGACGAAGGACCATGGCATCCGGTTGGTCTACAAGGACCTGCCGATCCTCGGCCCGGCGAGCGTGACCGGCGCCAAGGCGCTGCTGGCCGCGCAGCGGCAGGGCAAATACCTGCAGCTGCGGGCGGAGCTGATGCGCGATCCGCAGCCGCCAACGGTGGAGAGCATCCGCGCGATGGCGCCTGCCCTGGGGATCGACCCGGTCCGTCTCGCGCACGACATGGACGACCCGGCGATCCAGAAGCGCATCGACGCCAACCTGGCGCTCGCCCACGACCTCGGCATCGAGGGCACGCCGGCGATGGTGATCGGCAAGCAGATGGTGCCCGGCGCGGTGTCGATGGCGGAGCTGGAGAGCGCGGTGAGCGCCGCGCGCAAGGCGGACTGAACTGCCTTTGTCCTGACGTTGCGGGCCCGCCGACCGGAGGCTCGGATGACGCACGCGGGACACGGGCTCGGCTGCGGTTGCTTACCGCTCGCTGCGTCCCGCCGTCGAACGCGGGCACGGCGACCTGGTGGCGGCGATCAAGGCGAACGCGCAGATCCAGGCGGCGCTGTTGCGCCATTCCTCGCCGGTGCTGGCCGAGGCGATCAAGAAGGGCCAGCTCAGCGTGGAGGCCGCGTATTACGACCTCGGGAGTGGCGAGGTCTCGCTGCTGGGGTGACCGAAGCGGCGCGGCGTCACCCGTTGCGGAACGTGTAGCTGTAGCCGTTCAGCGCGGGCGCGCCGCCGAGATGGGCGTATAGCACCTTCGATCCCTTCGGGAAGAAGCCCTTGCGGACGAGGTCGATCATCCCCTGCATCGACTTTCCCTCGTAGACCGGGTCGGTGATCATGCCCTCCAGCCGGGCGGACAGCCGGATCGCCTCGATCGTTTCCTTCGACGGAATGCCGTAGGCGGGATAGGCGTAGTCCTCCAGCAGCACGACGTCGTCGGCCGTGATGGGTTCACCTGAAACCAGCTCCGACGTCTTCTGCGCGATGTCCAGCACCTGTGCGTGCGTCTGCGCCGGCGTGCCCGAGCCGTCGATGCCGATGACGTGGCGCGCGCGGCCGTCCGCGGCAAAGCCCACCACCATCCCGGCCTGCGTCGAGCCGGTGACCGAGCACACCACGATGAAGTCGAACCGCAGGCCCATCTCGGCCTCCTGCGCGCGCACCTCCTCGGCGAATCCGACATAGCCGAGGCCGCCGAACTTGTGCACCGACGCGCCGGCCGGGATGGCGTAGGGCTTGCCGCCTTTCGCCCGCACGTCCTCCAGCGCCGCTTTCCAGCTCTCGCGGATGCCGATGTCGAAGCCTTCGTCGACCAGCTGGATCTCGGCCCCCATGAGGCGCGACAGCAGGATGTTGCCGACGCGGTCGTAGACCGCGTCCTCGTGCGGCACCCAGCTTTCCTGGATCAGCCGGCACTTCATCCCGAGCTTCGCCGCCACCGCCGCGACCATCCGCGTGTGGTTGGACTGCACGCCGCCGATCGAGACCAGCGTGTCGGCGTTGCTCGCGATGGCATCGGGCACGATGTATTCGAGCTTGCGCAGCTTGTTGCCGCCGAAGGCGAGGCCGGAGTTGCAGTCCTCCCGCTTGGCGAAGATCTCGACGTCGCCGCCCAGATGCGCGGTCAGGCGGGACAGGTGTTCGATCGGCGTGGGTCCGAAGGTCAGCTTGTAGCGTTCGAACTTCGACAGCATCGCGGCCGCATCCTTGGTGGTGGCGCGGGCGGAGTGTAGCGGAATCGCCGCGGTGTGTCGCTTGCTCTGTCGACGAAGCGGACGCCGTCTATTGACGCCGCAAGACCATTACATTTACGACACCAGCCTGTCCGGGCGCGAGAGTGGCTGATGCCCGATCCACGACGACAACAGGGGTTCAATCATGCGCCGGACGCTTTCGGTCACTGTGCTGTTGCTCACCGCCATCGTCTTCGCGCCCGCCCGGGCAGCGGACGCGGGGCCTTTCATCGTGTTCTTCACCTCGTGGTCGGCGCTGATCGATCAGCCGGCGCATGACACCGTCGTCGCCGCCGCCGCCGCCGCCAAACTGAGCAACGCGCCCGTCCGGGTGACCGGCTTCGCCAGCACCGTGGGCAGCGCCGAGGCCAACAAGCTGCTGTCGCAGCTGCGCGCGCAGGTCGTCGCCGATGAGCTCGTCGCCGACGGCGTGGACGCCAAGCGCATCACGCTCACCGGCGTGGGGCCGACCAGCTTCATGGCCGACCCGCTGGAGGCGCGGCGCGTCAGGATCGAGGTCGGCGGGAACTGAGCGGTCGGCCGCGTCGCGGGCGAGCGTGCCGGCCTGCCCGCTCGGGACGGATGCCGCGCCAGACGGGTGGTTTTGCACTTGCCGGGTCGCGCCGGCGTCGCGCAGGGGCTGCGGAATCGCTGACCGCGCGGCGCCGATCTTGATGGTGGGATCGGCCGGGGGCGGGCGCAGCGACACGCGCGCTTGTGCCGGCTTGTCGCCGTCGCTGCCCGGCGGCTGCGCGGGCGCGTCGGGTGCAGGCGCGGCGTCGGCCGTCGGCTCCGAGAGCCCGGTCTCGCGACCGTCGTCATCGCGAGCCGCCGTTTGGCGGCGTGGCGATCCAGGGCCGCGTCGCATACGTCTGTCGCGCGGCCCTGGATTGCCACGGACCCCGGCTGCGCCGGGATCCTCGCAATGACGGGGCTCGGGCGGCGGCGCTGAAGTGGCGTCGTCGACGTCAGTCTGGTGCAATGCGCGCTGCGCGCTTTTGCACCCTACGGCGGCTTCGAGGTCGCGCAGACGTTCGCGGCGGCGCTGGGTCTCGCGGCGGAGATGGCGGGCGTGGGCGCGCACGAGGCCGCGCTCGACCGCGCGGCGGTCGCGGTGGTGCCAGGATTCGTGCGAGCCGCGATGGGCGATCATCGGCCATAGCTCGGGCTCGAACTGCGGCGGCATGGGTTCCGGGCCGTTGCGGGCGACGTGTTCGCGGTGGCGGGCCCAGAACTGCCGTCGCTGCTCGGGTACTGCCGCCGCTCGGCGAGCAGGCGCACCGCGCCGCGGCGGGCGAGCTTGTAGAGCGCGACCTCGGCCTTCCAGTCGCCGGTGTCGCGGGCGGCGAGATAGAGGCTGCGGGCTCGCTCGCAGTGGTGGCAGCGCGGCCGGCGGCGTTGGGTCCAACGTGTCATCCGCTCGCACCACGAGGTGAGGTCGCGGCGTGCGGGGTCGGCGCGGAACAGCGTGCGCGGCGGCGGGCAGTGCTCGCAGAACGCGTCGTAGGCGATCTCGAGCCGGTAGTGGCGGTCGCGGCCGCAGGCGGGCGCTTCGTTCTCCGGCGGCAGCG
>DATEQV010000378.1:0-8812 GCA_035272265.1 Acidisphaera sp. | reverse complement strand
TGCTGGTGCCGACGAAACACTCGGCCCGCAGCGCCATCTCGAAGTCGAGCACGGCAAGGTCGGTGCGGTTCAGCGCGTCCATGTACACCGGCGCGATCACGTCGGATTTCCAGATCAGCTCGATGCCGAACAGCCGCTGTACGTCGGCGCGGATGGTCTCCTTCGGCGCCGGCATGTCGTCCTCGTTGACGGTCACGTAGATCGCCCGGCCGGTATCCGGCAGCGTCGCATGGATCTTGCCCAGGATCGCAACGGCCGAAGGCGCGTGATCGGCTGACGTGTCGCCGAACCCGTCCAAGGTTTCCTGGGCAAAGCTGACCCAGTCGGACTCGATGCGCAGCTGTGCGACGACGCGCACCCCACGCTGGCCGAACACATGCTCGGCCAGTTCGGTCGACAGCGGGCTCGAACGCAGCCGCGGCACCAGCGAGCGCAGGAAGACGAAGCCGAAGTCGTTCGGCCGTGGCGTCCCGGTACGGCCCAGGTTGCCGAAGTAGTCGGAGCCAGCGCGGAAATGGTCCCAGCCGTCGGACCCGCCGATCGGCTCGGCCTGCACGACCCGCAGGCCGCACGCGTCGGCAAGGTGCAGCAGCGGCGCCTGCTCGTACAGATCGAACAGCCTGATCAGCCGTCCGCCCTCGGGCGGGCCGCCGAGGACGGTGAAATACGGCAGCACGATCGGCCGGCTCGTCGCGATCCCGTCCAGGAACACGCCCAGCAACGCGAGCTTCTGGTTGTTCAGCCCGCCGGTGTTGGCGAAATACCCGGCCACGTCGCCGGGAAGGGCGGGAACATCCCGCGGCATCGGAGCGGTCGGATAAAGCATTCCTGCGCCTCTATCCCGGTTTGCGGGCAGCCGCGCAATCGGGGCAAAGCGGAGGGGTTGATCCAGGCGTCACGGCGGTTCACCTAAACACCCGAGGCATGCCGCATTCCGGCATCGCCAAGGATCCGTCCATGCCCCCCGACGTGCCGACACCCATCCGCTGGCAACCCAGCCGCACCGCCACATCGTTCGCCGCCTCGCCGCTGCCGCCGCTGCTCACCGCCGTCGGCCGCGGCCTCGCCAATCGCTGCCCGAGCTGCGGCAAGACGCACCTATTCCAGGGCTATCTGCGCGTAACCCCGGTCTGCACGAATTGCGGGGCGCCGCTCGGGCTCGCGCGGGCGGACGACGCGCCGCCGTATTTCACCGTCCTCCTCGTCGGCCACATCATCGTGCCGCTGATGTTCCTGACCGATCGCGCCTGGACGCCCCCGGTGTGGACGATGGCCGCGATCTTCCTGCCGCTCACGCTGGCGCTGTCGCTGCTCTTGCTCCGGCCGATCAAGGGCGGCACGGTCGGGCTCATGCTCAAGCTCGGCCTCGTCAAGTCGGACACGGATGACTGATCCGGGCCGGCTGGCTCGTGTCGTGCTCGAAGGCGAGGCGCTGACCAGGCTTTCCCCGATCCTGGAAGCGGACCGCGCGCAGGCCGTCGCCGACCTCGAGCACGACAACAGCTTCGCCCTCGTCGGCGAGCGCTACGACGGCAAGCCGGGCGCCGATGGCCCATACGTGCTGCGCCTGTCGATCCAGGAAGGCCGCTTGGCCTTCGACATCCGCGACGCGCAGGACCAACCGCTCACCGGCATCCTGCTCGCGCTCGGCCCGTTCCGCGCGCTCATCAAGGATTACCAGCTGCTGGTCGAGAGCCACGTCAAGGCGGTCGAAGAAGGTCGCGAGGCCCGCATCCAGGCGATCGACATGGGCCGCCGGGGGCTGCACAACGAGGGCGCCGAGCTCATGCGCGAGCGCCTGAACGGCAAGGTCGCCATGGATTTCGAGACCGCGCGCCGGCTGTTCACGCTGGTCTGCGTGCTACACCAGCGCATCTGAACACGCCGGCGACGGCGGCGGCAACGAGAGGATGCAGTGAAGGTCGACGGCACCCCGTATCGCAGCATCTGGGTCGACGAGCAGGACCGTTGGTCGGTGCGCATCATCGACCAGACGCGGCTGCCGTGGGAGTTCGTGATCCTGCGCCTGACCACGCTCGACGAGGCGGCGCACGCGATCCGCTCCATGCAGGTGCGCGGCGCGCCGCTGATCGGCGCCACCGCCGCGTACGGCCTCTGTCTCGCGCTGCGCGCCGACCCGTCCATCGCTGCGATGGAGCGCGCAGCCGAACGGCTCGGCGACACGCGCCCGACCGCGGTGAACCTGCGCTGGGCGTTGGAGCGCATGCTGACCCGGCTGCGCAACACGCTGCCGGCCGAGCGCGTCGCCGCCGCCTACGACGAAGCGCGCCTGATCGCCGACGAGGACGTCGAGACCTGCCGCGCGATCGGCCGCCACGGCGCCAAGCTGATCGAGACGGCGGCCCGAACGCACCCGGAGCAGCCGGTGAACGTGCTGACCCACTGCAACGCCGGCTGGCTGGCGACAGTCGATGTCGGCACAGCGCTCGCGCCGATCTACACCGCGTTCGATGCGGGCGTGGCTCTGCACATGTGGGTCGACGAAACCCGGCCGCGCAACCAGGGCGCGTCGCTGACGGCGTGGGAACTCGGGCGCCACGGCGTCCCGCACACCGTGCTGTCCGACAACGCCGGCGGCCACATGATGCAGCACGGCCGCGTCGATCTGGTGATCGTCGGCGCCGACCGCGTCACGCGCCAGGGCGACGTCGCCAACAAGATCGGCACCTACCTCAAGGCGCTCGCCGCGCGCGACAACGGCGTACCGTTCTGGGTGGCGCTGCCGTCCTCGACCATCGACTGGACGGTGCGCGACGGCGTGGCCGAAATCCCGATCGAGGAGCGGCCCGCGACCGAGGTCACGACGATCAGCGGTCGCGCGCTCGACGGCAGCATCGCGGCCGTGCGCGTGGTGCCGACCGACAGTCCGGCCGCCAACCCGGCCTTCGACGTCACACCCGCGCGCCTCGTCACCGGCCTGATCACCGAGCGCGGCCGCTGCGACGCGAGCGAAGGCGGGCTGACGACGCTCTACCCGGAGCGGCGCGATGGAACTGCGCCAGCCTGACGACCGCATGCTCGCCGACTACGTGGTCGCACTCGGGCGCGGCTGGTCGCCGAACTCCGGGCGCGACACCAGTGCGATCGAACTGGCCGAGATCCGCGCTGACCCGGACGTCTATCTGCACCACCAGCGCACCAGCACCGGGACGATCGTGCTTGCCGACGGATCGCTGGCCGAGCGCCTGCCGGGACTGATCCGCTGGATCTGGGACGACGGGTTCTGCGGCAACATCAACTTCCGCCACCTCCCCGACACCGAGGATCTGCCCGAACACGTCTCGGGCCATGTGGGCTACAACGTGGTGCCGTGGCGGCGCGGCAAAGGGATCGCGACCCGGGCGCTCGGGCTGTTCCTGCCGATGATCCAGGCACTCGGCGTGGCGCGCGTCAAACTCACCTGTGATGATGGCAACCCGGTATCCGCTCGCGTGATCGAAGCGAATGGCGGTATCGAAGCGCCCGGCGAGCAACACGAGGGCACAGCAAAGCGCGTGTTCTGGATCGACCTGTGACCATCCCGGCGACCGTCCCCGGGATCAGCGGCCTGCCGCGCGTGAGGGCGTTGCTCGTCCTCGCGCTGGCCTTGATTCTGTGCGCCTGCGCGGCAACGACTCCCACGCCCGCCTACCACGTGCCGAGCGGCGCACAGGTGCCGCCCTTCGCGAAAAAGCCGTTCGAGCCGTTGCGGCGCGAGGCGGTAGTCGCGATCGCGCTGCGCGAATGGCGGCTGTTCGGCCAGCCGGTGGATGACGAACCGCCGGACACGAGGCCGCCGCCGCTGCCGCAGGACAAGCCGGAACGGCAGGAAGGCTACTGGCAGCGCGTCGCCGAATACTGGTGGACGGGGCTCGATCCAAACGAGAAGGAAGCCGCCTGGACCGGCAAGCACGACGAGTGGGGCGCCGTCTTCCCCGCCGACCAGGACGGCTACTATGCGTGGTCGGCCGCCTTCGTATCTTACGTCATGCGGATCGCCGGCGCCGGCGACGGCTTTCCGTATTCGAAGAACCACGCGACCTACATCAACATCGCCAAGCAGATGGCGGATGGCACCACGACGGGCTACGTGATCCGCGCCCAGCGGCCCTCGGCCTACGCGCCGCAGCTCGGTGACCTGATCTGCACCGGTCGCGGACCCTCGGCGAACCTGAAATACGACGACCTGCCGACCAGCGCCTCGTTCCCCGCGCATTGCGACATCGTGGTCAAGATCGACCCCGGCCAGCTCTCCGTTCTCGGCGGGAACGTGGACGACGCGGTGACGATGAAACACATCCCGGTCACGCCGCAGGGCATGCTGGCCACACCGGACGGCACCGTGCTGGACACGCGCTATCCGTGGATGGTCGTGCTGCAGGTGCTCTACCCGCCGTCGGCGCCGGAGATCGCCGAGACCGGCCGGCGCACCCTCACAGCCAGTAGCGCGCCGTGATCTGGTGGTGATGCAGCAGGGTGTCGGTCGACTCGACGCCCAGCTCGGCGAACAGCGCGCGCAATCCGATGTCGCGCAGCTCCCACTCCAGCATCGTCCGCACCGCCTGGTGATAATTCCAGCCCCTGGTGTGGAACGCCGGGTCGAGGTTCGTGATCAGCACGAGCCCGGTGTCCGGCGCGTCGAGGCACACGATGTCCAGGTCCGGCCGGTGCCGCTTGAGGTACAGCGCCGTGCGCCACACATCGCCGGTCCACCACGGCTCGCGCTCGGGTGAGGACACCGGGATCTCGCCCTTGATCCGCGTCGCGATCGCCTCCTCCGGCGGCAGGCAGTCGTGCAGCGCGACGACCGAGTTGGACCGGCAGTGGCGCTCCGTATTCATGAAATCGCGCAGCAGGAACTCGCACCGGTGCATGCCGTCGAGGAAGGCGAAGTCGACCGGCCGGCCGAACAGCCGCATGGGATCATGCTCGGCGAAGAAGACGTCGCTGGTCGTCTGGAACAGCATCAGCGACGGCCGGTCGATCGCCTTCGCCACGATCTGCGGATCGCTGATCTTGAACTCCGGATCGACGGCGATCGCCGCGCAACGCGACAGCGCGAGGCTGACGCCGGCGAACGTGCCGATCTCCAGATACGTCTTCGGCTGCAGCACCTGATGCAGCCGGTCGAGCACCATCACATAGGGGTGGCCCGTGAAGTCCGGCAGCACGTTGGCGGCCGGGCCGGACGCCTGGTCGCGCGACCCGTCCGGCATGCTCCGCGTTCGGGCGAACACGCTCACGCGCCCGCTTGGGGGCCGCGCCGGATCAACGCCGCCGCCAGGGCAGCTTGTCCGCCTTCCACCCCGACACAGTGCCGCGATGGCCGTGCTCGTTCGGCGGCCCTTCGAACCCGTCGGCGATGTTGAAGGCGGATGGGAACCCCGCCTCGATCGCCGCGCGTGCCGCGGCGAGGCTGCGCACGCCGCTGCGGCAGAGGAAGAAGATGCGGTGCGCCTCGTCCAGCCCGGCATCGCGCATCTGCCCGACGAAAGCCGCGTTGAGCTGCATCGTCGGAAAGATCTGCCACGAGATCAGCAGCGGCTTCTTGCCGGCCGCCGACAGGTCCGGCAGCCCGACATAGGCCCATTCCGGCTCCGTCCGCACGTCGACCAGCTGCGCTTGCGGATCCTCGTTCAGGGCTTTCCAGACCTGCGCCGGCGGCACATTCTCGACCATCTCGCAACCTCCCATGCTGCCGCCGCCATTGCACCGGCACGGCGTGGCTTCAAGCCGCAGGATCGGAGCCCAGGACCGACATGACAAGCGCCACGCAGCCCGCCGCCTCGCCGCACGCGAGCATGACCGCCGCCGACCTCGCCGCCGCGATCGGCAACACGCCGCTCATCCGGCTGCGCCGCGCCAGCGAGGCCACCGGCTGCACCATCCTCGGCAAGGCCGAGTTCATGAACCCGGGCGGCTCGGTGAAGGACCGCGCGGCGCTGGCGATCATCGAGGCGGCCGAGCGCGACGGCACGCTCAAGCCCGGTGGCACGATCGTGGAGGGCACCGCCGGCAACACCGGCATCGGCCTTACCCTGGTCGGCAACTCGCGCGGCTATCGCAGCATCATCGTGGTGCCGGAGACGCAGAGCCGCGAGAAGCTCGACTTCCTGCGCATGATCGGCGCCGACCTGCGTGCGATCCCGGCCAAGCCCTATCGCGACCCTGGCAACTACGTGCACGTCTCGCGCCGGCTCGCCGAGGAGCTGGGCGCGGTGTGGGCCAACCAGTTCGACAACACCGCCAACCGCGACGGCCACTATCGCACCACGGGCCCGGAGATCTGGACGCAGACCGAGGGGCGCGTCGACGCCTTCACCTGCTCCTGCGGCACCGGCGGCACGCTCGCAGGCGTCGGGATGGCGCTGAAGGAGCGCAAGCCGGCGGTGCGGATCGTGCTCGCCGATCCGCCCGGCAGCGGGTTGGCCGGCTGGGTGAAGTCGAACGACCTGACCGTCGAGGGCTCGTCGATCACCGAGGGCATCGGCCAGTCGCGTGTGCCCGGCAATCTCGACGGCGCGCCGATCGACGACGCCCTGAAGATCGACGATGCCGAAATGCTGCAGCAGGTGTTCGACCTGATGATCGACGAAGGTCTCGCGGTCGGCGGCTCGGCCGGCCTGAACGTCGCCGCCGCGATCCGTGTGGCGCGCGACCTCGGCCCGGGACACACGGTCGTGACGATCCTGTGCGATGGTGCCGGACGCTATCAGTCGAAGCTGTTCAATCCCGAGTTCCTGCGCGAGAAGGGCCTGCCGACGCCGCCCTGGATGAGCTGAGCCGAACGCGCCTCTCCCCGTATCTGGCGGTCCCTGCCCGCTACGGCATCAACGCTGGGCCACCACGCTGCAGTGGCGGGTGATAACGGACACGGCATGCTCGTCGTCCTTAGACACGAGCGTGCCTAGGGTCTTGCATGCACGAACGCGTCTTTCGCGCGGCTGCTTCAGATCGGCCAGGATCGTCAGGTCGTCGAGGATCTGGGTCAGCTCCTCGGGGCCTCGCGGCGCAAACAGGACCGCTTCATTGTCCTCCTTATAGGCCGGGTCCTGGCGAATCGCGGCGCTTTGTTCCGGCGAGAGGGCCGTCGCGATGACGGCGGCCAGCAGTTCGGAATCGAAGTAGACTCGCCGGAGCTCGCCTTCCGGCAGCGCGGCGCGCATCGCTTGAAAGACTAACCTGAACGGCATGCGGTTGCAGGTGTCGCCCCCGCCAGTCAAGACGATGAAGTAGAACAGATTGTCAGGATAGTTGGCACGGTCCAGCAAAGGCGGTTGGGCGAACTGGCTTGCGGCGATCTCGATGGCGAGCTTCAGCGGCGCCCATTGACCCGCCCCGACCGTCACGTTCTTTGCGCTCGCCTCCGCCTCTGACGCGCTGAACGGAGCCAGCTTGTACAACTGATGAACCCCTGCGGGCGAGCAGGCGACGTTTGGGTCTGTCTCACCGCCGAACGAGGTCAGCGACAGCCAGCCGCCGTCGAGTGCCAGGCTGCTGATCTCCCGGTTGATCCGTGAAGCAGCGGCATCGAAGTCGCGGCCCTGCATGCGACTGCTGGTATCGACCACAAGTGCCGTAAAATTGGCCCGCGGGAGATGCAGGTTGACGGTCGCCGTGGCGCTGCCGATCGCGTGGCCATATTGATCGGTCACGTTAACCCCGATGTTGACCGTGCTCGGCGTGGTTCGGATCGCGGTCTTGGGCGCTGCAAACGTGACGTCGTTGCAGGCCTCGCTGGGCGAGAACGGGTTCGCAGCGGACCCGTCCTGGTACCATTGGCAGCGTATATCGGACGGCGGCTTTCCTGCCTTGAAGTCGACGCGAAAGTGGGCGATGCCCCCGATCAGGACGGTGACGCCGCTGTCGTCCTGCGGCGCGTCGATCGCGGTGATTTCGGGCTGGGCCTCGTCGAGCAGCGAAATCGTCTTCGACACGCTGACCGGGCTGTTGAACCACGCATAGCGCCGCCGGGCATGGACCGTGATGGTCAGTGCAACGGGCGCACTGCTTTTGGCGAAATTCGATGCATCGTTCACGATCGTAACGATGGCGGCACATTTGTCCGAGATGCTGACGCCGTTGACTGCCGGCGCCACGTCAGCTTTGCACAAGATGCTGTCCGTCGGCTCGGGAGTGCCGTCGGCGTAGTATCCGATGACGGACACCGTTCCCGCTTCGTTGAGCCTAAGTTTCTCGGGCGCATTAATGTCGTATCTAAATAGTTGGACGGCACCCAAGTGCTGAAGGCTGGTGACGCCTGGCAGCCAATTACCTGTTGCGATGCCAGAAACGATAGCGATTACAACGTAACCGAGAACGCTTCCGACTGAAATTCTTTTGATCCACTTCCAGAGCCCTCGAAGGAGGGAGCGAACTGGCGATGGGCGCGTCGGTGGCCCGGGCGGAAGGGTCATGCTGCCAACCAAGCTGGATGGGTCGAGAACGTCAGCGGCAGAGCTCGCGCGTGTAAAGCTGTTTCGATCGCGTCCCGTTTCACAACCGCGTGACGGGCACCGTGCCGGTTGTGCCCAGGTGCTCTATCGGCCCAGCAGCCAGAAAATCAGCGACAGCACGACGCTGAGCACGATGCAGGTGACGATCGGCGCGTAGAACGTGAAGTTGCCGCGCTGGATGACGATGTCGCCCGGCAGGCGGCCGAACCCCAGGCTCGTCAGCCAGGGCCACAGCACGCCCACGGCAGCAATCGCAAGTCCGATGACGATGAGCAGGCGTGACATGCCGAGTAGGTGGGGACGTTGCCGCCCCCACCCCTCACAGACCCGGACGTGCGGATTTGCCGAGTCGGCCC
>DATEQV010000377.1:0-5492 GCA_035272265.1 Acidisphaera sp. | reverse complement strand
CTCCGAACACGGTCACGCCGCCCTGACGCAGCTGTGCGCCGCACGCCAGCCGTCGAGGATCTCGGGATAGATGTCGTCCTCGCCGTCGAAGAACCGGCCGAGCGGCAGCAGGCGCAGACCGGACAGCAGAGTGCCGCGACGATGGTAGACATCGGGCGGCAGCCGCAGCAGCGCCCGGCAGAGATCGCTCGGCTTGTCCGACCCGACGCGAGCGCGCGCGGCCTCCGCGTAGGCCGCCAGCCCGGCCTCGGCGAAGTGGAGATGACCGTCCTCGACATCCTCGTGTCGCACACCGAGACTGGCAGCGCGCCGGCGCAGATGGATGACCCGGACCGTCACGTTGAGCGCGGCCTGGCTCATCCCCGGCAGCCAGATCAGCCGGGCCTCGTCGTCGATCCGGGGTCGTTCGAGATGACGCGCCAGCCAGCACAGCGCGCAATCGGCCGGCTGATCTTTTCCTGAGACGCCGAATGCATAACCGCCGAGCGGCGCTCGACAGCCCCTGCAGAGCGTCGTTGCAACCGTAGCAACATGCGGGACCGCCTGGGGATCGCCATTGACCACCGACGCCGACAAGGTCGGTAAGGCCATCATCGAGCCTCCACGTGATCCGCTTGCGCAGGCCGGCCCGGCGGTCGGTGCCCGGGTCGGTTTTGCGGTCATTGGCCACCCGTCCCGAACTGCACCATCTGCGAGTTGCCGGTGATCCCCGGCGCCGCGCCCGAGGCAGTGACCGACGCTTTGTTGATCCAGCTCGGCGCCGCTGCGAACAGCCCGCACAGCGTCACGCCGGCGATGGCGCGTGCGAGATGCCCCTGTTCGCGGTTGTGCGGATGCCGCGACTGCCAGCCCGACCACGCGCCCATCACAAAGCAGGCGCCGGCAGCCAGATAGCAGGCCATGTTGACGGCGGTCCCGCCGGCGTTCATGGCCTCGGACGAAATCGTGTTCAGCTGGGCACCGATGCTGCCCGACGGCGACGTCGCCCCTTGCGCCAGCGCATGACCCGCGAACATACATGTCGCGGCCATGCCGAACGAGAGGGCGGCCTTCAGCGGGATGCGCGGGAGACGTTGCAGCACGACGCGCCCGGCCTCGATGATCGAACCTGCCACGCTTGTTGCTCCTTGAGCAGAGTGCGAGGGAACAGCCCCTCGGGCGGCAACCTGAATGACGGTCCTGCGAACGGCGCGCGTCATTGTCAGCCCCCCGTCTCGAAGTACGAGAGCACGCCGTTGGCGACCGAGACGACGTTGATGCACATCACCCCGAAGATGAACTGCACGGCGCACGCGGTTGGCGACCCGTCGATGCGGCCGTTGACGATCGCGCGCCATCGCATGATCGCCCAGAACACGCACGCCGCGCCGAACGCCTGAAAGAAGTGCTGGAACAGCGCCACGACGTTCGTCACGGTCTGTTGCGGGTTTGCGCCCACCAGGTTGCTCGCATTGCCCGGCAGGGTCGGCGTGTAGCCGGTTAGCGTGACCGCCAGACCCGTCCCCGCGCTGACATTCGCCCTGGCCAGAAAGCGCGGAAAAGAAATGAACACCCCGGCCAGCACGAGCGAGATGAACGGCACCCAGGGCTTGTGCCGATAGTGGTGGTGCGGCTGCGACCACGTCCACAGCGTCCAGCCGGAAAACAGAAGGCAGGCCCACGCCGCGAGGTAGCAGAACGCCGGCAATAGTACGGCGATGCCGTCGGCGATGTCGCTCGCGAGGTTGACGAGACCCTGCACGGAACGTCCCCGCTATTCGATCGGTCCGTGGTCCGTCTCCACCACCCACGCCGTGCCGTGTTGCGTCACCGCCTTCACGCGGCCGTAGCCTGGTACGGTGTCGCCGACCGCGACCTGGATCTGCGCGCCCTCGCCGCCGCCACGGTCGATCTGGGCGAGCATCGCGAGACCGGGCGAGGCGGCCTGCAGACGATACTTCTTGCCGGCATCGCCGGCGGCGAGAACGACCGCTGTCGTGGGCGATGACGTAGCCGACACTGTGTTAGAGGGCGCTGAATCCTGCTTGCCGGCCGCGGCAGCGGAGGCCGTGACCACCAAGGGCGTCGACGCCGCGGCGTCAGCCGCCCTCATCGCGCCCCGCGCCTCGGCGAGCGCCAGACGGCGCTCCCAGTCCGCGACGCGTGCCGCTTCCTCCGCCTGCGACTTGGCGAGATCGGCCCGCATCTGCGCGTTCTCTTTCTTCAGATCAGCCACCATAGTCGCCAGCTTCGTGACCAGCTCGAGGACCGGCACCTGGTCCTCTGGCGTCATCGGCGCCGGATGCAGTGAAGCTGCGATCTGCGCCGCGTCACTCGCCGCAGCAGACGGCGACGACGGCGAAGACGCGCCCGGAGCCGAGACCACCGATGCACGCGATGGCTCAGACACGGTCGGCGCATGCACCGGTTCAGCGGGGCGGGCAGCAGCCGACGGGGAGACTGATTGTACCGGTGCCGGCGCCGGCGGCGCCGAAGCTGCGGCGGGTTCAGCCGGGGCGGCGGGCGGCTCGAACGGTTTGAGGTCGAGCGATGCCGTCACCTGCGTCATGATGTGCCGCGTGATGTCGCCGGTCGGGGTCGGTGCCAAAACCGGCGCCGCGGTCGAAGACGGGTCTGGGGCAGGGGAGGCAGCCGACGGCCCTGCCGACGGCGATGTCGCGTCTTGCCCCGAACCCGCGCTCGCAACGAGCGGAGCTGGCGGCGATGGCGGTGCGGATTCTGCTGTCGTGTCCCGTCCGGCTGAGCCTGCGCTCACAACAAGTGAAACTTGTGCCGCGCCCTGTTCGACGGACCCGGCGCCGGGCTCGTGCGGCACGAAGCCGGGTGGCGGCTCGCTGGCAGCATCGGCACCGGGCGCCGGCGGAGCGGCCGGGGCCGCTGCCGCGGGAGGATGCGCGGGCGGCGGTGCAGGGGGAGAGGCCACGATCGGCCGTTCCGACGATGGTGTGGATGACGGCGCGCCTGCGCGCAAGGCGAGCACTTCGCTGACCTGCTGTGAGGGCGGCTGACCTACATATCGCTCGCGCACAGCTGGACCTGACGACGGCGGAAGCGCGACCTGCGCCAGCGACGCCGATGGCGCCAACGGCGCTGCGTCACCGCCCGCTTGTGGCATTGGCGCTCGCGCGGGCGACGCCACCCAGGGTAGCGGTACCAGGGGCCGGGGAAGCGGGACCAGGCGGCTGTACGGCGAGGCCAGAAACCCGGCAACGACCGCCACCACCGCAACGCCCGCCAGAAGAACCTTGCGGTTGACCCGTCGGCCTTTTCCCGTAGGCCCTCGCCCATCCGGGATTGTCTCCTCCGGCTCGGAGCCTTCGACATCTTCGGTGTCCTCGTCCGACTCACCGGGAAGCCGGGCGGTCAACATCGGCTCCTCCGCAACGATGGAGTCGGAAGCCACGTGCATGTTCATATGATCCTCCGGCATACAACGCCGCAGCATCTCCGCACCGGCTGCGAACGGCACGAACCGCGTACTGTCACTTCACGCCATGCAGCGGTCATCCGTGGTGCAGGATCACTGGCGTGAGGAACATCACGCCGATCGCGACATTGGCGTCGAGCGTCACCGTCGGTCCCTTCGGCGCCTGCTGCTGCAACACCGAGCCGATCTGACCCGCCGCCGTGCCGGCGGCCACACCAAGCTGCTGCTGGAAGTTCAGGTTCGTCGCCGTGGTGATGCCGCCAAACGGTGAGATGACGGCGGCGGTGTTGGATGTGGTGGCGATCGCCTGCCCAAGGCCCTGCACGAAGGCCGCGGCGGCCGGCAGGATGATGCGCGAGACGTAGTGCTCGTCCATACCGGAGGCGACCGACGCCTCCATCGTATCGGGTGCAATCACCAGCCCGTCCACGCTGATGCTCTGCCCGTCATGCACGACGATGTTGACGTGGATCACAAGCCGGTCGTTCTGCCGCGCAAAGCTGCCGGTCATGCGATCACCAGCGATTGGCCCGGTATCAGCCTGCAGCACCACCGGAGACGACGCGTCGCTGTTCACCGCCAGGACCGGATGCGCATAGACGCCCCGCCCGGCCGGGATCAACACCTCGCCGGGATCGGCCGGCGCCGGATGCGCGGCAGTGCGAGTCGCCTGCGCCGGGCGAGTCTCCGCCGGCGGATCGGCAGCTGGCGCAGACGGAGTCTCCGGGGGCGGCAGCACCACATCGGTCTGCGGCGGACGCACGCCCCAGGCGGTGAACAGGTCGCCGATCGGCTTGCTGTACGGGTCCACAGGCTGCGCGTTGGACGCCGGCGATGCCGCCTGCGCGAGCGGCGCAGCCGCCGGCGCGGCGCGCATGGGTGGCGCCGGCACGGAAGCCGTGACCGGCACGATCGGCGAGGGACGCGGCAGCGGCGTGCGGCCGACGAACTGCGGCTGCGGCACCGGCGAGGCAGGGTGTGGCGGCGGAGCGCTGGCAATATGCTCGCCGCGCGGCGGCGCCACATAGGGCATGCTCGCCGCCAATGGCGGCGTGAACGAGACGCCATGTGCCAGCGCCGCCTGCGCATGCGCCGTATCCGCCTGGCGCGCCAGCGCGTCCTGCTCGGGTGTAGAGTGCAGCCCGCCCGGCAATGGGTCCACCGCCGGCAAGCGCGCGTCGCGCGACGACGACAGCACGTCAGGGCGCTCGAGGACGATGAACACCAGAACGCCAGCACCCGCAGCGACGCCGAGAGTCATCGCCGAAAGACGGCGCGGCCCGGCGCGGCCGGCGGCGCTGAGCCGCGGTCGCCACAGACGAAACGCCAGCCGGCTCGCCCGCAGTGAGATCGACATCAGGGTCCCTCCTTCAGCGAGGCGGAGACCGTGCGACCGCCGATCGACAGCAGAACGACCGGCGTGTTCGGGATGGCGTAGACCGTCGTGCCGCCCTCCGCCTCCGACGCGGTCCACTCGGGCGACAACAGGACGTGCGACGTCCGCAGATAGACGTTGCGGCCCAGCCGCCAGGCGCGCACGCCGTCGGGTGAGACGCCCTCGACCGACAGCGGCACCGCCTCGGCCGGCGGAACGCCCTGCAGCATGCTAGTGAGATACGCCGCCCCCGTCTCCGGCGCGTCCGGCTGCGTGACGATTTCGACCTTCGCGTGCGGGCCGCGGTCGGCGACGTGGATGGAAAGGTTCGCGTCGTAGCGGCCGCCGCCGGCGATCAAGAGAAAGGTGACCGGCTTCGGCGCACCCTCGAGCGCCACCACCAGACCGCCACGCGGGGCGAGCGAGACCGGAGTGATCTCAAGCACATTCGAGCCCTTCACGGGCGTGCAGATGAAGAAGCCGATCGCCACCGCCGAGGGGCCGCCGGCGTTCGTCCGCGCATTGCAATTGGCCCCCTCCGTGATCGCAGCCGGGTTCGAGTTGGTGTCCCACTGGATCGGCCAGGGCTGCCCCGTCGAGTCGAAGAACGACACCGCCGTCGGATAGCCGTGCACCGTGTTGATGATGCTGGTCGCCGAACCCGGCGAGAACGAGACGTTGATCTGGCGG
>DATEQV010000376.1:0-12196 GCA_035272265.1 Acidisphaera sp. | reverse complement strand
CGACACGATCGCGATCGTCGGCAACGCGCTCGGCCCCGGCCGTCTGGCGGCCGATGCGGCCGTGCGCTGCGGCCTGCCGCTCGCCGCGTTCGACGAGGCCGAAGCCAAGGCGATGGCGGCGACCGTCCCGGACACCGAAATGATGGGCCTGTCGGGTCTGATTTACGCGGGCATCGAGAATCCGATCCAGCTTGCCGAGGTCGCCTCGATGCTGGTCGCCAGCAAGAAGGTCGGCGGCGTGCTGGTGGTGCATGCGCCAAGCGGCTCGTCCGACGACGCCGCGATGGAGGCGCTGGCCGCGGCCCATGCCACGTCGAAGGTGCCGCTGCTGGTGTGCGCGATGGGCGAGACGACGGGCAGCGTGCATCGCGACCGGCTCACCGACGCGGGCGTGCCGGCGTTCTCGACGCCGCAGGCGGCGGTGCGCGGGTTCCTGCATCTGGTGCAGGACCGACGCAACCGCGCGGCGATGCGCGAACTGCCGCCGTCCACCGTACTGACGCTCGCGCCCGATCGCGAGGAAGTCCGCCGTATCCTGCGCGGCGTCCGCGCCGAGGGCCGGTCCACTCTGGCGCAGGACGAGGCGCTTTCCGTCCTCGGCGCCTACGGCCTGCCGTCGGTGCCCGGCCGCACCGTCTGGGGACCGGAGGATGCGGCGGATGCCGCCTCGCTGCTCGGGTTCCCGGTGGTGGTGAAGCTGCGGCGCACGTCGCTGTGGCAGGGCACGCGGCGCGGCGGGCTCGCGCTCGACCTGCATACGCCCGAGGAGGTGTCGGATGCGGCGCGCGTCCTGCGAGCCCGGCTCGGACGGCTGACGGGCGACGGCGAGCAGCCGCGTTTCCTGGTGCAGAAGCAGGTCGGCCGCGCGCGCGAGCTGCTGATCCGGCTGACCGCGGACGCCACGTTCGGCCCGGTGCTGGCGTTCGGCGCCGGCGGCACCGCGGCGGATGTGCTGCACGACATCGCGGTCGATCTGCCGCCGTTGAACCTGCCGCTCGCGCATGGCCTGATCAGGCGCACGACAGTCGCCGCCACGCTCGGCCCGCTGCGCGACCGCGAAGCGGCGAACGAGGACGCCATCGCCGAGGCGCTGGTCCGCGTCAGCCAGCTGATCGTGGATTTTCCCGAGATCGGCGAGCTGGACATCAATCCGCTGTTCGCCGACGCCGACGGCGTCTCGGCCGCCGATGCGTGGATGCGTCTGCGCCCGATCGGCGATCGTGCGAGCCGGCTGGCGATCGCGCCCTATCCGGCGGAGCTGGAACGCCGCTGGGTCGCGGCCGGCGACTCGTTGCTGATGCGCCCGATCCGCCCGGAGGACGCCGAGGCGCACGGCGCGTTCTTCCGGCGCCTGTCGGCCGAGGACATCCGCTACCGCTTCTTCACCGCGATGCGCGAGCTGTCGGCCGAGCAGATGGCCCGGCTGACGCAGGTCGACTACGACCGCGAGATGGCGCTGATCGCGGTCAACGAGGCGAACGGCGAGACGGTCGGCGCGGCGCGGCTGGTGCGCGAGGGCGAGGGCACGGACACCGCCGAGTTTGCCGTCATCGTGCAGCCGGACATGAAAGGCCGCGGCATTGCCAGCCGCCTGATGCAGGGGCTGATCGACTGGGCGCGCGACAACGGCGTCCATTCGGTGGTCGGCCAGGTGCTGGCGGACAACGCGCCGATGCTCGCCTTCGTCCGCCATCTCGGCTTCGAGCTGCACCGGCTGCCGTACGAGCAGGACGTCATCGAGGCGCGGATGGACCTGACCCCGGCCGAGGCCGCATAGCGCGCGTCTTGACCGGCATCGTCGCGCGCGATGCTCGATGGCGCGGGTAGTTGCTGGAGCGGTTCCAGCCTGACTGGAATCGCGCAGCCCTTCAACCACCGTCATGGCCGGCCTTGTGCCGGCCATCCACGACTTTCTTGCTTTCCAGCGCTACCGAAGTCGTGGATGGCCGGGCCAAGCCCGGCCATGACGGGTCAACTCCAGATGCGTACACTCACCAGGCAACCGCTCGAGGGTCGGTGATGGAGCCGGACGGCTCGTTCCATAGGGGAAGCCGGGGACGGGCGGTCTGGAGCGCGTTGCTCTCGCTCTGGGCGCCGGGACTCGGGCAGGTCCATGCGCAGGCGTGGCGGCTCGGCGTCGTCCTCCTGGCCGCCCTGCTCGCTGAGGAAGTCGTCGTGCTCGGCCTCACGCATGTCGATCCCGGCCCGGTCGCGGTCGGCGTGGTCGCCGCGATCTTTGTCGGCGTGACCCTCTTTCGCGTGTGGGCCGCTGTCGACGCCGCCGTGCGGACGCGGCGCGCGGGCGGAGCCGCCGCGAGGCCCTGGTACCGCTCCACGTGGTTCACGTTCGTTGCCTACATGGCGGTCAGCCTCGGCATCGTGGAGGCGGCGCCGATCGGCTGGCGGGCGTTCAACGTGCCGGCGGGAAGCATGCTGCCGACCTTGCGGGTGGGCGACTATGTGATGGCCGACGTCAGGCCACGCGCTGGATTGCCGTCGCGCGGCGACGTGATCGTCTTTCTCCTGCCGCGTGACGGGACGACGATTTATCTCAAGCGCGTCGTCGGCCTGCCCGGCGAGACCGTGCAGTTCATGCACGGGCGGCTCACCATCAACGGGCAGGAGGTCGAGCGGCACCCCATCGAGGGCGGGCGAACGAAAGACGGGGGCCAAGCCTACCTGGAAACGCTGCCCGGCAGCGCCGCGCCGTACACCATCCCCATCCTCCAGCTGCGCGACGACGGTCCGCTGGACGACACGGACGAATTCCACGTCCCGCAGGACGCCCTGTTCGTGCTGGGCGACAATCGCGACAACAGTCTCGACAGCCGCAGGCCGGAGGTCGGGTTCGTCCCGGCCCGCAGCGTCATCGGTCGCATCCGTACCATCTATTGGTCGGCGGACCGCGACCGGATCGGCACGCTGGTCCGATAGGCTGCGCTCGGATCGGCGGCAGTACATGACGACTCGTCATCGCGAGCCGCCTCTTGGCGGCGTGGCGATCCAGGGCCGCGTGAGGAACGCCTGCCGCGCGGCCCTGGATCGCCACGCCGCTGCGCGCCTCGCGATGACGGTGTGACGTGGGCGAAAGGTGAGCGGAATGGCGGCTTTAATTCAGATCGGCCAGTGGGCAAGGCAGGCGACGATGATCGTCAGCACGCCGAGCAGCAGGTTGATGCCGATCAGGCGGCGGATCGCTCCGCCGGCGGCCGCAGCGCGCGCGGGCTGTACGGCGACGCGAAAGCGGCGCCACGGGCCGGTGAACAGCACCACGAAGATCGCGGCCATCACCAACCCCAGGCCGTTCATCGCGTGGATCGGCCACGCCACGCCGGCGAACCCGCCATACAGGCCGAACAGCATCCCGTAGCCGCTCAGGATCACCAGCGGCATCGCGTGCCAGACGATCAGGAAGAACCGCTTCATCACGCGGCCCTGCAGGGCGACGCGGGGCGGCCCGTCCAGCCCCGCCAGCGCCGGGTGCAGCACGGCGTAGGCGAAGAACATCCCGCCCACCCACAGCACCACGCACAGGATGTGCAGGGCCAACACGAGGTCCCAGCCGACAGTGGCCCACGCAAGGTTCATCGTCCGATGATCTCCCTGATCTCCGCCAGCAGCGCGCGCAGCTCCTGGGCGGCGAGCGATTTCGGCGACGCCTCCGTCACGCCGAGGCCGGCGGCGAAGGCGTTGGCGAAGCCGGCGCGGTTGCCCAGGGACGCCGCGAGCAGCGGCAGGTTGCGCGAGCCGATCTCCTGCGCAAGCCCCTCGCGCAGCCGGGACTTCGCCGTCGCCCGGTTGAACAGCAGCGCGATCGGCCGCTTTTCGTCGCGGGCCAGCTTGCAGGTGCCCTCGGCGGCCCACAGGTCGGGCGGGCTCGGCTGCAGCGGCACCAGCACCAGATCCGCCTTGCGCACCGCGATGCGCGCGTCGCTGTCCACCTGCGGCGGGCTGTCGATCAAGACGATGTCGGTCTCCCGCTCCATCCGGTCCAAGGTCGAGCCGAGCCGCCAGCCCGACGCGTCGCTGAAGGCGATCGGGCGCGCCTTGCCGCTCTGGCTGCGCAGCGTGTGCCAGCGCGAGAGCGTCTTCTGCGGGTCGATGTCCAGCAGCGCCACGCGCGAGTCCTCGGCGAGTGCCGCGGCGAGGTTCGCCGCCAGCGTGGTCTTGCCCGCGCCACCCTTCTGCTGCGCGACTGTAATGATGACGGCCATCCTTAATGCTCCCGAATCGGTCCGTTCCGATCCTACATGACGCGGTGCAGCATAGGCAGCCGTCGGCCGCAAAGCCGGCTCGGCTGGAGCGGTTTCAGCCTGAGTGTGCTCGCACTCACCTTGGTCTCGTCATGGTCCGCGAAGGCGAACCATCCACGCCTTTGCCGGCCGCGTGAAAGAACGGCGTGGATGGCCCGCCGGGGGCTGTCCTCGGGTGCGCCTCCGGCGCAGCCCGGGGGCGGGCCATGACGTGGTGATAGGGTCCCCGGGAGACCGCTCTAGGATGTCGCCATGATGGTCCCCGAACTGCTCACCCCGGCGCAGATGGGCCGCGCCGACGCCCTCTCGCCGGCGCATGGCGTAAAGTCGCGCACGCTGATGGCCAATGCCGGGCTCGCCGTGGCCCGCGCCGTTCGCGCCCGCGTGCGGCCGTGCCGGACGCTGGTGCTCTGCGGCCCGGGCAATAACGGCGGCGACGGCTATGTCGCCGCTCGGCTCTTGGCCGACCAGGGCTGGCCGGTCGCCGTCGCCGCACTCGGGCTGCCGCGCGAGGGGTCCGATGCCGCCTGGGCCGCCGCCGACTGGCACGGGCCGATGGCGGCGTTCAGAGCCGACGCCGCGGCCCGGGCCGAGCTGGTGATCGACGCCGTGTTCGGCGCGGGGCTGGCGCGCGACGTCGAGCCGGCGGTCGCCGACGTGCTGCGGGCCGCGCCCCGGCTGGTGGCCGTCGACGTGCCGAGCGGGGTGGACGGCGCCACCGGCGCGGTGCGGGGCTACGCGCCGCAGGCCGAACTGACCGTGACCTTCTTCCGCTGCAAGCCGGGGCATTTCCTGCTGCCCGGCCGCGACCTGTGCGGCGAGCGCGTGCTGGCGGATATCGGGCTGCCGGCCTCCGTGCTGGCCGGAGTCCAGGCCGACACCTTCGCCAACGGTCCCGCGCTGTGGCGCATCCCGTCGCCGGAGGCCGCCGGGCACAAATACGCGCGCGGCCACGTCACCGTGCTGGGCGGCGCGAAGATGACCGGGGCGGCCCGTCTCGCGGCCGAGGCGGCGCGCCGTGCCGGGGCCGGGCTGGTGACCATCGCGGCGGCGCACGGCGCCGACATCTACCGGGCCGGCGAGCCGGGGACGATCGTCTCGGATGCGGGCATCGCCGAGCTGCTGCAGGACGAGCGCCGCCGCGTCTGGGTCTGCGGTCCCGGGCTGGGCAAACAGGGCGTCGCCGACGCGCTGCCGCAACTGCTCGCGGCGGCCCGCAGCGTGGTCGCCGACGCGGACACCTTCACCGCCTTCGCCGGCCAGCCGGATGCGCTGTGCGGCGCCGCCGTGCTGACGCCGCACGCCGGCGAGTTCTCGCGCGTGTTCGGGCCGCCGGGCGAGGATCGCGTCGCCGCCGTGCGCGCCGCCGCCGCCCGCGTCGGCGGCGTCGTACTGCTGAAAGGGTCGGACACCATCGTCGCCGCGCCGGACGGGCGCGCGGTCATCAACGGCGACGCGCCGCCGAGCCTCGCCACCGCGGGGTCGGGCGACGTGCTGTCCGGCATCATCGCCGGGCTGCTGTCGCAGGGGATGGCGGCGTTCGACGCGGCCTGCGCGGGCGTGTGGCTGCACGGGCGGTGCGGCGCGCTCGCCGGTCCCGGGCTGATCGCCGAGGATCTGCCCAACCACCTGCCCAAGGCGGTCGCGGAGGCTGCTGCCTGCCGCTAAACTGGCCGGTATGAGCGAAGTCGCCACACCGCCGGTCCACGTCCTGCCGCCCGAGCGGCTGGAGGCGCTGCACCAGATCGAGCGCAAGCTGCTGTGGCTGTCGGCGTGGACGATCCACAACGCCAACCACCTGCGGCCCTCGCGCGACGGGCTGAAGGTCGGCGGGCACCAGGCCTCGTGCGCCTCGGTCGTCTCGATCATGACCGCGCTGTATTTCGAGCTGCTGCAGCCGCAGGACCGCGTCGCGGTCAAGCCGCACGCGTCGCCCGTGCTGCACGCGATCAACTACCTGCTCGGCCGGCAGACGCGCGACAAGATGGAGGGCCTGCGCGCGTTCGGCGGCGCGCAGAGCTACCCGAGCCGAATGAAGGACGGGCCGGAGATCGACTACTCGACGGGCTCGGTCGGCCTCGGCGTCGCGATCACCACGTTCAGCGCGCTGATGCAGGACTACGTGCGCCTGCACGGCTTGCGCGACGAGCGCCTGCCCACCGGCCGGCACATCGCCATCGCGGGCGACGCGGAGCTCGACGAGGGCAACATCTACGAGGCCCTGCTGGAGGGCTGGAAGCACGACGTGCGCAACGTCTGGTGGGTGGTCGACTACAACCGCCAGAGCCTGGATTCCGTCGTGCCCGACCGGCTGTTCGGCCGCATCGAAGGCCTGTTCCGCGACATGGGCTGGCACGCGGTGACGCTGAAATACGGCCGCAAGCTGCAGGCCGCCTTCGCGCGTCCGGGCGGCGACGCGCTGCGCCGCTGGATCGACGACTGTCCCAACAGCCTCTACTCCGCGCTGACCTTCCAGGGCGGCGCGGCGTGGCGGCAGGCGGTGCTGGCCGATGTTGGACGCTCGCGCGGCGTGCGCGCCATCGTGGACGCGCTGAACGACGACGAGCTGGCCGCCCTGATGACCAACCTCGGCGGGCACGACATCGAGACGCTGATCGAGACCTTCCGCGAGGCCGAGTCCAGCGACCAGCCGACCTGTTTCATTGCGTACACGATCAAGGGCATGGGCCTGCCCTTCGCCGGCCACAAGGACAACCATGCCGGGCTGATGACGCGCGACCAGATGGACGCGTTCCGCATCGTGATGGGCATCCGCGAGGGGCACGAGTGGGACGCGTTCGAAGGCCTCGACCTGTCGCCCGAGGCGATGCGCGCGGCGCTCGATGCCGCCCCCTTTGCGCGTCCGCTGACCCCTACCGGGCGCGCGCTGAGCGCCCCGGTGATCCACGTTCCGGCCGAGCTGCCCGGCCGGCCCGCCGCCGGGCGGCGCGTCTCCACGCAGGCGGCGTTCGGCGACCTGCTCGCCGAGATCGGGCGCGGGCAGGGGGAGTGCGCGGAGCTCGCCGCCCGCATCGTCACCAGCAGCCCGGACGTGACCGTGTCCACCAGCCTCGGCCCGTGGGTGAACCGGCGCGGCATCTTCGATCGTCACACCCGCAACGACGTGTTCCGCGACGCCAAGCTGGCGTCCGCGCAGCGCTGGGGGATGAGTCCCAAGGGCCAGCACATCGAGCTGGGGATCGCCGAGCAGAACCTGTTCCTGCTGCTCGCCGCCGCGGGTCTGTGCCACGCGCTCGACGGCGCTCGCGTGCTGCCGATCGGCACGGTGTACGACCCGTTCGTCAACCGCGGCCTCGATGCGCTGATCTACGGCTGCTACCAGGACGCGCGGTTCCTGCTGGTCTCCACGCCGTCCGGGCTCACGCTCGCGCCCGAGGGCGGGCAGCACCAGAGCGTCAACACCCCGCTGATCGGCATCGCGCAGGACCGGCTCGCCGCGTACGAACCGACCTACGCCGACGAACTGGCGATCCTGCTGCGCCACGCGCTGGCGTTCATGCAGGCGCCGGACGGCTCGTCGGTCTGGCTGCGCCTGTCCACCCGCCAGCTGCCGCAGCCCGAGCGCACGCTCGACCCCGCGAGCGTCATCGCCGGCGCGCACTGGGTGGTGCCGCCTGCGTACGGCGCGCGCGCCGCCGTCGCCTGCCAGGGCCCGGTCGCGCCGGAGGCCGAGGCGGCGTTCGCGGTGCTGCGCGAGGACGAGCCGGGCGCGGGCCTGCTCGCCGTGACTAGCGCCGACCGGCTGCACCACGGGTGGCTCACCGCCGCGCGGGCGCGACGCGGCGGCGACCGCTCCGCGAAGGGACACATCGAGACGATGCTGGCGCCGCTCGCCGCGGACGCCGCGCTGGTGACGGTGCTGGACGGGCATCCGGCCGCGCTGTCCTGGCTCGGCTCGGTGCGCGGGCATCGGGTGGTGCCGCTCGGCGTGGACCGCTTCGGACAATGCGGCGACATCCCCGACCTGTACCGCGAATACGGGCTCGATACCGACGCGATCCTGGACGCCTGCGCGCAGGCCTTGTTGCCATAACGTCGGCGCGCTCAGCCACCGCCGCCGCTGGCCGCGGCCTCCAGTCCGGCGATGTCGAACTTGACCATCCCGAGCATCGCTGCGGTGACACGCCGCGCCGTATCTTGCGTCGCGTTGCGCATCAGCTCGCCCAGCCGCCGCGGCACGATCTGCCACGACAGGCCCCAGCGGTCCCGCAGCCATCCGCAGCGCGCCACCGTGCCGCCGTCGCTGAGCGCATCCCACAGAAGGTCGATCTCGGCCTGGTCGTCGCATTCCACCAGGATCGAGAAGCTGCGGTTGAACGGATCGAGCGGCCCGGCCTCGATCGCCATGTAGCGCTGGTCGCCGATGGTGAAGGCGGCGAGCCTGACGCTGCCCGCCGGCCCGCTCGGCGTGTCGGCGGCCAACGCCGTGATCCAGGCGACCGACGAGCCCGGTACCAGCGACGTGTAGAAGCGCAGCGCAGCCTCCATGTCTTTCTCGAACCAAAGATGCTGCGTGATCGTCAGCATGGCGGTGTCCCTCCCCGTGTTGCAGAGCCGACGTCCGCAGTCGTAGGGCGCTGGCTAGAGCGGTTTCAATCTGAGTGTGATCGCACTCATCTCGGTCTCGTCATGGTCCGCCTTCGCGGGCCATGACGGTGGAATAGGTGGAGAACATACTCACTCCGACGCCGCTATAGCGGCCGGCGCGCACCGCACCTTTCGCCCGGCACGGCCGATCCGCTCGACCGTTCCACACGCAACCGCTGTTGCGGATCATTTGCAATCGCATCCGCGCCCGCTTTGTCAGCGTCCCGTCAGCTTCGGGCTTGTCTGCACACGGAGCGTTGCGCGAAGGTCTTGACGCAGATCAATGCCGACACGGCAGGTCGCGTTCTCGACTTCGCGTACGATAGTGACTGAACCCGACTCCGACGGAGAAAGCGTGATGCGGTCGATGCTCCTGGCTATTCTCCTTGCCTCCCCCGTGCTGCTCCACGCGCATCAAGCGGCCGCGCAGGACGCGACGGCGGGGCAGGCGGTCTTCAAGTCGCAGTGCTCGGTCTGCCACTCGGTCACCCCGGGGCGCACCCTGACCGGCCCGAGCCTAGCCGGGATCGTCGGCCGCAAGGCGGGATCGGTCGAGGGCTTCCACTACTCGGCCGCCAACAAGGCCTCGGGCGTCACCTGGACCGCCGCCGAGCTAGACACCTACCTGACGAATCCGAAGGGCGTGATCCCGGGCACGACGATGACCTATCCGGGCCTGAAGGACGCCACCCAGCGCGCCAACCTGATCGCCTATCTGTCGACGCTGCACTGAGCGCGATCCCGGAAGGACGAATGCCATGGGCGTCGCGCTGCGTCGGCTGACGGTCCTCGCCGTCGCGCTGCTGGGGGCCGCGCTCGCGGTCACCCCGGCACGCGCGATCCCGGCCTTCGCGCAGCAGACCGGCCAGCCCTGCACCGCGTGCCATGTCGGCGCATTCGGCCCCGTGCTGACGCCGTACGGACGCGCGTTCAAGATCGGCGGCTACACGACGACGGGCGGCGAGGGCTGGGCGTCGCACCTGCCGGTCTCGCTGATGCTGCTGGGCTCGTACACGAACACCAACCAGGGCCAGGGGATGCCCGCCGCGCAGCACTACGGCGCCAACGGCAACTTCGCGATGGACCAGATCAGCCTGTTCATCGCCGGGCGGGTGACCGACTGGCTGGGCGGGATGGTGCAGCTCACGTTCGACGGCATCACCAGCCAGTCGAAGCTCGACAACACCGACATCAAGGCGACCACGTCGTTCGACGTCGGCGACACCGACCTGCGCGTCGGCATGGACGTCAACAACGGCCCGACGGTGCAGGACCCGTACAACTCGAGCTATGCGTGGGGCTTCCCGTACGTCGCGTCCGCGCTGGCGCCGGTGCCGATCTCCGGCCCGCTGATCACCGGCGCGCTGATCGGCAACACGATCGGCACCACGCTGTACGCGTGGTACGACCGGGCGCTGTATCTGGAAGGCGGCTTCTACAACACCTACGGCCCGTCGCTGCTGAAATATACCGGCACGAGCTACGGGCCGGGCTCGACCGGCAGTCCGGCGCCATACGCTCGCGTCGCGTATGAATGGGACTGGAACAACCAGTCGCTCTATGTCGGCGGGCTGTTCCTGTACGCGAACATCAATCCGGCGACCGGCGAGCGCACCGCGGACGGCTCGATGGGCCAGAACAGATACACCGACTACGCGATCGACGGCGGCTATCAGTTCCTCGGCGACGGCACGCACACGCTGACGGCCTACGCGATCCAGGCGTGGGAGAGCCAGAACCTCATCGGCGCGTTCAACACCGGCGCGGCGAGCCAGGGGAACAACAACCTCAACCAGTTCCGGGCCACGCTGACGTATTTCTACCAGCAGACCTACGGTGCCTCGATCGGCTATCAGCAGACCTGGGGCAAGGCCGACCCGCTACTGTATCCGGCGGCGCCGCTCACCGGCAGCGCCAACGGCAAGCCGAACTCGAAGGCGATCATCCTGCAGGCGGACTGGGTGCCGTTCGGCAAGGCAGACAGCTGGGGCGCGCCGTTCGTGAACATGCGCTTTGGCGTCCAGTACGTGCTGTATCCGCAATTCAACGGCGGGACGACCAACTACGACGGCTACGGACGCAACGCGAGCGCCAACAACACGCTGTATCTGTTCGCCTGGTGGATCTTCTAGCGGACGCAGGCGAACAGCAAATCCCCCGGGAGGACGGACCATGAGGCTTGCCGCTCGACTCCTGCCGGCCGCCTTCGCGCTGCTGCTGGCCGCCGGCGCAATGGCGGCGGCCCCGGAGGACACCGCGGCCGCCGCGCGCGCGATGCTGGACCGCGCGGTCGCCGCGATGCGCGCCAACGAGCCCAAGGCGATCGCAGACTTCAACAGCGGCGCGGAGGGGTTCCACCAGGGCGACCTGTACGTGTTCTGTGCCCGCAACAACGGCCGCGTGGACGCGCATATCGACCCCGCGCAGATCGGCCGCAACATCCAGGACATCTACGACATCGACGGCGTCGCCTTCGGCCGCGAGATGATGGCGGTGGCGCGCGAGGGCCAGGTGATCGCGGTGGACTACATGTGGCAGCGTCCGACCACGCACCAGCCGGCGCAGAAGGTGACGTTCGTCACCCGCGTCGCCGGCCACGTCTGCGGCGTCGGGTACTACAAGTAGACGGCGGGGCGCGGCCGGCGACGTCGCCGCCGCCTCGCGGCAACACAGGCGGAGCGGCATCGTGCGCAAGGAATTCCACCACAGCCACCGCATCGGATGGCTGCGCGCGGCGGTGCTGGGGGCCAATGACGGCGTGGTGTCGACGGCGAGCCTGGTGATCGGCGTCGCCTCGGCGCATGCCAGCCGGGGCGACGTTCTTCTCGCCGGCGTCGCCGGCCTCGCCGCGGGCGCGATGGCGATGGCCGCGGGCGAATACGTGTCCGTCAGTTCGCAGGCGGACACCGAAAAGGCCGATCTGGTGATCGAGCAGAAGGGGCTCGACATCGACGAACCGGCCGAGCGCCGGGAGCTGGCGGACATCTATGTCGAGCGCGGACTGGACGCCGGTCTCGCGCAGCAGGTGGCGGCACAGCTGATGGCGCATGACGCGCTGGGCGCGCACGCGCGCGACGAGCTCGGCATCAGCGAGACCGTCAGGGCGCGGCCGTTGCAGGCGGCGGCCGCGTCGGCGGCGAGCTTCACCGTCGGGGCCGTCATGCCGCTGCTGACCGCCGTTCTTGCGCCGCAGACCGACCTGACCGTGTGTGTCGCCGCCGCGACGCTGATCTTTCTCGCCGTGCTCGGCACGCTTGCCGCGCAGGCCGGCGGGGCGAACAAGATCAAGGGCGCTCTGCGTGTGACCGTGTGGGGCGCTCTGGCCATGGCGGTGA
>DATEQV010000375.1:0-3737 GCA_035272265.1 Acidisphaera sp. | reverse complement strand
ATCGACGCCGTAATTGGCGCACAGAAGGTCGAAGACGGTCGTGACCAGCACGCTGCCGTCTTTCAACGCCAGCGACCGCACGGGCACGTTGCGCGTCAGCACGTTGGGGTGGTCGGCGGCGGCGAAGTCGTGCGGCGCCGTGCCGCCGAAATACGGAAACGCAACGGGTGCCGTCTCACCGCCGGCGAGCGTCAAGGCGAGCGACACGTCGGCCCCGTCGCTCTCCTTTTCGGTGAGGTTCCACTTGCCCTGCTCGCCCCAGCGGAAGCCCACCGAACCGAGTGGCGCCACCGGCTTGCCGTTGGCGTCGAACGCGACCGTCTTCCAGTCGGGGTTGTTGGTCTCGCCGAGCGCATCGGCGAAGTCGTCGGCGCGCAGCAGACGCTCCGGCACCAGCCGGTCGCCCTGCCGCACCAGCCGCACCAGCATCGGAAGGTCCGTGTAGCGCCGCACATAGTCGGCGAAGTACGGCACGCTGCGTTGCAGGTGGAATTCGCGCAGGATCACGTGGCCCATCGCCAGCGCCAGTGCCGCGTCCGTGCCCTGCTTCGGGTGCAGCCACAGATCGGCGAACTTGGTCGCCTCGGCGTAGTCGGGCGAGACGACGACGCTCTTCGTCCCCTTGTAGCGGACCTCGGTGTAGAAGTGCGCGTCCGGCGTGCGGGTCTGCGGGACGTTCGATCCCCACAGCATCAGGAAGCCGGCATTGTACCAGTCGGCACTTTCCGGCACGTCGGTCTGCTCGCCCCAGGTCATCGGACTCGCCGGCGGCAGGTCGCAGTACCAGTCGTAGAATGACATGCACACGCCGCCGAGCAGCGACAGGTAGCGCGCGCCGGCGGCGTAGCTGACCATCGACATCGCCGGAATGGGCGAAAAGCCGATCACCCGGTCCGGCCCGTACGTCTTCACCGTGTAGGCGTTGGCGGCGGCGATGATCTCGTTGACCTCGTCCCACGTCGCGCGGACGAACCCGCCCAGCCCGCGCTTGCTGACGTAGCTGTCGCGCTTGTCCGCATCCTCGACGATCGAGGCCCAGGCAGCCACGGGCGAGCGCGTCGCGCGCGCCGCGCGCCACAGCTTCAGCAGCCGCCCGCGCACCATGGGGTACTTCACCCGGTTCGCCGAATAGAGGTACCAGGAGTAGCTGGCGCCGCGCGAGCAGCCGCGCGGCTCGTGATTCGGCAGGTCGGGACGGGTGCGCGGATAGTCGGTCTGTTGCGTCTCCCACGTCACGATCCCGCCCTTGACGTAGATCTTCCACGAGCAGGAACCGGTACAGTTCACGCCGTGCGTCGAGCGCACGATTTTGTCGTGCTGCCAGCGCTTGCGGTAGCCGTCCTCCCAGTCGCGTGGCTCGTCGGTGACGATGCCGTGGGCGCCCGCGAAGGTACCGACCTGTTTGCGGAAGAAGGTCAGCCGATCGAGGAAATGACTCATTCGTGGGCTCCCGCAAAGACGGCCTCCGCGGGGGCGAAAGGCCGCGGGGTACGCCGGGGTTGTCCCGTATAGCGGCCCCTCTGGCATTGATCTTGATCAAGGCGGTCGCACGGCAACGCTGCTTGATGACGTGATCTGGATCATGCGCCCCAGGCGGAGCTGATGAACACTGATGGACTGCCTATTCCGGCAGCAGAAGCCGCTCCTGCGGCAGCGCCCCTGGACGCCTTGCGCCGGACGCGATGGCTCGGCGCGGTTCCGCGCGCCACCCTGGAGCACCTCGGAAAACAGGCGGTGCTCCATCGTGTCCCCGCCGGCAGCATGCTCTTCGACCAGGCCGAGACGCCTGCCTTTGCCACGTTCCTGATCGGCGGGTCGGTGGAGTTGCTCGCCGTGCGCGGTGAGGACGAGATACTGATCGAACTAGTCGAGCCGGTCGACCTGCTGCTCCCCGCCGCGGTGTTGAGCCGGCAGCCCTATCTGTTGCGCGCCCGCGTGCTGGAGGAGGCGCGCCTGATGCTGGTGGCGGCGGATACGTTCCGCCACGCGGTCGCCGCCGACCATGCGCTGTGCCTGGCGGTGCTGGCGTGCCAGGCGGCGCAGTTCCGCCGTCAGGTGAAGCAGGTGAAGAACGTCCGGTTGCGCTCCGCCGAGGAACGCGTCGGCTGCTACCTCCTGCGGCTCACAACTACCGCAAACGCCGGCGAGCCTGTGCGTCTGCCGCTGGAGAAGCGGCTCATCGCCTCGCAGCTCGGCATGACACGCGAGACGTTTTCGCGCTCGCTCGGCGTCGTGGCAGTCCACGGGTTGCGGGTCGAGGGCGAGTGGGTGCTGGCTGACGACATCGACGCCGCGCGTGCGCGTTTCCCCACCGATCCGCTGATCGACGGTGCCGAAGCCGTCACCCCGCTTCCGCTTCAGGCATCACGCGAGAACCCACGGAGACGACCATGACGACCCAGCCGATCAGCTCGGCCGACCAGAGCCGGGCGTTGTGGCTGTCCACCTTCTCCTTCACGGTCTGCTTCGCCGTCTGGACGATCTTCGCCATCATCGGCATCCAGATCAAAGCGAACCTTGGACTGAGCGAGACTCAGTTCGGCCTGCTGGTGGCCACGCCGATCCTCACGGGTTCGCTGCTGCGGCTGATCCTAGGCATCTGGTCGGACCAGTACGGCGGGCGGCTCGTGTTCACGCTGACGATGCTGTCGGCCGCGGCGATGACGGCGCTGCTGACCTATGCCTACGACTATCCGACGTTCCTGCTGGCGGCACTCGGTGTCGGCATCGCCGGAGCCTCGTTCGCGGTCGGCGTCAGCTATGTGGCGAAGTGGTTTCCGAAGGAGCGGCAGGGCACGGCGCTGGGCATCTTCGGCGCGGGCAATGTCGGCGCGGCAGTCACGATCTTCGCCGCGCCAACGGTGATGATCGCCTATGGCTGGCAGGCCGTCGCCCTCATCTGGGCGGGCGTATTGGCGGCAACGGGCGTCGTCTTCTTTCTGCTGACGAAGGACGATCCGGATCTCGCGCGCCGCCGCGCGACAGGGGCGAAGCCCGAATCGATCCGGGCGATGCTCTCGCCGCTGGCCAACGTGCAGGTGTGGCGGTTCTCGCTCTACTACTTCTTCGTCTTCGGCGGCTTCGTCGCGCTGTCGTTGTGGCTGCCGCGCTACCTGATCGGCGTCTATGGCGTCGACATCAAGACCGCCGGCATGCTCGCGGCGCTGTTCTCGATTCCCGCGTCGGTGTTCCGGGCCTATGGCGGCCACCTGGCCGACAAGTTCGGTGCGCGCCGGATCATGTACTGGTCGTTCGGCGTCACGGCGACGGGCACGTTCATCCTGTCCTATCCGCCGACCCAGTACGTGATGCAGGGTATCCACGGGCCGGTTGCGTTCAGCGCGCAACTCGGCGTCTTCGGCTTCGTGGCCGTCGCCTTCGTGCTCGGCTTCTTCATGAGCCTCGGCACGGCCGCAGTCTTCAAGCACATCCCGGTCTACTACCCGGACCGCGTCGGCGCGGTGGGCGGCGTGGTCGGCATGGTCGGCGGCCTCGGCGGTTTCGTGCTGCCGATCGCCTTCGGCGCGCTCGATGACCTGACCGGCATCTGGCAGAGCTGCTTCTGGCTGATGTTCGGCATCGTGGTCACCGCCCTGGTCTGGATGCACGTCACGATCCGGCAGATGGAGCGCCGGGCGCAGGCGGCCGGCGTGCCGGTGCGGACGCTGCCCGAGCTGCCCGAGCTGGAGCTGCTGCACGGTCCGGCGCAGATTGGTGCGCTGGCAGCCGGCGGCGCG
>DATEQV010000374.1:0-3294 GCA_035272265.1 Acidisphaera sp. | reverse complement strand
TGGAGGCGCATCTGCGCTCGCGCGATCCGGCGTGGGCCGCGGCGATCACCGGGCTGAGCGTGGCCCAGATCGAAGGCTTCGCCCGCGCATACTGCACGACCGAGCGAGCGTTCCTGCGCATCGGCTACGGCTTCACGCGCAGCCGCAACGGGGCGGCCAACATGCACGCCGTGAGCTGCCTGCCGACGGTGACCGGCAAATGGCAGCGCGAAGGCGCCGGCGCGTTCTGGAACAACCGCAACATCTATCACTGGGACATGTCGCTGATCGAAGGGCACGATGTGCTCGATCCGTCGGTCCGCAGCATGGACATGAGCCGCATCGGCTCGGTGTTGACCGGCGACCGCACGGAGCTGGGCGACGGGCCGCAGGTCCACGCGCTGTTCGTCCAGAACGTCAACCCGATGTCGGTCGCACCCGACACCAACCGCGTCCGCCGCGGCTTCCTGCGCGACGACCTGTTCACCGTCGTGCACGAGCAGTTCATGACCGACACCGCGCGCATGGCGGACATCGTGCTGCCGGCGACGATGTTCCTGGAGCACGACGACATCTACCAGTCGGGCGGCCACAGCCACATCGAACTCGGGCCGAAACTGGTCGAGCCTCCGGGCGAGTGCCGGTCGAACCACGAGGTGCTGCAAGGGCTGGCGCAGCTTCTCGGCGCGGCGCATCGCGGCTTCGGGATGACGGCGATGGAGCTGATCGACGACCTGCTGGTCCGCAGCGGCTGGTCCGACGCGGCGACGCTCGCGAAGACCGGCTGGATCGACGCGCAGCCGGACTTCCGCGCCGCACATTTCCTCGACGGGTTCGGTTTCCCCGACGGCCGCTTCCGTTTCGCTCCCGACTGGGCGGCAGTCGGCCCGCTGCATGCGGCGATGCCGCGTCTGCCGGACCATCACGCGATCATCGACGTCGCCGATGCGGCGCATCCGTTCCGTCTCGTCGCCGCGCCCGCGCGCCAGTTCCTGAATACGAGCTTCACCGAGACGCCCACCGCGCGGAAGCGCGAAGGCCGGCCGACCGCGCTGGTGCATCCCGACGACGCGGCCCGCATGGGCCTGACCGAAGGCGGACGCGTGCGGCTCGGCAACGCGCGCGGCGAAGTCGTGGTGCATGCGCGGCTGTTCGACGGCGTGCAGCCGGGCGTGGTCGTGGTCGAGAGCGTCTGGCCCAACGGCGACTTCGAGGGCGGCGTGGGCATCAACGCGCTGACCTGCGACGATCCGGCGCCGCCGCTGGGCGGGGCCGTGTTCCACGACACGGCGGTGTGGGTGCGCGCCGAGGCGGCGGTGCTGGCAGAAGCCGCGGAGTGATGCGCCTCGTTGCGCTGGCCGCTCTGGCGGTCGGTATCAGCGTCCCGGCCTTCGCCGACGGCATCGTCGCGAGCTGGGTCCAGCTCGGGCCGGGCAGCTCGGCCGCCGCGTTGCAGGCCGGAAACTACGGCGACGTGCCGCTGAGCCGGACGCCGACCGTGCTGGTGCGTGCGATCATCAGCGGCGGTGCGTGCCCGGTCGCGGTGCTGGACGGCACGACGGAGCTGACGCTCGCGCCGCGCTTCAACGGTGCGGACCTGACCAGCACGCCCGGCACGCCGGGTGCCACCAACACGAAGGTGCAGCAGAACGGTGCCGCGTATCCGCAGTATTTCATCGATCCGGGCGCCACACCGGGCAGCACGCTGCCGGACGGCCAGCCGCGTGCGACAACAGGCTGGACCGAGTGCGAGGCGGTGGTTCCGGCCGGGCACAAGACGGCGGCGATCGGCAGCACGGTGCTGCGGCTGCCGGTCGAGAACCCGAAGCGCATCCTGGTGCTGGCCGACACCGGCTGCCGGATGTCGGGAGATCTGACTGCCGACGGCAGCAACCAGCAGGACTGCCACGATCCGGGCGCCTTTCCGTTGAAATTCCTGGCGGGCTTCGAGGCGACGATGCGGCCGGACCTGATCGTGCATGTCGGCGACTACTTCTACCGCGACACCGACTGCCTGACGCAGGATCGCGAGACGTTCCCCGGCTGCAACACGCCGACCAGCCCGAGCTACGAGACCTGGGGCGACACCTTCGACAGCTGGAACGCGGACTTTATCCTGCCCGCGCAGCCGCTGCTCGAAGCGGCGCCGTGGGTGATGGTGCGCGGCAACCACGAAAGCTGCGGACGCGGCGCGCGCGGCTGGTACGCGCTGCTCGATCCGCATCCGTTCAGCATGGCGCGGGTGACGTGCCCGGCGAATGCGGGAAAGGCGGCGGTCCCCGAAGGGGCTGACACGCCGGTCTATTCGGCCGATTTCCAGCCGACCTACACGATCACCGCCGGCCCGCTGACGTTCATCGTGCTCGACAGCAGCTTCGCAAAGGACTGGGCGGTCGATCCCAACATGGCGCGCAACTACGACATCGACCTCAGCGCGGCGGTGCGGTTCCTCGGGCCCGATGCCAATGCGATCTTCACGACGCATAAGCCGAGTTTCGGGCTGGGCCTGAGCAGCACAAGCAACTTCGGCAACTTCACCGAGCAGTCGATGATCAGCGGCGGCTCGGGCTACCTCAACACGGTGTTCAAGGACGGCGTGCCGGCGTCGATCGGGCTGTTCCTGTCCGGCCACATCCACCAGCTCGAATACCTGACCTTCGCCGATCCCGCGCGCTACGCGCCGCAGCTGATCGTGGGCACCAGCGGCTCGCTGCTGGACGACGACATCCTGTCCGGCAAGGTGCCGCCCGGCACGGCCGACATCGCCGCGTTCCGCGCGCAGGACTACCGGTTCACGGTCAACCAGGCGCCCGGGGCGACGACGACGACGCCGGTCAGCCGCGCCTATGCGCATGACGAGTTCGGCTTCGGCGTGCTCGATCTGGTGCAGGGCGACGGCGGCGCGCTCGGGTTCAACGCGAACCTGTTCCGCATCGACGCGACGCAGGCCGGATTTTGCCGGGTGACGCTGCGTCCGGTGCGCGGTATCGATTGCAGCCTCTGAGTACAGCGACACGAGACTTTCCCGATCCGGCAGGATGCGGGATGGCGCGCGAACCGGTAAGCTGAGCGCGGATGGACGCCCTGACACACGACATGGCCGCGCCGCCGGTGGGACATCGCCTGCTGCGCGGACTGGCGTTCGGTTACGGCTTGGCGGCGGCCGCCCTTGCGTTTGCGCTCGCTGTGCAGGGTTTCGCGCCGGTGCTCGGCGAGGCGGTGCGTTCCGGCGTCCTGGGCGTGGCGCTCGCGACGGTCGTGCTGGCCTTCGCTGGCGTGGCGGCGACCGGCGTGATGCTGCGCGCCCGCCGGTGG
>DATEQV010000373.1:0-6397 GCA_035272265.1 Acidisphaera sp. | reverse complement strand
TGCCCTGGACCGCGTCCCGCGACGTCTGCGGCTCGCGGTCCTGACGACGAGGGAGACGACAGCCCGACGCGAACCGGTCTACCCTGACCGCATCAGCAGGCCGGGGGCACCGCGATGGACACACTGCGTGTCGGCGACGTGACGATCACCAGCATCGTCGAGCGCGACGGCCCCTGGCGCTCGCCGGCGGCGATGTTCCCCGCCTATGACGCCGAACGCGGCCGGCAGTATCTGTCCGAGATGCCGCAATACGTGTTCGACGAGGCGTCGGGCCTGCTGGTTATCCGCTACCAGACCTTCGTCGTCCGCACGCCGCGCCACACGATGCTGGTCGACACCTGCACCGGCGAGGACAAGGGCTACGGCCCGCCGATGGATTTTCCGAAGCAGCCCTGGCTCGAAGGCTTCCGTGCCGCCGGGCTCCGCTTCGACGACATCGACTATGTCTTCTGCACCCACCTGCACATCGACCATTCGGGCTGGAACACGAAGCTGGTCGACGGACGCTGGGTGCCGAGCTTCCCGCGCGCGAAATACGTCTTCCATCGCCGCGAGTACGAAGCCTGGGAAGCCGCCGACGCGCGCGGCGACGAACGCCCGGGCGGCGCGGGCGGCGTGTGGCGGATGAACTGCCGCCCGGTCGTGGAGGCCGGACAGGCGCTGCTGGTGGACGACGACTTCACGCTCGACGACACGGTGTGGCTGACGCCGACGCCGGGCCACTCGCCCTGCCATTGCTGCGTGAATATCACGTCCGGCGGCCAGCGCGCGGTGGTGACCGGCGACATGATGCACCACGCCCTGCAATGCCGCGAGCCGGCATGGTCCACAGTGTTCGACTGGGACCCCGCGCAGGCCGAACGCTCGCGGCGTTCGTTCCTCGCCTCGGTCGCCGGCACCGATACGCTGCTGCTGCCGATCCACTTCCCCGGCCCGACCGCCGGCCACGTGACGGCGGACGGCGAGGCGTTCCGCTACCGCTTCCTCGGAGAACCGGCGTGAGCGACGACATCGAGATGCCGGGTGCCGCGATGCCCGGCGCCGCGATGCCCAGCGGCACGAAAGCAAGTGGCACGATGCCGGGCGGCGCGATGCCCAGCGGCGTCATGCCCGGCGGCGTCATGCCCAGCGACGCGATGCCGACCGACGCGATGATCCCGGCCGCCGGCGAACCGGCGCCGAGCCGCGACGGCATCCAGCTCGACACGCCGGTGACGACGGTCATCCGCCATCGGCCGAAAGCGGACGCGGTCGCCCGCTACGAGGCCTGGCTGAAGGAGATCGTCCCGGTCGCCAGCCGGTTCTGCGGCCATCGAGGCGTGAACGTCATCCGGCCGCACGGCAAGTCCGACGCGTACACGATCGTGCTGCACTTCGATACGATGGACTATCTCCGCGGCTGGCTCGATTCCGAAGTCCGTGCGCACCTGATCGATCAGATCCGTCCCTACCTGCGGTCGGACGAGAACATCGACATCAAGACGGGACTCGAGTTCTGGTTCACGCCCCCGCCGGGCGGCAAGCCGGCCAAGCCCTACAAGCAGTTCCTCGTGACGCTGTCGGCGATCTTCCCCTTGACGATCATCGTCCCGTGGCTGTTCGCGCCGATCTTCGCGCGCCAGCCCGCGCTCGCTGTGTCCGGACTGCGCCAGTTCCTGGTCGCGGCGGTCATCGTCGCTCTCATGACCTATGTCGTGATGCCGCGATACACGCGCCTCGTGTCGCGTTGGCTCTACGACTGACGGTGCGCCGCCATACGGGCCGGCGTCGTGTCGGTCGGCTCGTTCTGCTCGCAACTCTGGCGTTCGCCGCCATCGCCCCCGCTCGTGCGGCGGACGCGGGACCACCGTCCGCCTCGCCGTCGGATGCGCGCGTCATCGCGCTGGCGATGCACTGGCTCACCGAGATCCAGGCCGGCCGCAGCAACCCGTCGCTCTACACGCCCTTTTACCGCACCCAGGTGGATGCGTCCGCGATCCGGCGGATGTCGCGTCTGCTCGCCGCGTTCGGACCGCCGCTGCGCGCCGAGATCGTGACGACACGATCGTTCCGCGACCAGACGATCTACCTCATCAAGTTCGTCTTCGCGCATGGCGACACCACCGGCCTGATCATCGGCCTCGATGACGCGGGCAAGATCACCGGCATCATCCAGGGCCCGCTGGACGGCGGCCCACACCAGGGGTGACTCACACCAGGGGTGATCCGACCCGCCCCGCGCCCCATCTGCGTGCCAGACCACGCGCGAGGCAGCAGTGAAGCTCTCTGTCCTGGACCAATCGACGATCGTCACCGGACGCACTCCGGCCGACTCCATCCGCGAAAGCATGGCGCTGGCCCGCCACGCCGAGGCGTTCGGCTATTCCCGCTACTGGCTCGCCGAGCACCACAACACCGACAGCCAGGCCTGCACCGCGCCGGAGATCCTGATCGCCGCCATCGCCGCCACCACCAGCCGCATCCGCGTCGGCAGCGCCGGCGTGATGCTGCCGCACTACTCGGCGCTGAAGGTCGCCGAGCAGTTCCGAATGCTCGAGGCGATCGCGCCGGGCCGCATCGACCTCGGCCTCGGCCGCGCGCCCGGCTCCGACCGGCTGACCGCCTACGCGCTCAATCCGAACGCCGACACCGCGGCCGACCACTTCCCCGCGCAGGTGCGCGATCTGCTCGCCTGGGTCGCCGGCGCGCCGCTTGCCGACAACCATCCGTTCCGCGCCGTGCGTGCCCATCCCGCCGGCCCGACCGTGCCGCAGACCTGGATCCTCGGCAGTTCCGACTACGGCGCGCAGGTCGCGGCGTATTTCGGCCTGCCGTACTGCTTCGCGCATTTCATCACCGACGGCGCCGGCGCGGAGCAGGCGCTCGCGCTGTATCGCGAGCAGTTCCGCCCGAGCGAGCACGTCGCCGCCCCGTATGCGTCGGTCTGCGTATGGGCGGTCGCGGCGGACACGCAGCCCGAGGCCGAGGCGTTGTTCAGTTCGCGCGCGATCTGGCGCCTCGGCCGCGACGTCGGCCGGTTCGACCCGCTGCCGTCGCCGGCCGAAGCGCAGGCGAAGCCGCTCACCGAAGCCGAACGGCGCCACATAGAGCTTCTGCGGGAGCGATCCCTGTTCGGCACCCCCGACCGCGTCGCGGCGCGGATCGCCGCCCTTGCGCAACAGCTGCATGTCGATGAGGTGGCGATCCTGTCGACGGTGCACGATCCTGCCGCCCGCGTGCGGTCCTACGAATTGCTGGCGGGCGCGTTCGGGATCAGCGGCTGATGATATCCAGGGCATGGGCCAACGGCCCGCTGGAGATGCGGATAAAGCCCGTGAAGGGCGTCTGCAGTTCCGTCGTCATGCGGATCGCACCGCCGATCGCGACCGAGCTGAGAAAAATCATCGCGATCGCGGTCGTGTTGGACGGCGCGAACAAGCCGAAACTGGCGAAGATGATGACGAACCAGAACATCACCAGCACCAGCAGGGGCAGCGGCGTTATGCTCTTACTCTCCTGCCCCAGCAGCCAGCGTGCCGCCATCATCGAGCCCGTCAACTGAAGTGCCTGCGCCTGCAGCCACTGTTGCGCGGCGCCCGCGGGCCGGAGTGCCAGGATCCTGTCCTGAATCTCCTCCAGCAGCGTGACGGTCGAGAGGTTTTCCAGATCGGGGGCCTGCCCGCCCGTCGGGAACATGTCGTTCATCTTCGCGTCGCCGTATCGGCGCAGCTCCGTACGGATGTCCTGCGCCTCCGGCCCGTAGCGGCGCAGCATGCGGTCCAGGCTGACACATCGGTCGATATCTGCGTCACTTCCTGGCTCTTGGCCGAGAACGACGAGCTGGAGGTCGAGATCAGCAGCCCGACCACCAGCGCCGACAACGTCCCCACGACCGCCGCCGATACCGAGACGACGCTTTTCGTCTCGGCGCTGAGGTGCTGTTCGGGCAGCAGGCGTGCAGCGGCCATCGCCAGCATCGCGCTGCCGAACATGATCGCGACGATGACCACGCCGATCGGAAACGAGCCGGCGAAACTGCTCACGACGCCGCCTTTGTCTCTCGCCGACGACGATGATCGCCCGGCACGGCCGTGCTTGACCACAGCCGTCGCGGCTCGGTCAACGACCGGCCCGGGGAGCTCGTCATGCTCAAATGCCCAGGCTGCGTCGCCTTTCGGCGCGCAGCGCCGTGGCTACATAACCCTTGTCCGCGAGCCCGCGCTCAAGTTGCGGCGCGTTGGCGAGGAGCGCCAGCAGCATGACGGCAAGACCCAGGAGCCGGGGATCGAACGCCTCCGGCGAACACGCTTGCGACTGCGGCGACAGCGCCAACGCGATTCGCAGGCAGGTGGTCCGCAACGCTGCGGGGTAGGCGTCGCTGAGCAGGTAGCCCGCGTAGCCCGCCATGGCGGCCAGCACCACGGCAACAAGTGCCACGCCGTGACGGATCGCGAGCGCGAGGTCGATACCTTTTATGGCGAAGAGGCCAGCCGCCGCAGCAGCCGACGCCAGGCCCAGTCCCTCGGACGTTGACGCGAAACGCGGAGCTAGAGCCAGCGCCGGGCCCGCGCTGATCAGCATCAGCATGATACGAACGAATTCGGGGAAGCGACAACGCAGCCAGAACCGATTGGCGCGCGCGATGAGGTCGAGCGCCGCGCAGGCGATCAGTCCGCCGGCAAAGCCGCCGATGTGAGCGAAAATGTCGATGTTCTTCGTCGAGGCCGAGAACGCGGCATTCATTGCAAGGTTGATCAACAAAAACATCGGCGAGATCTCGCGGTCGCCCAGAACCCAAAGCGCAAGACTCGCGCCGAGCAGGCCGAACAGAGCGCCGGAGGCGCCGACGGTAAGGAAGGCTCCGCGATGCAGCGCGACGCTCGCGATCGACCCGCTCAACGCCGCGACCAGGTAGATCACAAGAAAATTGGCCGTGCCAACCCGACGCTCCAGAACGGGACCAATCATCAACAACGAAACCATGTTGAGAAGAAGATGCGCGGGGTTGGCGTGAAGGAACGTCGCGGCGACCAAACGCCAGCGCTCTCCCGGCTCGAAGGCGCCGGGGTAAATCGCGCCGTTGTCGAAGAGGGCGGAGCCCGGAATTCCAGCGCCGGACGCCGGCCAGGCCGTCGCAGCACAGATGACGACGTTGGCGATCAGGATCAGCATGACCGCCGAGAGCGGCGGAGGGGCCATGACAGGGAAGCGTTTCGACACGGCTGCGTCTTTCGGATCGAGCGCGATAATCAGTTCACCGCGCAAACGTGCCGTCAAGGCGTCGATGCGTGACCCCGACGCGACCGCGTGACCCGATCACGACGTCGGCGACTGCGCGCAGGAGTCACGGGAGTGCTGGGTCGAAATCGCGCCGTGCCGCGGCCAGGAACCGGCGGTCGGCGGCGGCGAGGACGCTCCATTCCGGGATGAACGAGGCCGCAACCGGCAGCCGCGCCGGCTAGCCTAGCCTTGGAAGAACGGCGGGCCCGCTAGCGCGACAGCGCGGCGTCCGTCGTCGCGACACGCGGCTCGGCGCGGTGCAGGATGTCGCGGGCGATCGCGTCGGCCAGCCTCGCGTAGCCGCCGTCCGCCATGTGCAGCCCGTCGGGCGACAGCATCTGCGCCGGCGTCAGCACACCGTCGGCCAGCCAGCCGCGCATCATGTCGTAGCGGCGGATCACCGGCACATCCATCCGCTCGCCGATCGCGCGCAGCGCATCGCGATAGCCCGGCGTGGTGGCCGTGCCGTCCAGCGCGTGGCAGAGCTGCGGCTCCATCAGCATCACGTCGATATGCGCCGCCCGGATCGCCTGGATACCGGCGACGGTCTCCTGCACGAAGCGATCGAGCGGCACGTCGCGCAGCGGGTCGTTGCTGCCCGTCTGCCAGATGATCAGGTCGGGATGCTCGGCGATCACCGCCGGCAGGCGCCGCGCCATGTCGTCCGCATCCTCGCCGCCGATCCCGCGGTTGAGCACGACGACCTCGCGTCCCCGCAACGGCGCGGCCAATGCGGCCTGCAGACGGCTCGGGTAGGCGGCGGCTGGCGAACTGGCGCCGATGCCTTCGGTCGACGACGACCCGAAGGCGATGATGCGCAGCTTCTGACGTGCCGCAAGGCGGCTGGCCACGCGCGTCAGTTGCGTATGATCAGACACGGCCGGCACGCCGCCGGCCACAGCCGGGGTGATCAGGGCGAACGCCATCGCAAGGGCGCACGCGGCGCCGTTGACGAAGCGTCCGAAATGCATGCGTCATCGTCTCTTATACGACGTGTCACTACTGTCCGGTTTAAAACCTGGGAAATTCAATTGGTTATCGTCGTGTGCAACTTCGAAACCGTCGGCCTCGCGAGAAAATGCCGTCTGGATCTCGATCTTTTCAAAAACCGCCACCGAAAAGACCTGCAGCAATGTGT
>DATEQV010000372.1:0-2834 GCA_035272265.1 Acidisphaera sp. | reverse complement strand
CCGGCAACACCGGAACCGTGCCCATCGGCAATGGCAGCATGGGCACCGGCAGCACGGCCGCGGGCACGACCACGGCCCCGATGCCTGGCACGGCCGACAACGGCCCGGCCACCACGTCCGGCAACGGATCGATGGTGAACGGCGGCGTCGGCAACTCGAACGGCGCGGTGAACACGACCTCACAGAACCAGTCGCAGCCCGCCCGCGGCGCCAACAGCTTCACCCAGGGCGAGGCGAGATCCCGTTTGCAAGCGCGCGGCTATCAGAACGCGAGCAACCTGCACGAGGACGCCAACGGCGTCTGGCGCGGGCAGGCCACTCACGAGGGCCAGCAAGTGTCGGTCTGGCTCGACTACAAGGGCAATGTCGGCCAGGGCGGCCCCGGGCAAGTTACCGGCCAGCAGGCCAATCAGTACCTTCTGACACAACAGCGACAACAGGAGCCGAACATGGCCACACGCACGATCGCGCGGCTGTACGCGACCTATAACGACGCGGCAGCCGTGGTGGACGACCTGCAATCGTCCGGCATTCCGCAGACCGACATCAGCATCGTCAGGCAAGGCGCTCATACCGTCGACACGACGACGGCGACCGGCGAGTCCGGCGCGGGCGTGGGTGCCACCGTCGGCACGCTGCTCGGCGGCGGCGCGGGCCTGCTCGCCGGCCTCGGCACCATCGCCATCCCCGGCGTCGGGCCGATCGTGGCCGCCGGCTGGCTGATCGCGATGCTCACCGGCGCGGGCGTGGGTGCCGCGGCGGGCGGCATCCTCGGCGCGCTGACCGGCGCGGGCGTCGATCGCGAGGAGGCGGTCGCCTATGACGAAGGCGTGCGCCGCGGCGGCACGCTGGTGTCGGTGCGCGCGTCCGATGCCGACCTGCCGCGCGTGGAGGCGATCATCGCCCGCCGCTCGCCGGTGGACTGGCGCGGCTACAGCGCCGGGACCTTCCCGGCGGCCTTCGGCGACACCCGCCCCGTCGAGCCCGTCGGCGTGGTGGACGAAAACCGCCGCCGGATCGGCTGACGCGAGGAAGCCGGCGGACTACTTGGCCGCCGGCAGCTCCTCCAGCGTGGTCTGACGCTGCGCGCCCTGCGACATCAGCACCATGGCCTCACGCAACCGCATGATCCCCGCGCGGGTGCTGCCCTCGTCGCACAGGCGCGTGCCCTCGTGCGACAGCTGCGCGACATCCGGCGGGAGCGGCGCCTGACGCCGGCTCGCCAGATCCGTCAGCGTCCTTTGCAGGTGCTGGCAGAAGGCCGGCGCGTCGCTGAGCACGACCTCCGGCGCCTGCTGGGCCTGCAGAGCCACGAATGACGGCATCGCCAGCATCGCCGGCAGGCAAGCGAGCGGCACGGCAAACCAGGGGCGGAACGTCATGGCGTGACGCTACCGTGTCAGGCGTATTCAGTCAGTGAGCGGCGGATGACACTATGGTCACCGCAGGTCGTTGTGTCCCTCCGGCAACACAACCCTGGCTTGCGCCGGGGCTGGCTGAGCCGCCGAGGCGCCCTCTCCGTCGCGCGGCAGCCGCAGCGTGGCCATGAGCCCGGGAGCCGCGTCCGACAGCACGAGCTCGCCCCCGTGCAGCGTCGCCACGGCCTGCACCAGCGCCAGACCCAGGCCGGCGCCGGGCGTGTTGCGCGAGGTCTCCCCCCGGTAGAAGCGCTCCACGGCGCGATTCCGCTCGGCCTCCGGGATGCCTGGCCCGGCATCGGTCACCGAAATTTCCGCCCAGGCTCCCGCCACGCCGGCCTGCACCCGTACCGCGCTGCCGGACGGCGAGAACTTCATCGCGTTGTCCAGCAGGTTGGCCACCGCCTGCTGGATCATGTCCCGGTCGCCGTACAGCGGAAGCCGCGGCGGCGCGTCGGCCGTCAGGCGCAGGCCCTTCTCCTCGGCCGCCGCGCCGTACAAGTCGATCAGGTCGGCCAGCACCGGGGCGACGTCGAACGAGCAGAACGCCGACCGCCGGCTGCCCGCCTCGATCTCGGCGATCCGCAGCAGCGCGTGGAACACCGCGACGATGCCGTCCAGGTCGGCGGTCGCGCGCTCGATCGCCGCATGCAGCTCGGCCTCACTGTCCGCGTGAAGCGCCGCGTCCTCGAGCCGGGCGCGCGCGCGGGTGATCGGCGTGCGCAGGTCGTGCGCGATCGCGTTGCTCACCTGGCGCACGCCGTCCATCAGCTTCTCGATCCGGTCGAGCATGACGTTGATCGTCTCGGCCATCAGGTCGAACTCGTCGCCCCGCCCGACGAGCGGCACGCGGCGCGAGAAGTCGCCCGCCGCGATCGCCGCCGAGGTCTCCGACACATGCGCCAGCGTTCGGCGGAACATGCTGCGCACCACCGCCGCCCCGGCGATCCCCATCACCGTCACCACGACCAGCGCCCACAGCAGCGCGTCGGTCAGCATCGAGCGCAGCTGTGCGCGCACCCGCACGTCGCGTCCCACCAGCAGGTGGAAGCCGCCGGGCAGATCGAACGCCTCCACCCGCGCGACGGACTTCCCGCCCGCGCGCAGCAGCTCGAGCGGATAGGGCGTATCCGGCTGCGTCACGGTGGCCGGCCAAAACGGCAGGTTGCCGGCGAGCTTGTGGTAGTGGTCGTCGGTGACGAGGTAGATCGCGTCGTCGTCGACGTTCTCGTTCAGCCGCTCGTCGATCGTCATGATCAGTGACGGCAGGAAGCCCTCGGTCCAGCGCTCGTAGAGCCCCTGCGCGTCGGCGCGGATGGCCGCCTCGGTCTGCCGGTCGAGCAAGCCAGCCGTCGCCCACCACAGGAATGACGCCAAGGCGGCGGTGCTCAGCGCCAGCAGCAGCGCATAGACGAT
>DATEQV010000371.1:0-3475 GCA_035272265.1 Acidisphaera sp. | reverse complement strand
TGACCTCGTCGAGCACCACCTGCGCGTTGACCACCATGAACGGCAGGTCCTTGGGACTGGTGGGATCGGCGTCGATCGGCACGAGGTAGTTCGCGCCGTCGATCTGCAGGCCGTGGCCGGAATAGTAGAACAGCGCGATCTTGGAGCCGGTCGCCGCGCGGCCGAACTCGCGCACGGCGCGGTCGAAGGCAGGCTTGTCGAGGTCGATCAGCGCGCCGCCGCCGATCAGCGTGAAGCCGAGGCTCTGGAGCGTGGCGGCGACCAGCTTCGCGTCGTTGGCCGGGTTCGCGAGACGCGGGACGTGCTGATAGTTGCCGTTGCCGATTACCAGCGCCACGCGCTCGTCCCCCTCGGCGCGGGAGGCGGCGGGCAGGAACGCCACCGCTGCGACGAACAGCAGGGCGAGGACGACACGCCACGGCTTGCCTGGTTGCCACCGCTTGCCTGGTTGGATGCGCGCTGACACGGCGACGGACTCCATGGCGCTAGCGCCAGATGCCGCGGTGGGCGTTGCGCGCCGCGTCGGCCTGCGCGCGGTAGTCCTCGCTGGCATCGGCGGAAACACGGGCGGCACCGTTGTAGAGGGCCGAGCGCGCGATATCCATGCCGTTGGACAGCTTGCAGACGTAACCGGTGCCGGCAAGCGCGCACTCGACGTAGCGGCCCTGCGAGTCGATCAGGTCCTGCAGCTGCTTGGCGTAGTCGCCGCTCTCGCCTTGGACGCCCGCGAGCGGAATTTTCTGGCCGTCGATCATGAGCGTGGCGGTGTCGATCACTTGCGGAGCGCCTTTCACCGTGGCCGGCAGTTCCGGCCCGGGCGCGCGCGACGGGTCGTAAGGGCCGAGATCCTGGCTGGGCAGGTAGGCGGCCTGACCGTCGGCGGTGAGTGCCACGATCCACTGGCCGTCGTTGGACCGTGCGACCGCCATCACCGGGGTGCCGGCACGCAGCGGATAAAGCGCCGGCGCCAGCAGGCTGGCAGAGAGGTAGGCGGCACTGTCGCGGATCAGGGTGAACGCCTGCGACAGCGGCGCGAACTCAATGACTGCCGGGGCTGGCGCCGCGTTGCCGGCGGTCGGCCCGGGCGGCGGAGGCGCCCCCTGGCCCGGCGGCGCGCTGGGCAGCGGGGCGGGAACCGGCGCGGCAGCCGACGGCATGGGTGGCGAAGGCGGGGCGTAGGGCGGCGCGGCTGACGGAGTCGGCGGCGAAGGCGGCGCATAGGGTGGGGCCGCTGACGGCATCGGCGGCGAAGGCGGCACGGACGGTGCGGCCGCTGACGGCATCGGCGGCGGAGGCGGCACGGACGGTGCGGCCGCTGACGGCGCCGGCGGCGTGTAAGGCGTGGTGGGCTGGGTCGGCGTCGCTGCCTGCGGCGGCGGCGCGCCGGGCGGCGATGCCGACGGCGCGAACGGCTGCGTCGCGCCGTTGTCCGGACCGGCCGGCGGGGCGAGCGCGCCCTGCCCCGCCTGCACCCCGAGCGGCGGGGCCGGGACCGGCGGCGCGGCGGACGGGGCCGCCGCTGCGCCGGCGGAAGGCTGCGTGGGGGCGCTGCCCGCCGGAGCGGGCGGCGACGCGACGAAGCCGGGAGAAGGCGGCGGCGCCGGGCTGGAGGGCGCCGGTGCGGCCTCCTGGCCGGACGGCGGGGTCGCCTCCGAGGCAGCGGGCGGAAGATTCCACACCGGTGGCGACAGTGCGGGCGCAGGCGCTGTTGGTGCAGGCGCGGTCGGTGCCGACGCCTCGGGTTCGGCCGGCCCCGCCTTGGTGCCGCCGAACTGCGCCAGGGCGGAGCCCGCACCGGCGAGCACGACGGCACCCGCCAAGAGAAGCGACCGAAAACCAGTCGGCGTCATCGGTTGGGTCCCTCGTTCGGCGTCATGCGATTTCAGTGCGAGGGCGGCGGAGGGGCGACCCAGCCGGCGCCGCCCGACGTCGTGCCGGAAGTGGACGGCGCGGACGCCGCAGGCGGCGGCGCCACCCAGCCCGAGCCGCCGCTCGCCGCGGCGCCGGCTGTCGTCTCCGTCGGCGGGGGCGGCGTCGCCCAGCCCGGCCCGGCAGTCGCGGGCGCGGCGTGGGCAGGGCGGCGGCGGACGGTGGTGTGCGGGGTCGACTCCGCCAACTCGCGCTGCGAGGCCTGGATGAGCACCGGCAGCGTGCCCGCGAGGTCCACGCCCTGGCAGGCGGCGGAGACGGCCTCGCAGCGCAGCACAGGATCCGTGCCGTTCGCGAGGTCGAGCGCGTGCTGGTAGTAGGCGATCGCCGCGGTGTAGTCGCCGAGGCCCTGCGCGGCACGGCCGAGATAGTAGTAGGCCAGGTCGCTGCCGTAGCGGACCTGCATGACCCGAACGGCGAGGTCGGCATAGTGGTCGGCGGCGTCGAACGCGCGGATCGCACCGAGCTGGGCCGTCCAGGTCGCACTGCATGCCGCGCCGCAATCCAGCGTCATCCGGCCGGCGCGCAGGTCGTCCAGCATGGTCGCCTGCACCTCCGGCGTGACCGGCGGCAGGCTCGCCTGGGTCATGCAGCCCGCGACGAGGCCGGCGAGCCCGGCCGTGGCCAGCACCTGTGTCAGCCTCATCGCCGTCTCTCCTTGCGCACGGCCGCCGTCGGCACGTGGGGCTTCAGTTTTGCACCGACGCCGGCGTGACCGACGCTTCAGGCACCAACACCCACTGCACCTGGCAAGCCTGGATATCGGGGTAGAAGCCGAGCGGCGCGTCGGCGCCGTCGCAGCGATATTGTCCGACCGGCGGCGCCGGCAGCGGCGGGATCGACGAGCCGGCCGAGGCCTGCGTCGTCGCGGCCGGGCTGGTGGAACCGGGGCTCGAGCCGCCGAAGGTCGCCGTGCCGCCTGGGCCCGGGGCAGCAGGGCTCGGGCCGCCGGGGCCCGTCGACGCGGTCTCCGAGCCGGGGGCGCCGAGTGTCGCCGGCCCTATGGCGGCCGCGAGGCTCGGGCTTTCGACGACCGGCTGGTCATAGACGGTCAGCTGCGCCACTTGCTGCGGATACGGGAAGACCGGCGCGGCGTATGGATACCAGACGCCGCCGACGTCGTACCACCAGCCGAAGCGGCCGTAGTGCCACTCGGCGCGCCACACGCCGTGGCGCCAGACGGCGAGTTCGCGGGGGCTGAAGGCGGCCACGCTGTAGGTGTGGAAGTCGCCCGCGTGCAGGGCCACGAACGTACGGTCGGCGACGATGTCGCGATTTACCGGCGCGACGAGATACGGGCGCGGGCCTACCGCGACGCCGTAGCCGGCAGCGAAGCCGCGCGTGTTCAGGACCGCGCCGCCGCCGAAGCGCCAGTCGCCGTGGAAACCGGCCGCGAGACCGACGCCCACGCCCACGCCCACGCCGACTCCGACGCAGACGCCCGCCGTCACAGTGGTGACGACACCGTCGCCCGCCCCGTCGGTCACGGCCGTCCCGTCGGGCGGCGCCAACACCGGCGGCGGCGGCAGCATCGGCGGCGGCGGCG
>DATEQV010000370.1:0-2067 GCA_035272265.1 Acidisphaera sp. | reverse complement strand
GCGGTCGGCTCGGAGTTCCAGCGGCGCAGCATGCGCGCGTGGTGGGAGCTGTCGGGCCGCAGCATCCCGGCGGCGCTGATCGGCAAGCTGCTGCCGTACTGCGTCGTGATGATGCTGATGTTCGTGCTGATGGTCGGGATCCTCGACGTGTGGCTCGGCGTCAGCTTCCGCGGCGACGCGGTGCTGATGACGGTGTCGGCCATCCTGCTGATGATCGCCTACCAGATGATCGGCTGCCTGATGCAGCTGCTCGCGCGCAACATGGCGTTCGGCCTCAGCCTGACCGCGATCATCGTCTCGCCGGCATTCGGCTATGCCGGCGTCGGCTTTCCCGTGATCGGGATGCAGACGTTCCCGCGCGTGTGGGGCGCGATCCTGCCGCTGCGCTGGTACATCCAGATCCTGTTCGATCAGGCGACGCGAGGGGCGGCGATCGCCCATACGGCGACCCCGTTCGCGGCGCTGTGCGGCATCACCGTCGTCCTTTGCGTGCTGGTGTGGTGGCGCTTTCGTGCGCTGGTGCGCGGCGGGCTCGCCATCCCCGAGGAGAGCAAGCCGCCGCTCGCACCTGCGCCGTCCGGTGTCGTGGGCGCGTTCGCCGCGGAATGGCGCCGCGTCCTGAGCGACCGCGGCGTGTTGAGTCTGTTCATCGTCGGGCCGTTTTTCTACTCGGTGTTCTATCCGCAGCCCTATCTCGGCCAGATCGTCCGCAACATCCCGATCGCTGTCGTGGACCACGACAACACGGAACTCGGCCGCGGGCTGATCCAGGCGCTTCAAGCGCACGGCAATATCTCGGTGGCGCTGCGGGCGTCGACCTACCGCGAAGCCGAGGACGCGATCCTCTCGCGCCGCGCCTTCGCGATCCTGGGAATCCCGCATGACACCGAAAAGAACCTGCTGAAAGGCGTCACGGCGCGCCTGCCGGTCTATGCCGACTCGACCTATTTCATCCTGTTCAACCGCTCGCTGCAGGGCATCCTCGAAGCCGTCCAGGCCTACGCGTCGGACGAGCTCTCGCATGGCGCGCGGAGCGAGGGCGCGAGCGTGCAGGCGGCAACGCGATTGGCGACGCCGGCGGAGCTGATCCAGGTCCCGCTGTTCAACCCGACCGCGTCGTATTCCGCCTACGTCGTGCCGGCCGCCTTTGTGCTGATCCTGTTCCAGACGTTGCTGATGGGCGCGGCAACCCTGGGCGGCGCCGCGTTCGAGCGCCACGGGCCGGCGAGCCGGCAGGTGCGGGCGTCGGCGATTCTCGGCCACGCGCTGGCGCACTGGACGATCTACGTGCCGGCGATGCTGCTGTATTTCGTCGTCATGCCGCGGATCTACGGCTTCTCGCATTTGGGCAGCGTATGGGCGCTTGCCGCGCTGTCGGTTCCGTTCATCCTGTCGACGAGTTTTCTGGGACAGGCGCTCGGCCTCGTGTTCCGCCATCGCGAGACGGCGGTGCTGCTTGTCATCGCCAGTAGCCTGCCGCAGTTCTTCCTGGTCGGCGTCTCCTGGCCCGCCGAGGCGTTGCCGGGCTTCCTGCAACAGGCGCGCGTGCTGCTGCCCAGCGTGGACGCGATCGACGCCTTCGTTCGCGTCAACCAGATGGGCGCACGTCTGTCGGAGGTGCGGCCGGATTTCCTGCGTCTGTGGGCGCTCGTGCTGCTCTATTTCGTCATCGCGGCGGTGTTGGCGCAGCTTCGAGGCGTGCGGGAGGCGGGCCATGTCGCGACCGCCTAGGCGCACGCTAGCCCTCGTCGCCGCGCCCGCGCTGGTGCTCGTGGTGGCGGTGATCTGGTACGTGTGGCCGGCGCGCGGGCAGGGCGTGGCGGAGGTGCCGGGCATGGTGCGGACCACCGAGATCCGCATCGCGCCGGAGATCAGCGGCCGGCTGGCGCGGTTCCTCGTCGAGCCCGGACAGGCGGTGCAGCGCGGGCAGCCGGTGGCGCTGCTCGACAATCCCGAGCTGTGGGCCGCCGTGGGCGAAGCGCGCGCTGCGGTGGAGAAGGCGCGGGCGGACCGTGACCGCGTCTATGCCGGGGTTCGCTTCGAGCAGGTGCAGGAGCTGGAGCGCGA
>DATEQV010000369.1:0-3263 GCA_035272265.1 Acidisphaera sp. | reverse complement strand
TGGAGAGCCAAAGGGGGCGGACATGGCGTGACTCGCGGCGAGCAGGGGAACGGGAGAGTCGTGATGCCAATTCATGCCGTGAACTCAACGGCTTGTACAACACTCGTTTCTGAATCCCTGCTATGCGCTGAATAAGACGGGTTAGTGGCCTGCTGCCGGCGTTACGGAACCACCACGACCGGCGCCGGCGCGACGACGACCGGCGGCGGCGCGTAGTACGGGTAGGGCGGCGGATACGGCCCGTGCGGCGGCGGCGGGTAGGCGACCAGCGGCGGGCCGGCGGCGAACACGGTCGGCACCCGGTTGCCCGTCGCCGCCATGCACTGGAAGTAGACGACGTCGTAGTTGCGCTGGAACGCGGCACCCGAGGCGCGCGCGTTGTGCCCGGCGGTGAGCAGGCCCATCAGCAGCCCGAAGCCCGCGCCGGCCGCAGCACCCGTGCCGGCCGAGCGGGCCGCCGCCCCGATCAGCGCGCCCGCGCCGGCGCCGACCAGGGTGGTGGCAGCGACCGTGCCGGCGGCACTCGTGCCTGCTGCCTGTCCGGGCGTGATGCCGCTGTTCGCCGCATTCGCCTGCGCGCGGCAGGCGCCGTCGTCGTAGGCGAACTGCGCCGGGGTCTTGCCGTTGCCCGGCAGTGCGGCGAGGCTCGGGCCGCTCGGCGCCGGGGCGACGGTGCACGCGGCCAGTGCGCTGGCGCACAGCAAGGCGATCGGAAGGCGGGCGGTCGTCATTCTGGGTGGCCTCGATTCGGTGGGCTGACGGCTATGTAGACACATGACCGTGGCTCGACTGCGGCGTAAGTTTTCAAAGCGTAACGCCGTTTCGGGGTCGATCCTGCGTCCCGCCTGTCTTACCGGCGCCGCCGGTCGTCGCGCCACATGTGGCTGCGCGGCCACAGTGTCACCCGTCGTGGTGTGCCCTGTGAAATCCTTCATCAGCTTGGCTGTCTGTCCCGGCGTATGGTCGCGAACGATTCCAAGGCGGACGCACTCCTCATGACGGCTCGGCTCTCATTCCTCGTCACGCTGGCGGCGGTTGTTCTGGCGGGGTGCGCCTCCGCCGCGCCCCCCATCGCCGCGCCCCACATGACGACCGCGCCTGCCGCCCCCGTCCGTCCCGCCGCCGCATCGCCGGTCACCCAGGCGCCCCCGCCGGCGCCGCCGCCGGTCGTCGTGCCCCCCGAGCCGCAACTGACGCCCGCCCAGGTGCAGGCGGAGGCCGACAAGCTGCGCGCCGAGCTGGCGGCCGAGGTCAAGGGCTCCAACGAGAGCATCCCGCACGAGCCGGACTGGATCGGCCTCGCCAAGGCCGCGCTTGCGGCGAGCGAGCAGCCGCCGATCGACCGGCCGCAGATCATCGTCGTCGTCGACCGCAGTGCGACCGTGCAGGCGATGCGCCTGGTGCTGGCGCGTCCCGGCGACGGCGCGTGGGAGGTGCTGGGCGGCACGCATGTCTCGACCGGACAGACCGGCCGCTTCGACCACTATGTGACGCCCGCCGGCGTGTTTCCGCACACCGACGCCATCCTCGACTGGCGGGCCGAGGGCACGTTCAACGAGAACCACATCCGCGGCCTCGGGCTGAAGGGGATGCGGGTGTGGGATTTCGGCTGGCAGACGGCGACGAAGGGGTGGCTCGACAACCAGAGCGGCCCGATGCGGCTGCTGATGCACGCGACCGACCCGGCCAACCTGGAGCACCGGATCGGGCGGCGTGCCTCCTCGGGCTGCGTGCGCATCCCGGCGACGATGAACCTGTTCCTCGATCGCCACGGCGTCCTGGACTACGAGTACGAGCGCGCCGCCCGCGACGACATCCGCTACCGCGCGCTGCTGCGCGCGGATCGGACGCCCACGCCGCTGGCCGGCACGCTGCTGATCGTGGTCGATTCGTCGGCATCCACCACAACGGCGACCCGCTGACCCGGTTCATCCCCGCCGATTGAACGGGCGTAGCCCCCGGGCCATCTCTTGACCCGGCGGCGACGGCATCGGACACGTCGCCGGTCCTGACACGAGTTCACCTTGAGCGATACGCCTGACCAGACGCCGCCCTCCGGGGGCCCGCCGGACGACATGCAGCCGGTGATGCTCGAAGAGGAGATGCGTCGCTCCTTCCTCGACTACGCCATGTCGGTCATCGTCGCGCGCGCGCTGCCCGACGTGCGCGACGGGCTGAAGCCGGTGCACCGCCGCATCCTGTATGCGATGCAGGACAGCGGCAACACGCACGACAAGCCGTACCGCAAGTCGGCCCGCGTCGTCGGCGACGTGATGGGCAACTATCACCCGCACGGCGACAGCGCGATCTACGACGCGCTGGTGCGGATGGCGCAGCCGTTCTCGATGCGCGTGCCGCTGGTGGACGGGCAGGGCAATTTCGGCTCGGTCGACGGCGATGCGCCAGCGGCGATGCGCTACACCGAAGTGCGGCTGGCGCGCGCGAGCTCGCTGCTGCTGGCCGACATCGACGAGGACACCGTCGACTTCCAGCCGAACTACGACGAGACGAAGGAGGAGCCGCGCGTGCTGCCCGCGCGGTTTCCGAACCTGCTGGTCAACGGCGCCAACGGCATCGCCGTCGGCATGGCGACCAACATCCCGACGCACAACCCGACCGAGATCATCGACGCGACGCTCGCGCTGATCGAGAACCCGGCGATCACGACCGATGAGCTGCTGAAGATCGTCCCCGGCCCGGACTTTCCCACCGGCGGCATGCTGATCGGCCGCTCCGGCATCCGGGCCGCGTTCGAGACCGGGCGCGGCAGCATCATCATCCGCGCGCGCGCCGAGTTCGAGGAGATCCGCCGCGACCGCACGGCGATCATCATCTCGGAAATCCCGTTCCAGGTGAACAAGAAGCTGCTGCTGGAGAAGATCGGCGAGCTGGTGCGCGCCAAGCAGATCGAAGGCATCTCCGAGATGCGCGACGAGAGCGACCGCTCCGGCATGCGCATCGTCATCGAGCTGAAGCGCGAAGCCACGCCCGAGGTGGTGCTGAACCAGCTGTATCGGTTCACGCAGCTGCAGGTGTCGTTCGGCATCAACATGCTGGCGCTGGACGGCGGACGTCCGCGCACGTTCGGGCTGAAGGACGCGCTGCAGACCTTCATCGCCTTCCGCGAGGACGTGATCCTGCGCCGCAGCCGCTTCCGGCTGGCCAAGGCGCGCGACAAGGCGCACGAGCTGGTCGGGCTGGCCATCGCGGTCGCCAACATCGACGAGGTGATCCGCATCATCCGCGGCAGCCCGGACAGCGCG
>DATEQV010000368.1:0-11005 GCA_035272265.1 Acidisphaera sp. | reverse complement strand
CCCGCGACCGAGCGCTGGTTCATCGTCGAGCGCCGCGCGGCCGAGGCCAACCTCGTACGCGCCCACACGCGCACGCTGCAGCGCATGGCCCAGCGCAGCCGCGCCCGCGCGCGCGACCGCGAATTGGGGCGCGAACGCGAGGTCGGGTGCAAAAGCGCGCAGCGCGCATTGCACCACCTTGACGTCGCGGAAACAGCGGCGGACGGCACTCCGCGTCCGCGCGAGAAAGTCGCGGACGCAACCACGTCCCCGTCGTCGCGAGGCGCGCAGCGCCGTGGCGATCCAGGGCCGCGTGACAGACGCACGCGCAAGGGCTCGCCACGCCGGCAATCGGCGACGCGGGATGACGACGCACACGCGGCCGCGCCATCGGACCCGCCGGCCGAAGCCGCGCCGCCACCCGAGGCGCCCGCCATCGCGCCCGCACAACCGGAGCCCGCGACTCCCGCGCCGCGCATCTCGCCCACGATCCCGCCCGATGTGCGCCACACCGGCCTGAAGATCGGCGCCGGACGGCCGACGATCCCGGGCACCCCGGCCCGCGAACCGCCGGGTCTGTCGAGCCTAGGGCTGCTCCTCGCCCGATGGTTCGCCCGGTTTGCTGACGACGCGGACGACGCCCGCGATCTCGGCGAGGCAGGCCGACAGTTCGTCGGGCGGCCGCCGTCCGCTCACGTCCATGTCGATCGTTACGATCCGCGGCTCGTCCGCGACCTGTCCGCCCTCCCGGGCGGCGGAGACGCCGGTGTGCTCGAGCGCCACATGGCTGACGCCGAAGTCCATCGCGTCGCACGTCCGCAGGACCGACTGCAGCACGCCCCGTGACCGTGCCGGTAGGTGACGTGCAGCGTCGCCGACGTGCGGCGGTGGCCGGGAATCAGACGCTCGATCGCCGCCTTGAAGGCGAAGGCCACGACGAAATACGCGGCCGCCGTCGCCGCGGCCAGCACGACGAGGCCGGCGCCGCATGCCGCACCCACGGCCGCGGTCATCCACACCGACGCCGCCGTGGTCAGCCCGCGGACGCTGGTGCGGTGCACGAAGATCAGGCCGCCGCCGATGAAGCCGATGCCGGTGACGATCCCCGCGCCGACGCGCGACGGATCGACGACCAGCCGCCCCGCGGCGAGCACGTCCATGAACTCGTATTTCGAGATCAGCATGAATAGCGCCGATGACATGCCCACGATCGTGTAGGTCCGCAGGCCGGCGCTCTTCTGCGCGAACTCGCGCTCCAGCCCGATCGCAGCCGACAGCACGAATGCCACCCCGAGTTGCGCAAGTTGCAACCAACCCTGTCCGCCTGCCCCGACAAGCTGCTCCCACACCGGCCTTGCATCCTCCCTGCGGGTGCGCCGCCGTCGATCGGTGCGCGCCCGTCATCAATCCGTCACTTTACCCGAGAAAGCGGCCAACCCATGAACCCGTCCAACTACCAACCGGGGAAGGGGGACACGATGCGTGCGAAAAGCATGATCGCCGCTGCATGGCTTGGGCTGACGATGCTGGCAGGCGCCGCACAGGCGCAGGGCGTGGTGACCATCTACAGCGCCGACGGCCTGCACGACGGCTCGCCCAACTGGTACCAGACGCAGTTTGACGCGTTCACCAAGGCGACCGGCATCAAGGTCCAGTATGTCGAAGGCGGCTCGGGCGTGGTCGTCGACCGTGTCGAGAAGGAGAAGGCCAACCCGCAGGCCGACGTGCTGGTGACGCTGCCGCCCTTCATCATGAAGGCCGCGGCCGACGGCATGCTCGCCCCGTACACGCCGCAGGCCGCCTCGGCGATCCCGGCGGCGAGCCGCGATCCGCAGAACCGCTACACGGCACTGGTCAACAACTATCTGTGCTTCATCTACGACGGCGCCGCGCTGTCGACGCCGCCGGCGACGTTCGACGACCTGCTCGATCCGAAGTTCAAGAACAAGATCCAGTACTCCACCCCCGGCCAGGCCGGCGACGGCACCGCGGTGATGCTGCTGGCGATCCACGCCTTCGGCGGCACCGACGCCGGCTTCGAGTTCCTGCACAAGCTGCAGGCCAACAACCTCGGCCCGTCGTCGTCCACCGGCCGCCTCGCCGGCCTGGTGAACAAAGGCGAATTGTTCGTCGCCAACGGCGACGTGCAGATGAACATCTCGCAGATGGGCCAGGACCCGAACCTGCGCATCTTCTTCCCCGCCGGTCCGGACGGGAAGCCCTGGACGGTGCCGCTGCCCTACTACATGGGCCTCGTGCAGGGCGCGCCCCACGCGGACGCGGGCAAGAAGCTGATCGACTTCCTGCTCACCAAGGAAGCGCAGTCCACCGTCAGCGAGGTCGCGCAGGGCATCCCGGTGCGCAGCGACGTGCATCCGACGGACGCCAGCTACCAGCGCATCGAGGCGACGATGAAGGGCGTGGACGTCTGGAATCCCGACTGGTCCGACGTGCTGGCCAATCTGCAGGCCTATGTTGCGCGCTGGCACTCGGTGACGGGGAGCTAGCACGGTGTCGGCGAGCTCGGTCACGGCCGCCGGGCTCGCCACCGCGCGCACGACGTCGCAAGCCGCTGCCGTCGCCAGCGGCATCGGCTTCGATCGCGTCACCGTCGCCTACAAGGGCCAGGTCGCGCTCGACAGCCTGACGCTGTCGATCGAGCCGGGCGAGATCATGGCGATCATCGGCCCCTCGGGCTGCGGCAAGACCACCGCGTTGCGCGCCGTCGCCGGCTTCGTGCATCCCACCGCCGGGCGCATCCGCATCGGCGAGCGCGACGTCACCGACCTGCCGCCGTACGCGCGCGACATCGGCATGGTGGTGCAGAACTACGCGCTGTTCCCGCACAGGCCGATCAGAACGTCGCCTTCGGCCTGCGCGCCCGTCGCGCCGACCCCGGCCTGATCGAATCGCAGGTGCGCGAGTGCCTGCGCATGGTCGGCATGACGGATTTCGCCTCGCGCTATCCGCGCCAGCTCTCCGGCGGCCAGCAGCAGCGCGTGGCCATCGCCCGCGCGCTGGCGATCCGGCCGCGCGTGCTGCTGCTTGACGAGCCGCTCTCGGCACTCGACGCGCAGATCCGCCGCTCGATGCTCGACGAACTGGCCCGGCTGCACCGCGACCTGCCGCATCTGACCGTTCTGTATGTCACGCACGACCAGATCGAGGCGCTGACGCTGGCCGACCGCATCGCCATCATGCGCGCCGGCAAGCTGATCGCGCAGGGCCCGTCGCAGCGCCTGTATCACGAGCCGCCGAACCGCTTCGCCGCCGAGTTCCTCGGCCGCGCCAACCTGTTGCGGGTCGAGCTGCAGGACGTGCTGGACGGTGTGGCCGTCGTGCGCCTCGGCGATCGTCTGGTGCGCGCGCGGATGCCGAACGGCCGTCCGTCCGGCCAGGCGCTCCTGTGCATCCGCTCGCACGCGCTGTCCTTCGAGCCCGAGGGCCGCGACAACAGCTTCGTCGCCACCGTCGCCGACGTGACCTGGCAGGGCGACCTGCACAGCATCGACCTCGACGTGGCCGGCGAGTTCGCCCGCCTGGTCTGCACGCCGCTGCGCGAGCCGCCGCGCCGCGGCACGCAGGTGACGCTGTACTTCGCCACCGACGACGCCACGCTGATCTCGGAAGACGAGAATGTTTAGCGGGGCTTCCACCGCCACCACGTCATTGCTTCCGCGATCACTCCGTCATCGCGAGCGAAGCGTGGCGATCCAGGGCCGCGTGACAAACGCCTGCCGCGCGGCCCTGGATCGCCACGGCGCTACGCGCCTCGCGATGACGGCGATCCCATGACGACCGCCGCCGCGCTCGCTGTCGCCGCCCCGCCCCGTGCGTCGCGCGCGAACAACGGCGGCGCCATGGTCTGGGTCGTACCCCCACTCCTGCTGCTGGCCGCGCTGTTCTTCTACCCGCTCGGCCTGATCGCCGCCCAAAGCGTCTCGTCGGCCAGCGGCGCGTTCTCGCTCGACGCCTACGCCGCGGTGCTCGGCGGCCCGCTGTTCGCCAACGCGCTGTTCCACACGATCGAGATCGCGCTGGGTGCGACCGCCGGCTGCATCGCGCTCGGCTTCACCATGGCGCTGATCCTGTCCTTCGTGCCGTTCCCGGGCGCGCGCATGTTCTCCCGCCTGATCGACACCGTGATCGCGCTGCCGACCTTCCTGGTCGCCCTCGCCTTCACCTTCATCTACGGCTCGGCGGGCCTGCTGAACGCAGCCGCGATGCAGGCGACCGGCGCGGTCTCGCCGCCGATCGATTTCCTCTACTCGCCCGCCGGGGTCATCCTGGCCGAGGTGACGGTCTACACGCCGTTCATCATGCGTCCGCTGCTCGCCGCGTTCAGCCTGATCGAGACCGCGCAGATCGAGGTCGCGAGCAGCCTCGGCGCCGGCTCGTGGCGGATCGTGCGCCAGATCATCATCCCCGCCGCGATGCCGGCGCTGCTCGCCGGCGGCAGCCTGTGCCTGCTGCTGACGGTCAACGAGTTCGGCATCGTCTTCTTCATCGGCGCCAAGGGCGTCATCACGCTGCCGCTGCTGATCTACGACAAGGCGATCCAGGAGTTCGACTACACCACCGCCTGTGTCATCGCGGTGGTCAACGTCGCGCTGTCGCTCGCGCTGTATGCGCTCTACCGCACGTCCCTCGGTCGGATGGGACGCGGACGTGCTGGTGTGGGATAGCCGCGCCCGCGCGGCGGTGTGGTTCGCCTTCGCGCTGATCTTCGGCGTCATCTACGTGGTGCCGATTTCGATGATCGCGCTCGCCAGCGTCTCCGGCCAGTGGAACGGCGTGCTGCCGAGCCACCTGACCTTCGCCAACTACGGCGCCGCCGTCACCGGCGATTCCGGCGAGGCGCTGCGCGTCTCCGTCATCACCGGCCTCGTGGCGAGTGCGGCGGCGTTGTTCGCCGGCACCTGGGCGGCGCTGGCGTTGCGCAATGTCGCCGCGGTGCCGCGCCGGCTGCTGGACGTGCTGTTCTTCGTGCCCTCCGCCGTGCCGTCGGTGTCCGTCGGCCTCGGCCTGCTGGTGGCGTTCAGCCGCCCGCCGGTGCTGCTGAACGGCACCACGGTGATCGTGCTGATCGCGCATTTCGTGCTGGTCAGCGCCTTCACCTTCGGCAACGTCTCGGCGGGGCTGGCGCGTCTGGCTCCCGATTTCGAGCAGGTGGCCGCCTCGCTCGGCGCCCGCCCCGCCTATCGTCTGTGGCGCGTGACGTTGCCGATGCTGATGCCCTATCTGATCGGCGCCTTCAGCCTGAGCTTCGCGATGTCGATGGGCGAGCTGGGTGCGACGGTGATGGTCTATCCGCCGGGCTGGGTGACGATGCCGGTCGGCATCTTCGCGCTGTCGGACCGCGGCGACGTGTTCGAGGCCGCGGCCCTGACGATGATCCTCGCCCTCGCCACCCTGATCGTTCTGCTCGGCCTGTCGCGCATCCCCACGCGGGCGGAGGCGCGGTGAGGTGCGCGTCGCTGCCCTACTTCGCCGGCGGTGGCGGCGACTGCGTGTTGCCGATCAGGGTGAGGATGAGAAGCTCCTTGCCTCGATCCTCGCCGACGCTCGCCCAGTGGCCCGAGACAGTCGCGGGCTTGCCGTCCGGGCCGTTGGCCGTCGCCGTCCAGGTGCCCCTCGACAAGAGATGGTGCCCGACGCGGTTGGACCTGTCGCAGGTGATGTTCGTGTACATCACGCCCGCCGAAAACTCCTGCTTGAACCCGGCGGCCAGCGCATCGCGACCGGTCGCCGTCCAGGCCTCGGCGGAGGTCATCCCGTTCTTCGCGTCGTACATGCCGACGAGAGCATCGAGGTTGTGGCTGTTGTACGCCGCCTTCCACTGGTCGGCGGCCTGCTGGCACTCCGCGATCGAATTGGGCGGTGCAGCGAACGCGACCGACGAAACGAGAGCGGCCGCGCCACACAGCACGGTCAGAGCGTTCCTCATCGATACCTCCCCTGTTGGCCGCCCGCGGTCGCCCGGAGCGAGCGCAGCAAGTTTTGCATCGGGAACGTATCAACGCAAGTTTCACGAACCTTAGGAATTCCTGCCGCCCATCGTCTCCGATCGCTTGAGCTAGCTCAACGACGCGCGGTTGCCGCGATTGGCACCCTGTCGCTCCTCGAATCCGTGAGGGAGGCAGTACCGTGACCGAGATCCCGCGGCAGGCGATCCCCCGCGACCCCGACGACGACTACTCCGAAGCCGCGGCCGAGAAGCGGCGCGCGTTCGTCTACGACCGCACCGGCATCGCGCTGTCGCATGTCAGCCGCTACTCGTTCGACCCCGCCATCGTGCAGGGCCACATCGAGAACTTCGTCGGCGTCGCGCAAGTGCCGATCGGCCTCGCCGGCCCGCTGCGCATCAACGGCGAACACGCCACCGGCGATTTCTACGTTCCGCTGGCTACCACCGAAGGCGCGCTGGTCGCCAGCTACAACCGCGGCATGCGTCTGCTGAGCGAGTGCGGCGGCGTGAAGACCACCGTCGTCGAGCGTGCGATGCAGCGCGCTCCCGTGTTCGTCTTCGACGACGCGCTGGCCGCGCGCAATTTCGGCGACTGGGTCGAGGCGAACTTCGAGGCCATCAAGCAGGCCGCCGAGACCACCACCCGCTTCGGCAAGCTGACGCGCATCCAGCAATTCGCGGTCGGTCCGCTGCGCGAGCTGCGCTTCAACTACGAAACCGGCGACGCGGCCGGCCAGAACATGTCCGGCAAGGCCACGCTCGCCGCCTGCCACTGGATCAAGCAGGCCTACCCGCATCCGATGCGCTACGTGCTGACGGGCAACATGGAGACCGACAAGAAGCACTCGCACATCAACATGCTGCTGACGCGCGGCAAGCGCGTGGTCGCCGAAGCGGTCGTGCGCGACGAGGCGCTGAAGCGGATCATGGGCGTCGGCACGAAGGAGGTATTCGCGCAACGTCAGCTCGCCAATGTTGGCGCGTTTCTCGCCGGCTCGGCCAGCAACAGCTCGCACCCGGCGAACGGGCTGGCGGCGATGTTCATCGCCACCGGCCAGGATGCCGCCGACGTCGCCGAGTCCCACGGGACCATCAGCTACCCCCTGCTGCTCGACAACGGCGATCTGTATTGGTCGATCACGCTGACCTCGCTGATCGTCGCCACGCATGGCGGCGGCACCGGGCTGGCCACGCAGCGCGAGTGTCTGGAAATGCTGGGATGCGCCGGCGAGGGCACTGCGGACAAGTTCGCCGAAATCTGCGCGGGTGTCGTGCTCGCCGGCGAGACCTCGTTGGGGGGCGCGATACTCCGCGGCGACTGGGTCGAAGCCCACGACCGCCTCGGCCGCCATCACGGGTGACCGGGGACGCAGCCGCGCCAGTCGTTTCATCCGTCATGGCCGGGCTTGTCCCGGCCATCCACGACTTGCTTACGAACACAACAAAAGACGCGGATGGCCGGCAGGACGCCGGCCATCGCGTCGGTGGGTCAATCCGCTGCCGCCGGCATATGCCCCGCCGGCAACTGATCGCGGTACATCTCCCGCAGCTTCTTCTTGTCGATCTTGCCGACGCTGGTCAGCGGCAGGGTGTCGACGAACTCCACCCGATCCGGGACGGCGAATTTCGAGACCAGCCCCTGCTCCACGTAGCCCCTCACCTGCGCTCGGATGTCTTCTGGCGCAACCTTGCCCTTGAATTCGGGCAGCAGGTTGACCAGCACCAGCGGCCGCTCGCCCCACTTCTCGTCATGCACCGCGATGACCGCCGCCTTCGCGACTCCTTCGCGCAGCATCACGATGTCCTCGAGGTCGATCGACGAGATCCATTCGCCGCCGCTCTTGATGATGTCCTTCAGCCGGTCGGTGATGTGCAGCGTCCCGTCTGGATTGAGCGCCCCGACGTCCCCGGTGTGCATGTAGCCCCCCGCCCACAGCTGCTCGGACGCCGCTTGGTTGTTCAGGTAGCCCATCGTCAGCCACGGCGCCCGCGCCACGACCTCGCCGGTGGCCTTTCCGTCGTGCGCCACGTCCTCCATGTCGGGGCTGACGACGCGCAGCTCCACTAACGGCGGCGGATACCCCGGCCGTCCCCGAAGCTCGGCTTCCTGGTCGATGTCTCCCGTGAGCTGCTCGGTGGTGAGATGCATGATCGTGAGGGTCGGGCACGACTCCGACAGGCCATACCCGGCGTAAACGTCGATGCCGCGCTTCATCGCCGCCTTCGCAAGCTGCCGCGGCAGGGCCGAGCCGCCGATCACCATCTTCAGCTTTGACAGGTCGACATCCCCGCTGCCCGCCCCGCTCAGCAGCATCTGCAGGATGGTCGGCACGCAGTGCGTGAACGTGACGCCCTCGTCCCTAATCAGGCGCAGGAACACCTCCGGCGTATAGCGGCCGGCATACACCTGCTTCAGGCCGCACAGCGTCGCCGAGTACGGAACGCCCCACGCATGGACGTGGAACATCGGCGTCATCGGCATGTACACGTCGTCGCGCGTGAGCCTCCCCTGCGCCGGCGACAGGCCGAGTTCGACCAGCTGCGACAGCACGTGCAGCACGATCTGCCGGTGGCTGAAATACACGCCCTTCGGACGTCCGGTGGTGCCGGTCGTGTGGAACGTCGTCGCGCGCGTGCGCTCGTCGAAGTCGGGGAAGTGGAAGAACGGCGAACTCGCCGCCAGCAGCGCCTCGTATTCGCTGGCCACCGGCAGTGTCGTCGTCGGGAGGTCCGGGCGGTCGTTCAGCAGGATGAAGCGGCGGACGTTCTCCAGCTTCGCCGCCAGCGGCTCGATCAGCGGCAGGAAGTCGACGTTGACCAGGAGCGTCGAAGCCCCCGTGTCGGCCAGGATGTACAACAGCTGGTCCGGCGGCAGTGCCAGGTTCACCGTCTGCAACACGGCACCCATCATCGGCACGGCGAAGTAGCATTCGTGGTAGCGGTGGCTGTCCCAGTCCATCACCGCCACCACCTCGCCCTGCTTGACGCCAAGCTCGGTCAGACCGCTCGCCAGTCGTCCCACGCGGTCGCGGAACTGCCGGTAGGTGTGCCGGTGATCGCGGTAGACGATCAGCTGCTCCGGGCTGCGCGTCAGCGGCGTGTGCAGCAGGTGCTTGACCAGCAGCGGATAGCTGTAGGCGGAAGGGGTGACGGAGATCAGATTGGCCGACATGGTTGCCTCCCCGGCATCGAACGTGCCTGGTGGTGACGTTGCCCCGGGATCGGAGCGAGACCGCCCTCTCCCTCACTCCGCCGCCGCCGCCGGCATGTGTCCGGCCGGCAGCTGGTCGCGGTACTGCTCGCGCAGCTTCTTCTTGTCGATCTTGCCGACGCTGGTCAGCGGCAGGGTGTCGACGAACTCGATCCGCTCCGGCACCGCGAACTTCGAGATCAGCCCGCGCTCCACATATCCCTTGACCTGCGCGCGGATCTCCTCACGTCCGACCTTGTTCTTGAACTCGGGCAGCAGGTTGACCAGCACCAGCGGCCGTTCGCCCCACTTGTCGTCGTGCACCGCGATCACCGCCGCCTTGGCGACCCCCTCGCGCAGCATCACGATGTCCTCCAGCTCGATGGAGGAAATCCACTCGCCGCCGCTCTTGATGATGTCCTTCAGTCGGTCGGTGATATGCAGCGTGCCGTCGGGGTTGATCGTCCCCATGTCGCCGGTGTGCATGTAGCCGCCCGCCCACAGCTGCTCGGACGCCTCGGGGTTGTTCAGGTAACCCATGGTCAGCCACGGCGCCCGTGCCACGATCTCGCCGGTCTCCTTGCCGTCGTGCGCCACGTCCTCCATGTCGGAATTGACCACCCGCAGCTCGACCAGCGGGCCGGCGTAGCCGGCCTTGACGCGAACTTCCACCTCCTCGTCGATGTTGCCCGTCAGCTGCGACGTGGCCATGTGCATGGCCGTCAAGAACGGGCCGGACTCGGACAGGCCGTAGCCGGTGGCCACGTCGATGCCCCGCTTCAAGGCGGCCTTCGCGAGCTGCCGCGGCAGCGCCGAGCCGCCGACGATCATCTTCAGCTTCGACAGGTCGACATCCTGGCTGCCTGGTGCGCTCAGCAGCATCTGTAGTATGGTCGGGACGCCGTGCGTGGAGGTCAGGCCCTCGTCCTTGATCAGCTTGAGGAACACCTCGCCCGAGTAGCGGCCGGGATAGACCTGCTTGCAGCCGCTGAGCGTCGCCGTGTACGGGCACATCCAGGCGTGCACGTGGAACAGCGGCGTCATCGGCATATAGACGTCGTCGCGATGGAAGCGTCCCTGCTGCGCGGCGAACGGCCCGTATTCCACGAGGCCGCACAGCACCTGCAGTACCAGCTGGCGATGGCTGAAATACACGCCCTTCGGCCGCCCGGTCGTGCCGGTGGTGTGGAACGTCGTCGCGCGCGTGTTCTCGTCGAAGTCGGGGAAGACGAAGAACGGCGAGTTCGCCTCGATCAGCGCCTCGTATTCGCCGGCCACCGGCAGCGTCGTCGTCGGCAGCTCAGGGCGGTCGTTGAGCAGCACGAAGCGGCGCACCGTCTCCAGCTTGGCCGCGACCTGCTCGAACAGCGGCAGGAAGTCGACGTTGAGCAGCACGACGGAGGCACCGGTGTCGGCCAGCGTGTAGATCAGCTGCTCGGGCGGCAGCGCCAGGTTCACCGTCTGCAGCACCGCGCCCCTCATCGGGATGGCGAAGTAGCATTCGTGGTAGCGGTGGCTGTCCCAATCGAGCACCGCGACCACGTCGCCCTGCTTGACGCCGAGCTCGGTCAGCGCATTGGCCAGCCGGCCCAGTCGGTCACGGAACTGCCGGTAGGTGTGCCGGTGCTCGCGGTAGACGATCACCTGCTCGGGCGAGCGTGTCAGCGGCGCGTGCAGCAGGTGCTTGACCAGCAGCGGATAGCTGTAGGCGGAAGGGGTGACGGAGATCAGATTGGCCGACATGGTTGCCCCCCCGGCATCGAACGTGCCTGGTGGTGACGTTGCCCCGGGATCGGAGCGAGACCGCCCTCTCCCTCACTCCGCCGCCGCCGCCGGCATGTGTCCGGCCGGCAGCTGGTCGCGGTACT
>DATEQV010000367.1:0-9402 GCA_035272265.1 Acidisphaera sp. | reverse complement strand
GGATCAGGCCCATGCCGTGCGCGCGCAGGGCCGCGACCATCCGCCGCAGCGCGTCCATCCCGCCAAGCTCGGGATTGATCCGGTGGTGATCGACGATGTCGTAGCCGTGGGTCGATCCCGGCCGCGCCGTCAGCAGCGGCGAGGCGTACAGGTGGCTGATTCCGAGCCGGTCGAGATACGGCACCAGCGCGGTGCCGTCGTCGAGCGTGAAGTCCTTGTGGAATTGCAGCCGAGCGGTGGCGCGGATCATCCCCGCGCGGTGGCGAGGCGGTCCAGGCGCGCGGTGACGTCGGGCTCGTCGAGCATCGTCGCGGCGTCGGCCGGCAGGCGGCGGCGCCAGTTCGGATGCTCGTCCATCGTGCCAGGCAGGTTGGGTTGTTCTCGCAGCGCCAAGACGTCCTCCGCCGGTATCATCGCCAGCTCGCAGGCGCTGGTGCCGACATGGGCGATGGCCGCCTCTACGGCGGGCCAGGTGTCCCAGGCGGGCGGCGCCTCGCTCTCGGCAGGCACAACGCCGCTGGTGCGGAAGGCGTTCCACAGCCATGCACGGTCGCGGTCGCGGCCGTCGCGCTCGGCCTGCTCGTCGCCCAGCAGGCCGAGCCGGGCGCGCCATTCCAGATCGTGTCCCGACCACCAGCCGGCGAACGGCGGCAGGTCGTGCGTGCTGGTCATCGCCACCGCGTCCGGCGTCCAGCCTGCCGGCGGCGTGAATTGGCCGCTCTTGTCGCGTTCGAAATACAGCACGCGCAGGCCCATGATGCCTTCGCTCTGCAGCAGCGGCTTGAAGCCGTACGGCAGCGTGCCGAGGTCCTCGCCGATCACGATGGCGCGGTGGCGCGACGCTTCGAGGGCGACCAGCCGCAGCATGTCGTCCTGCGGGAAGTGCAGATACGTGCCCTCGGTCGCGTGCGCGCCTTCCGGCAGCACCCACAGGCGCGCGAGCCCCATCACGTGGTCGATCCGCACGCCGCCGGCGTGGCGCAACGCGGCGCGCAGCATTTCGGTGAAGGCGGCGTAGCCGTTCCGGCGCAGGCCGGTCGGCGAGAACGCGACCAGGCCCCAGTCCTGGCCGTGCGGGTTGAGCAGGTCGGGCGGGGCGCCGATCTTCAGGCCGATCAGCGTCTCGGCCTGCCGGCTCCACGCATGGCTGCCGCCGCTGTCGGTGCCGACGGCGAGGTCGCTGATCAGGCCGACCGGCATGCCCGCCTCCCGCGCCGCCTTCTGCGCGGCGCCGAGTGCGGTGTCGGCCAGGTATTGCAGCCAGGCGTGGTACGTGACCTCGCGCGCGTGGTCGGCGGCGAACGCGGCGACGGCGGGGGATTCCGGCGAGCGGAACGCCTCGGGCCAGCTGCGCCAGTGCCAGTGATGCGGATCGGCGCCGTAGAAGTGCGCGTGCAGCGCCTCGAAGCGCGCATGGCGTTCGACGGCGTTGCCTTGCATGCGGCGCCATGCGTCGAAGTCCGCATCGTCCGCCTGCTGGTCGTAGCGGGCGCGCAGATGCGACAGGCGGGCCCGCACGGCGCGCGGCCAGTCGATCAGGTCGCCGTTTGCCCCGCCGGCGATGTCGCAAGGGATGTGCGCCACGTTCAGCATCAGGCGGCTGGACGGCGCGTAGGGGCTGAAGCGGTCGGGATCGGCGGAGAACTGCGCGTGCACCGGGCTGATCGCCACGGCCGACGCGCCGTGCCGTCCGGCGCTGCGCACCAGATCGGTCAGCGCGGCGAAGTCGCCGACGCCGCCGTCGTTCGGCCGGCGCAGGCTGTAGAGCTGCACGGCCAGACCCCAGCCGCGCCCGTGCAGCCGCGGACAGTGCGCGGGGGCGACGGCGAGCGTGATGCTGCGGTCGGCGAACTCGACGATGTGGTAGCCGGGCACGTCGACCGGCGGCAGGTGGCCGTCATCCGTTGCGCGCCCGTCGATGCTGCCGCCGGTTTCGAACAGCAGGCGGAATTTTTCGCGCGGCGGAGCGGGGGCGGGGACGCCCGCCTCGGTGACGACCAGCGGCGCGGCGGCCTTCGCTTCCTCGTCGAGGCGGTGGCGGCTGGCGGCGATCTGGTTGTCGCTGCCGGCGTCGTAGCCGAGTGCGGAGAGCACCGCGCGCAGCGTCTCGGGCGGGACCTCGTGGTCCTCGCCGAACGCGTCGCGCCATTCCACCGCGAGGCCGGCCTGCGCTGCGAGTTCGCGCAGCGCCTTGTCCTGCGGCATCAGTGACGCTCGGCCAGATAGACGACGGTGCTCATCTCCGGCAGCGCGCCTTCCGGCACGACCAGGCCGAGATGCTCGCCGGTTCCGTAGAGCATCTCGCCCGGTATGTCGGCGATCGGCACGGGGTGGTCTCCCAGGTTGGTGGCGATGGTGAGCGCGCTGCCGTCGCCCAGACGCCAGCTTGCGCGCACCGCCTTTGCCCCGATCGCCTCCGCCCCCTCGCTGCGCGCGCCTTGGATGCGGGGGACGATGTAGCGGTTGCGCAGCGCGAGCAGCGCGCGCGTGCGCTCCAGCCGCTTCGCGTACTCCGGCTCATGGGCTTCGTCCGGGTCGGGGATCGAGCGGATGAAGGTCTCGGGCGCATTCGGATCGGGGATCGTGTCGCGCTTGTGCGGGTCGCTGAACGCGGCGAAGTGCTCGAACTCACGGCGCCGGCCCTCGCGGACCAGCGGCGCCAGTTCGTTGTTGTGGTCGGTGAAGAAAAGGAACGGCCGCCTGGTGCCCCACTCCTCCCCCGCGAACAGCATCGGGATGAATGGCGAGAGTAGTTGCAATGTCTGTGCCGCGTGGATCGCGGCGTCGCGCGCCAGCGCGTTCGGCCGCTCGCCGAACGCGCGGTTGCCGACCTGGTCGTGCGTCTGCATCGAAATGACAAACGAAGTTGACGGCAGATGTGCGCTGGGCTCGCCACGCTTGTCGCCTCTGGGCGTCATCTCGCCCTGATAGGCGAAGCCCTCCGACAGGCACCGCGCGAGAAGGCGGGCGGCGTCCTGGAAGCCGGCGTAGTAGCCTTCGCGCTCGCCGGTCAGCAGCACGTGCACGCAATGGTGCCAGTCGTCGGTCCACTGCGCGTCGTACGGGCGAGGCAGGAAGCGGGCTTCGTTGCCCTCGTTCTCCAGCACCAGCGCGACGTCGCGTCCGGCCGGGATTTCCGCGCGGATCGCCTCGCCCATCGCGCGCAGGAAGTCGCCGTCGCGGTAGGCGTGCACGGCATCGAAGCGCAGCCCGTCGAACCGGTACTCGTTGAGCCACATCAGCGCGTTCTGCACGAAGAACTCGGCGACCGGCTGGTGGCGGAAATTGATCGCGGCGCCCCAGGGCGTGTGCCTGCCTTCGTCGAAGAACGGCTTGGCCAGCACGTGGAGATAGGCGCCGTCGGGACCGAAATGGTTATAGACGACATCGAGCATGACGGTCATGCCGAGCCCGTGCGCCGCGTCGATCAGGCGCTTGAGCTGGGCGGGCGTGCCGTAGCTTTCGTCGGGCGCGTACGGCAGCACGCCGTCGTAGCCCCAGTTGCGCTGGCCTGGGAAATCGTTGATCGGCATCAGCTCGATCGCGGTGATGCCGAGCTGATGCAGTCGCGGCAGTTGCGCGCGGATGCCGTCGAAGCCGCCGAACGTGCCCGGGTGCAGTTCGTAGACGACGGCCTCGTGCCACGGCCGGCCGCGCCAGTCCGCGTGCTGCCATGCGTAGTCGTGCGGATCGACGACGACGCTCCAGCCGTGCACGTCGCCGTCCTGCTGGCGCGACGCCGGATCAGGCACGCACAGGCCGTCGGGCAGCCGGAACCGGTAGCGCGTGCCCGGACCGCACGTGAGCGCGGCGCCGTGCCAGCCCTCGGCGTCGCGCTGCATCGGCGTCTCGCCGCCGTCCTGGATCTCGAGCACCAGCGCGTCCGCGCTCGGCGCCCAGACCCGGAACCGCGTGAAGCCGTCGGCCGTCGAGGCACCCCAAGCCGGTTCGTTCACGACGGTCCCAGCAGTACGATCGTCGCGAGCGGCGGCAAGGTGAGCGAGACGGAGGCGGGGAAGCCGTGACAGGGTATCGGCTCGGCCGAGACGCTGCCGCCGTTCCCCATGTTGGACCCGCCGTACATCGCGGCGTCGGTGTTCATGACCTCGCGCCACTCGCCCTCGCGCGGCACGCCCATACGGTAGCCCAGGCGCGGGACGGGGGTCGCGTTGAACGCGACCAGCGCCGGCGGATCGCCGGCCTCGCCGTAGCGGAGATAGGCGTACACGCTCTGCAGATTGTCGTCCACGACGACCCACTGGAAGCCTTCGTAATGGGTGTCGCGGCGATGCAGCGCCGGCGTGTTCGCGTACAGGTGGTTCAGGTCGTGCACCACCTGCTGCACGCCCTTGTGCAACGGATATTCCAGCAGGTTCCAATCGAGGCCGGTATCGTGGTTCCACTCCCGCCACTGGGCGATGTCACCGCCCATGAACATCAGCTTCTTGCCGGGATAGGTCCACATGAAACCGTAATAGGCGCGCAGGTTGGCGAAGCGCTGCCACTCGTCGCCCGACATCTTGCCGATCAGCGAGCCTTTTCCGTACACCACCTCGTCGTGCGACAGCGGCAGCACGTACTTCTCCGACCATGCGTACAGCATGCCGAAGGTGATGTCGCGGTGGTGCCAGCTGCGGTGGACCGGCTCCTCGTGCATGTAATGCAGCGTGTCGTGCATCCAGCCCATGTTCCACTTGTAATTGAAACCGAGCCCGCCTTCGTCCGCCGGGCGCGTCACGTTGGGCCACGCGGTGCTTTCCTCGGCGATCAGCACCGCGCCGGGACAGCGTTCGGCGATGATGCGCGACAGGTCCTGCAGGAACGACACCGCCTCCAGGTTCTCCCGGCCGCCGTATTTGTTCGGGATCCACTCACCTTCCTTGCGCGAGTAGTCGCGGTACAGCATCGAGGCGACCGCATCCACGCGCAGCCCGTCGGCGTGGTAGTGCTCCAGCCAGTGCAGCGCGCTGCCGAACAGGAACGCCCGCACCTCGTTGCGTCCGAGATTGAAGATGTAGGTATGCCAGTCGTGGTGGTATCCCTCCTTCGGGTCCGCGTGCTCATACAGCGGCGTGCCGTCGAAGCGCGCGAGCCCGTGCGCGTCGCTCGGGAAATGCGCCGGCACCCAATCGAGGATGACGCCGATATTCGCCTGGTGGCAGTGGTCGACGAAGCGCGCGAACGCGCCGGGCGGGCCGAGCGCCGCAGCCGGCGCATACTGGCCGAGCGGCTGATAGCCCCACGAGCCGCCGAACGGATGCTCCATGATCGGCATGAGCTCGATATGCGTGAAGCCCATGCGCGCGACATACGGGATCAACCGCTCGATCAGCTGGTCCCACACGCAGCCGGTCAGCGAAGGATCGTGCATCCAGGATTGCGCATGCACCTCGTACATCGCGATCGGGGCGCGCGGCGATTGCCGTTCCGGCCGCGACGCCATCCATGCGTCGTCGTTCCAGCGGCGCGGCGCGGTGTCGGCGACGACCGACGCGGTCGCCGGCGGCGACTCGGCGGCCCAGGCGACCGGATCGGCCTTCAGCGGCACCAGCTCGCCGTGCGGCCCGACGATCTCGTATTTATACAGCTCGCCAGGGCCCAGGCGCGGGATGAACAGATCCCACACGCTCGGTCCGTGACGCAGCCGCATCGGATGGCAGCGGCCGTCCCAGCGGTTGAACGGCCCGACGACGGACACCCGGCGCGCGTTCGGCGCCCAGACCGCGAAGCGCACGCCGCGCACGCCGTTCATCTCCGTCGGATGCGCACCCAGCGCGCGGCCGACATCGTGATGACGGCCCTCCGCCAGCAGGTACACGTCCAGCTCGCCCAACACTTCCGAAAAGCTGTACGGGTCCTCCGTCTCGATCACCGCATCGCTCTGGTCGATCCGCAGCCGGTATGGCGCGGCGCTCGCGACCGCGCCGGCGAACAGGCCGGCGGGGTGGATGCGGCGCAGCGTCCCGCGCAGCTGCCCGGTCGCGGCGTCGAGCACCTGCACGTCGCGCGCGAAAGGCTGGAAGGTGCGGATGACGGTCGCATTGCCGGCCGCATGCGGGCCGAGCACGGCGAACGGGTCGCCGTGCCGTGCCTGCACCAGCGCTTCGATCGCCGCGGGATCGAGCGTCCCGTCGGCCTTTTCCACGTCAAAGGGCGCGTCCATCAAGCCTCCTGTGCGGGCAGAAGGCGCTGAACCAGCTCGCCCAGCCCGCGGAGTGGAATGCCGATCCAGGTCGGCCGGTTCGATGCTTCGTAACGAATTTCGTAGGCCGCCTTTTCGATCAGGAAGAGATCAAGCAGCGCGTCTTCCGCCTCCGGGGCCACCCACGGCCGTGCCGCCGTATGCAGCACCGCCCGGTAGGCGTCCAGGAACGCCGCCTGTGCCTGTTCACGGAAGCGTGGCAGCAGCAAGGCACGCCGTTCCTCCACCTGCGGCGACGCGGCGGCACGGCCAGGGGCGGCGGTGGCGGCGGCATAGTCGAACGAGCGCAGCAGCCCGGCCGCGTCGCGCAGCGGCGAGGATTTCGCCCGGCGCTGCTCCATCGGCCGCGCCGGCTCGCCCTCGAAGTCGATGATGTAGGCGTCGCCCTGCACCACCAGCACCTGGCCGAGGTGGAAGTCGCCGTGCACGCGCGTGCTGAGCGCATCGCGTCCGGCGGCGGCCAGGCGATGGCAGAGTTCGCGCACGTCCGCTTCACGCGCCAGCAGCGTCTTCGCGCGGACTTCCGTGTCGGCGTCCGGCCAGTCGCGCGTCTGTCGAAGCAGGCGGAAGGCCGCGTCGAGCTGCTCGATCGCACCTTCGGCCCAACGGCGGCGCATGGCCGCATCCGCCCTCTCCGGCCGGAACTCCGGGTCGTCCGTCGGTTCCGCGAGCACGGCGTGCATCTCGGCCAGCCGCCTTCCGACCGCGGCCGCAAAGTTCATGTACGGCGCGAAGGCGTCGTCGTGCCGTGCGGCTTCCTCGCCCTGGCCGGTCACCGCGATCTCGTCGACCACGCGATGCAGGAAATCGAGCGTCCAGCCCCAGCCGTCGCCCTGGTTGCGGACAAAACCTTGCACCAGGCCGAGCGTCGCGCGCGTGCCGTCCGGGGCGACACGCATCAGCTCGCCGTACAGCGGCGCGATGTTCGGGAAGCCGCGCTCGGTCAGGAAGCCGGTCATCTCGGCTTCGGGATGGATGCCTTCGGCGACCTTGCGGATGATCTTCAGCAGCAGCAGCTCGCCGACGATCAGCGAGGAGTTCGACTGCTCCGCCGACAGCCGTCGTACCTCTTCGCCGTCGCCGATCTCGACTTCCGGCAAGCGCCCGTTGGTCAGGAAGCGCAGTTCGCCAAGACCGTCCGGCAGCTTGAGCACGAGACATTCGCGGAACGCCCGCAGGAAGGCCTGCGGCAGACCGTCGACGGCAAACCCGTCGGTCAGGTAGCCGACCTCGCGCCCGCGCCGCAGACGCGCCAGCGCAAGCTGGAGAACCCGCGTGCTGGCGCCGTCCTCGGCGACGCCGGCAAGCGGCAGGACGTAGATCTCGGTGCGCCCGCCCACCGCGACCTCGACCTCCGTCAGCAGCAGCGGATTGGCGCTGGCGCGCATCCGGACGCCATAGACGAAGCGCACCCCGTGCAGTGCCTCGCCCTTGGCGCCGAACCAGCGCCGGTGGGGCAGGTAGGCCGGCAGGATCTCGCGCTCCAGCACCACGCGGTTGAGGCCGTCCAGCACGTCCTCCAGCATCCGGCGCACGACGAGCGTGGTCAGCTCCGGCAGGACCTGAGGGCTCGGCGCGTGCCAGGACGGCAGCTGCGCGCGGTCGGCGAGCAGGAACCAGAAGAACCCGTAGGGCGGCAGCGTCAGCAGGTATGGCAGCTGCCCGATCGCCGGGAACACCGAGCCGCCGACGAGTTCCACCGGCGTGCGTCCGGCAAGGCTCGAGAGGTCGAGCTCGACGGCCTGCGCGGTGCGCGAAAGATTGGCCACGCACAGAATTTCTTCGTTCACGCCGTCCGACAGCTCGCGCAGGAAGGCGAGCACCTTGCGGTTGCCGGGATACAGGAAGCGCAGGCTCCCGCGGCCGAACGCGCGGTGGCGCTTGCGCACCGCCAGCATGCGCCGCGTCCAGTTCAGCAGCGAGTGCGGATCGGCCGCCTGCGCCTCGACGTTCACCGCCTCGTAGCCGTACAGCGCGTCCATGATCGGCGGCAGCACGAGTGCGGCCGGGTTGGCGCGCGAGAAGCCGCCGTTGCGGTCGGGCGACCACTGCATCGGCGTGCGCACGCCGTCGCGGTCGCCGAGATGGATGTTGTCGCCCATCCCGATCTCGTCGCCGTAGTAGATCACCGGCGTGCCGGGCATCGAGAACAGCAGCGAGTTCATCAGCTCGATGCGTCGCCGGTCATGCTCCAGCAGCGGCGACAGGCGGCGGCGGATGCCCAGGTTCAGCCGCGCGCGGCGGTCGCTCGCATACGTCTCCCACAGATAGTCACGTTCGGAATCGGTGACCATCTCGAGCGTCAGCTCGTCGTGGTTGCGCAGGAAGATCGCCCACTGGCAGTTGTCCGGGATCTCCGGCGTCTGGCGCATGATGTCGGTGATCGGGAACCGGTCTTCCTGCGCGATCGCCATGTACATGCGCGGCATCAGGGGGAAGTGGAACGACATGTGGCATTCGTCGCCGTCGCCGAAATACTGCTGCGCGTCCTCCGGCCACTGGTTGGCCTCCGCCAGCAGCATCCGCCCCGGCGCGTGCGCTTCCAGCTCCGCGCGGATGCGCTTGAGCACCGCGTGCGTCTCCGGCAGGTTCTCGTTGTTGGTGCCTTCGCGTTCGACCAGATAGGGCACCGCGTCCAGCCGCAGCCCGTCGACGCCGAGGTCGACCCAGAAGCGCATCACCGACAGCACTTCGTGCAGCACCCGCGGGTTGTCGAAGTTGAGGTCCGGCTGGTGCGCGTAGAAGCGGTGCCAGTAATACGCGTTGGCGACCGGGTCCCAGGTCCAGTTCGACTTCTCGGTATCCAGGAAGATGATGCGCGTGCCGGCATAGGCCTGATCGGTGTCGGACCAGACGTAGAAGTCGCGCGCAGCACTGCCGGGCTTGGCGGTGCGGGCGCGCTGGAACCACGGATGCTGGTCCGAGGTGTGGTTGATCACCAGCTCGGTGATGACCCGAAGTCCGCGCGCGTGCGCCTCGTGGATGAACTTGCGGACATCGGCGAGCGTGCCGTACTCGGGATGCACGCCGCGATAGTCGGCGATGTCGTAGCCGTCGTCGCGCCGCGGCGAGGGATAGAACGGCAGCAGCCAGATCACCGTCACGCCCAGTTCGGCGATGTAGTCCAGCTTCTGCATCAGTCCGCGGAAGTCGCCGACGCCGTCGTTGGTGGAGTCGAAGAACGACTTCACGTGCAGCTG
>DATEQV010000366.1:0-8307 GCA_035272265.1 Acidisphaera sp. | reverse complement strand
GGGGGCGATTTTCGGTCGTCCACATGAGGCACCTCGAAAGTGAATCGGTGCCACACAAGGAATCACAAGAGATTCGCGCCGTTCAAGCGGTCGCTCCGGCTAACCGATTCTCGCGATTGGAAAACTCCCCGGACGGACAGTGAGTGAGAAACCAAAAAGGGATTTCGATGCGAGTTAGGTTCTTCGCGTTGATCATGTGCGTGTGGACCCCTTGCTGGTCGTTCGCGCAGGCCCCGAGCGCAAGCTGCGCTGTGCACATCGTTCAGCCGAACACGGGACAATCCGTCTCTGCTGTCGAGAACGTTGTCGGAACAGCCCAGATCCCGGCAGGCACCAAACTATGGGTTCTTGCCCATCGAAAGGGTCTAGCCCTTTGGTGGCCTCAGGGCTCGGCTGACATTGCCGGGAACAACTGGACCGTTGTCACTTTCTTCGGTGAGCCCAGAGATGTCGGGGCCGACTTCGAGGTGACGGTACGCGTCTTTGACGCAACGCAAGACGCGGCGCTCGAACAATGGGTCAAGAAGGCGAGCGACAGCGGTCAGTATCCGGGTATCCCGATGCCGCCATACGTTGTCGCTTGTGGCGCCGATACCGTAACAGTACGAAAAACTAGCTGAGGTCTTCTAAGTCCGCTTACCGGCGCGGCCGGTGACGCGACGCGAGCGCCCGGTGACTGATATCGTCTCCGTACGGATCCCCAAGCAAGCAAGGGCGGAAGTGCGCGAAGCGCGGATTCCGCCTGCGGACGCCGACGAAAAGCTGGAAGCCTGGATGGCGAGATGCGCTGCGCCTCCCCGCTCTCCTCGCTGCTGCTCCCGCGCGCCGGCATCACTCCTTCCCCAGCGCTCTCCACGCCGGCCGCAGATCCCAGACGTACACCTGCGACCCCGACGGCGACGCCACGAACGCATACAACTGCCCGGCGTCGATCGAGAACACCAGCGCCTGCACGCGGACATCTCCTGCCGGAAACATCAAACTCGCCAGCCGATCGCCCCCGACCGCATCCCACAGCGACACGAAGTTCGGCTGCGCACCGGGCTTTCCGTCCAGGTTCAAGCCCTCCGCCTGGCCGCCGATCGCGACCAGGCGGCCTCGCGCGGCGATCGCATGGGACACGCCGACGCCGTGGCTCAGCACGTGCTCCAGCCTTCCGTCGGCGACCCGTTCGACATAGGCGCCCTGGAACCGCGCGCAGCGTGGGCCGCTCTCGCTCGTCGTCGCCGTGAAGTCGCGATCCCGCGAAACGACGTTGCCGGGTCCGCAGGGCAGCATGGTCTGCGGATCGAGCCATCGCTGGAACAGTTGCACATGCAGCCCCGGCGCCGCCGCGATCGGCAGGGTCGGCAGGCTGTTGTCGCTGTAATACTCGCCGTCGTCGGTTGGCGCCCAGTACCGGTCCGCCCCCTCCGCGCGCGGCTCGGGGCGGGGGTCGCGCGCGTCGTTGAACCGCAGCAATGCCCGCTCCGACACGCCGAAATTCGGCGTCGCACGGCCGGCATCGCCTGCGAAGAACGCCAGCGGCGAGGGCAGATAGACATACGGGAACAGGTCTCGCCAGGGGTCGCCGGCCTGCGCCGCCCGGTCGGCGCGCGGCCTGCCCCAGAACTCCGTATCGGCGAGATCGGCGAACTGGATCAGCAGACGCCCGTCCGGCTCCGCCCGTGCCTTCCAGTAGTCCTTGTTCAGCGCGGCCTCGATCGCCGCGGCGCCCTCGTAGACGCGATCCAGCGGCCACACCCGCCTGCGCGGGATATCGAGCACGAACAGTCCGTCCGTGACCCCGCTCGACGTCACCGGCGACACATGGGCGGCGAACCACGCAACCCGCCGGTCCGCCGACACGATCGGCGTGCCGCCCAGGTCGCTCGCGCCGTGCCAGACCGTGTCGATCGCGCCCCCGGGATCGAGCAGCGAGATCGACCAGTCGCCGGGGTCGTCGAGGCTGCGGCCCGACTCCCACAGCAGCAGCCGTCCGTCATTCAGCAGAAAGGCTCGATGCGGCTCGTACCATCTGAAACGGACGCCGGCGAGGTCGATGACAAGGGGACGGTCGGGCGACGGCGCCGTCACCGGGCGCGGAATCGTCCAGTCCGCCGACCGGGGATCGGCCGCCGACCCGGCCGGCGCCGCCATCAGCCCCAGGCCCAGCACGATCAGCAACAAGCCCCGTATCCTCCCCTCCGCATACGGCCGGCCTCGCCACGAGCACCGAAATTCGTCTCGTGACTGAAACTCCCTAGGATTTTAGCAAGGCCGGACACAGTCGGCCGCCTCTCTGTCCACCGCAAGACGGCGGATTGCGGTTCACGGCGCCCTTGCTGAACACCTGCGGTTGCCGGGATGACTCAGTGTGCAATGGTCTCGCACGATCCTTCCCGGACGGTTCGGGTCGCTCAGCTACTGACCGCCCGACTTCCTGATGGAAATCCGACCCGGAGAGTGAGTGCCAGTTACGCCGTGGGTAGCGGTAATGTGGGTGACCTCGGCGAGGCCGGTGTCGCGCGCGAGCGCGCTTGCGGCCGGCAGCGCCCCGGCAGTGGCCAGCGCGAACCCGGCGATCAGGGCCGTCATCGTGATCTTCTTGAACATGCGAAGTCTCCGAACTTGGTTCGGCGGGTGCGCGGGGCCCATCCCCTTGCCGTTCGCCGACGACCGGAGAGTGCGGCGCATCGCTTTCTTTTGCTGTGAGCCTGCACACTCACAACGGCGCCGGATGCGCGAGGCCTGAAGTATTTCAGAGGCGATGCGGGTCAAAGACAGGTTCCGGCGCAGGGTGCGGGCGCTCGCTGCGTTCTGCTTTCGGGGCTGAAATTCCTAGGACTTCAGTCTTGACAACGCCGCCGCCGCGCGCTACCTGTCGTGGCATGACCGACGGTGCTTCTCCGCCGGACGACGCCTCCGACCCCGCCGGCTCCGGCCGCGCCCACGGGGCGGGAGAACCGCGCCGGGTCCGCACGGTCATGGAAATGGTCTGCGCCCACAACCTCGAAAAGCTCCGGCGCTGGCGGCTCGCCCACCCGGAGCCCGCCCCAGCCCGGCCCGAGCCGGACCCCCCACCCGAACCGGAACCCGAACCGGAACCCACGCGGCGCGCGCGCGCCACCGCGAACAGGCCCCCCGGCCACACGGAGCATGGGCGCCTGCTGCGCTGGCTCCCGGCCGGTCTGGCGCGTCTCTACCGCAGCCTCGCCCACGCGGTTCCCTACGCGCGCGGCACCCGCGTCCGCGCCACGCCCGAACCCGAGCCCGACCCCGAGATCGCCGTCGGCATGCGCGAGCGCGCCTTCCGCGTCGAGATCATCCAGGACGCCTTCTGCGAGCGCCGGCCCAAGCCCCAGCGCCTGTTCCGCAAGCCGTCGGGCCATCGCAGCATGGAGTCCTGGTGCGACCTCGAGGCGTCGCGCTACCCCACCACGCGCCACCGCTGCGCGCACTGCACCGAAACCCGCGCCCTCTATCACCGCGCCAACCAGGGCGACTGGCAGGCCGAAGTCCGCCTGCACCGCCTCGCGACGCGCGCCTCGATCCGCCTGCTCGCCGAGCGCCGCGAATGGGCCGACGCGCGCCGCCGCCAGCGCGCCGCCCGCACCCCCAGGCCGGGGCCGCCGCCGGTGATCTGGATCACGCTCGGCTGGAAGCGCTGGCGCGACCGCCGCGCCGCCGACCCCGGCCCCTGGTTCATCGTCGAGCGCCGCGCCGCCGAGGCCAGGCTCGTCCGCGCGCACACGCACACGCTGCAGCGCATGTCCCAGCGCAGCCGCGCCCGCGCGCGCGACCGCGAACTGGCGCGCGAACGCGACGTCGTAGGGCGGAAAAGCGCGCAGCGCGCATTCCGCCATCCTGACGTCGTTGATCCAGCGGCGGACAGCGCTCCGATTCCGGACGACAAGGTTGCGGACGCAACCACTCCCACGTCATTGCGAGGCGCGGAGCGCCGTGGCAATCCAGGGCCGCGTGACAAACGCCTGCCGCGCGGCCCTGGATCGCCACGCCGCCAAGAGGCGGCTCGCGATGACGAAACAAAAGCGACCGAGCCGCCCGAACCGCCGGCCGGGCCGCCCGCCCCAGCACCACGGGACACCGCGCCACCCGCGCGCATCTCGCCCACGATCCCGCCCGGTGTGCGACACACCGGCCCAAAAATCGGCGCCGCACGGTCGCCGATCCCTCCGGCCCCCGCCGCGCTACTCGTCGGTCGGCGCGATGACGTTCTGCGGCCGGTTGGTCAGCAATGCGGCGCGCATCGTCTCGGCCGACTTGGTGCGGATGTCGACATCCGCCTCGGGCGTGAAATACGCGGAGTGCGGCGTGATGATGATGCGCCCCTCCAGCCACGCCTCGCGCGCCCGGTACGCACGCATGATCTCGGGCAACGGTTCCGCCGGCGGCTCGACCGGCACGACGTCCAGCCCCGCGCCGGCGATGCGCCCGGCACGAACGCCGTCGGCGAGCGCGTCGAGATCGAGGATCGGGCCCCGCGCCGTGTTGACCACCACGGCGCCGGCGGGCAGCAAGGCCAGCTCCTTCGCACCAATCATGCCGCGGGTCTCGCGCGTGAGCGGCGTGTGCAGCGACAGCACGTCGGACTGCCGCAGCAGGTCGTCGAGCGTGCCGGCACGCGCGATGCCGAGCGCCAGCTCGGTGCCGTTCGGCCGGTACGGGTCGTAGAACACCACCCGGAAGCCAAGCCCCTTGGCGCGCAATGCCGCGGCGGTGCCGATGCGGCCGAGGCCGACCACGCCGAAGGTCTGCACGTCGAACCGGCGCACCAACGGATCCTCGATCGGCAGCCACGCCGCGGGCTTGTCGTGCCGCTGCGCCTCATGGTGCAGCAGCAGCCCCCGGCGCAGCGCCAGCGCCAGCGCGATCGCGTGGTCGGCGACCTCGGTGGTGCCGTAATCCGGAACGTTGCAGACGAGAATTCCGCGAGAGGCGGCGGCGGCGCGGTCGATGCGGTCGTAGCCCACGCCCATCCGCACGATGGCGCGCAGCCGGGGAAAGCGGGCGATGTCCTGCGCGCTGACGAACTGGCGGAAGATCATCAGCCCGTCGGTCGCGGCACAGTCGTCCTCGGATAGCTCGGCCAGCGACGCCGCGTTGCGGACGCGGATGTCGACGCCCTCGCCGAAGATGCGCCGCTCGGCGGTTTCGTCCGGATACATCCGCAGCGGATAGAGCACGGTCGTCATGCGGCACCGTCTGTGTTGGCAAGCGGCGAGCCGTCGCGCACGATCGCACCCAGGTCAACCCGGGGGCGTCGGATGAACGGTGCTGAAAGCCTTGTGCACACGCTGCTGAAAAGCGGGGTGACGACCTGCTTCGCCAATCCCGGCACCAGCGAGATGCACTTCGTCGCGGCACTCGACCGCATACCGGGCATGCGGTGCGTGCTGGGTCTGGCGGAGACCGTGGTGACCGGCGCGGCCGACGCCTACTGGCGGATGGCGGGCGTGCCGGCGGCGACCTTGCTGCACTGCGGCCCGGGCCTCGCGAACGGGCTGGCCAACCTGCACAACGCAAGGCGTTCGCAGAGCGGCATCGTCAACATCGTCGGCGATCAGGCGACGTACCACCGCCTGCTCGATCCCCCGCTGACCTCCGACACCGAGGGCTGGGCCCGCGGCGTCTCCGCCTGGGTCCGCACGGCCACGTCGGCGGCGACGGTGGGACGCGACGCGGCCGTCGCGGTCCAGTCGGCCCGCACGCCCCCCGGCCAGATCGCCACGCTGGTCCTGCCCGCCGACACCGCCTGGGACGAGGCCGGCGAGGTCGCCTATCCGCTCCCGGTGCCACAGCCCGTCTCCGCCACCCCGTTCGCCGTGGACACCGCCGCGACGGCACTCCGCCGGGCGGCCTCTCGCGGCGAGACAGTGCTGATCGTGCTCGGCGGCACCGCACTCGGCGAGGCGGCGCTGGCCAACGCGCACCGGATCGCCCAGGCGACCGGTGCCAGGCTGATCGCGCAGATGTCCAACGCCAGGATCGCGCGGGGCCGCGGCCGGGTGCCGGTGGAGCGCATGCCGTATCCCGTCGACGTCGCGCTCGCCGCGACCGCCGGCGTGAAGCACGTGGTGCTGGCTGGGGGCCGCCGTCCGATGGCGTTCTTCGCCTATCCCGGCAAGCCCGGCTGGCTGGTGCCCGAGGACGCCGAGGTCACCGTGCTCGCACGCCCCGACGAGGACGCGGCCGACGCCCTCGCGCGGCTGGCCGACACGCTCGGCGCGCCGAAGCTGGCGGCCCCCGATCCCGGACCGCGTCCAGAGCGCGCCACCGGGCGTCCGGTGCCCGAAGCGGTCGCCCGCACGCTCGCCGCGACGATGCCGGACAACGCGATCGTGGTGGACGAGAGCATCAGCTTCGGCCGCGGCTTCTTCGCCAACACGATCGCCGCCCCGCCGCACGACTGGCTCGGACTGACGGGCGGTGCGATCGGCGGCGGCCTGCCGATGGCCGTCGGTGCGGCGCTCGGCGCGCCGGGGCGGCGGGTGATCAACATGCAGGCCGACGGGTCGGCGATGTACAGCATCTCGGCGTTCTGGACCCAGGCCCGCGAGCGGCTGGACGTGACGACGGTGATCCTGTCGAACCGCAAATACGCGATCCTGCTCGGCGAGCTGGCCGCCGTCGGCGCCAATCCCGGGCGCACGGCGCTGGACATGCTCGACCTCGGCAACCCCGATCTCGACTTCGTGCGCATCGCCAACGGCATGGGCGTGGAGGCGGCCCGCGCCGAGACGTGCGAACAGCTCGCCGACCTGATGGCGGCGTCGTTCGCGCGTCCCGGCCCGTTCGTGATCGAGCTGGCGGTCTAGATGTTGCGCGCGGCCAACGCCATGGCGATCAGCGACATCCCGCCGAACACGAGGTCGATCCCGACCAGCAGCCCGAGCGCCCACACCAGCGATCCCGGCAGTCCCGAGATGATCAGGCCGGCGAGGACCAGGTCGATGACGCCGTTGACCAGCATCCACTCCCACCGTCCCGTCAGCTCGCGACGGTGTTCCAGGGCCAGGACGATGATCAGCACGCCGTCGGCGATGAAGAACGCGATCAGCACGTACGTGAGCGTGGCCAGGCCCGCGAGCGGATTCCACAGCAGCATCACGCCCGCGGCGATGGCTGCCAGCGACGACAGCAATGCCCAGATGAAGCCCGGCGCCTCGCGGGAGGCGAAGACGGACACGAGCCCGGTCACGCCCGCGATCAGGAAGATCCATCCGAGCACGACGGTCGCGACCAGACCTCCGAGGGGCGGCAGCACGATCGCCGCGATCCCCAGCAGGACCAGGATGATCCCCTCTGCGAGGAACACGCCCCAGTGCTGGCGGATCGACCGTCGCAGAGCGCTGGATGCGCCCGAATACAGCGATTCGTTTGCCATCGGCGTGGCCTTTCCCTCTCGCTCTTCAGCGGCGGCGATCATAGCTCGGCCGTCGGCGAACGGTACGCCTTACCGTCGGGTGTCTGATTGACATGGATCAACGATGGATAAACCCTCGTCATCTCAACTGCGGGTTGGTCTCGAGGGGGGCCGGCCGATGAACCACAAGCAGCGCAACACGCTTCACGCCCTGTTCGCGCATCCGATCAGCAGCAACATCGACCCGCGCGTCGCGTTCTCGATGCTGGAGGCGCTCGGCGCCGAGGTGACGCATGGCGGCCACGGCCGCATCGTCGTCAAGCTCAACGGCCACACCCACGGCTTCCACGACACCCGTCACGCCTTGTCGAAGAACGACGTCGCGTCGCTGCGCAAGTTCATCGAGGCGAGCGGCATCGACCCGACGCGCGACTACCCGCTGGAGGCGGGTGCCGCCTGACCCCGATGGACGGAGAGCCCGCCGCGGCCGCGGAGGTGCAGAACCGGCCCGACGCCAGGTCGTCCGGCGCCGATCCGCTCGGCCGCAATGGCGGTACGGCGGGTGAGTCGGCCTCGCATGCGGCATCGGCGGCGCATGCGTTCGCCGCCATGCGGCACGATCCGGCGGCGATCCGCCATTTGTTCGAGTCCGGCGAGTATCCCTACAAGAGCCCGATGCGCACGGCGCCGTACGAGGCGCACATGCTCGAACTCCAGCGCGAGCTGCTGAAGGCGCAGCGCTGGGTCGAGCAGACCGGCCAGCGTCTGGTCATCCTGTTCGAAGGCCGGGACGCGGCGGGCAAGGGCGGCACCATCAAGCGCATACTCGAGCGAGTAAGTCCGCGCGTTTTCCGGTTGGTAGCATTACCGGCTCCTACCGAGCGCCAGAAGACGCAAATCTACGCGCAACGTTACGTCGAGCAACTGCCCGCGGGCGGAGA
>DATEQV010000365.1:0-2530 GCA_035272265.1 Acidisphaera sp. | reverse complement strand
CTTGGCTGCACAGCTGCCGCGCGGATGGCCGTCCGGCCGGCGGTTGCAGCAGACGAACACGTGCGCCTCGAAATATGGCGGCGGATCATCCGCCCGGCGCCGGTTCATGGCAGCCTCCGGGCTGGACGCGCGGGCGACCGCGCAACCGAATGCCCGTGCTGCCGAGTTATCCCCGTCTGTTTCGCTCGTCGCTCGTTCATCGGCGCCCTATCTATCGCCGCGCCGCAAACCGCAAGGCACCGCGATGACTATCGAGGCTCAGACGCCATCCGCGCCGCCGTCTAACCAGCTCGGGGGTGCCACGTCGCCGTATCTGCTGCAGCACGCCGGGAACCCGGTGCATTGGCGGGAATGGGGCGAGGCGGCGCTGGCCGAGGCACGCGCCACCGGCAAGCCGATCCTGCTGTCGGTCGGCTACGCCACCTGCCATTGGTGCCACGTGATGGCGCACGAAAGTTTCGAAGACGAACAGACCGCCGCGCTGATGAACCGGCTGTTCGTCTCGATCAAGGTCGACCGCGAGGAGCGGCCCGACATCGACCATTTGTATATGTCGGCGCTGCACCTGCTCGGCGAGCAGGGCGGCTGGCCGCTGACGATGTTCCTGACATCCGAAGGCGACCCATTCTGGGGAGGAACTTATTTTCCACCCGAACCGCGTTGGGGGCGGCCATCATTCCGTCAGGTGCTGCAGGCGGTGGCGGATGGGTACGAACGCGGCCACGAGATGGTCGGCCGCAACACCGAGGCGCTGCGGGCGGCGCTCGTGCGCATGTCCGCCACCAGACCGGGCGAGGGAATCGGCCCGCCGCAGCTCGATGCCGCGGCGGCCGCGCTCCTGCGATCGACCGATCCGGAACACGGCGGCCTGCGCGGTGCCCCGAAGTTTCCCAACCCGCCGATCTTCCGGTTCCTGCTGCAGAACGACTTCCGCACCGGCGGCCAGGACGGACGCACGGCGCTGCATCTGTTGCTCGAGCATATGTCGCAGGGTGGCATCTACGATCATCTCGGCGGCGGCTACGCCCGCTACTCGACGGACGCGATCTGGCTCGTACCGCATTTCGAGAAGATGCTGTACGACAACGCACAACTGCTCGAACTGCTCGCCTTCGCCCACGCCGACCGTCCCTCGCCGCTCTATGCCGAGCGCGCCGAGGAGACCGTTGGCTGGCTGCTGCGCGACATGCGCGCGACGAAGGGTGCGAAAGCCGCCTTTGCTTCGTCCGAAGACGCCGATAGCGAGGGCGAGGAAGGCCGCTTCTACGTCTGGACCGCGGACGAGGTCGATGCCGCACTGAGCGAGGCGGGACTGGGCGCCGTCGCCGCCGCGTTCAAGCGCGCGTACGATGTGACGCCGGGGGGCAACTGGGATGAACGCATCATCCTTCGGCGCGTCACGCCGCGCGGCGCGCCGGACGAGGAGGCGGCGCTCGCGCGAGCCCGCGCGGCGCTGCTGGCGGCGCGGGATCGCCGCGTGCGGCCGGGCCGGGACGGCAAGGTGCTCGCGGACTGGAACGGGCTGACCGTCGCGGCCCTCGTGCGCGCAGGGGCCGTGTTCGATCGTTCCGACTGGCTGGCTGCGGCCGAGGCGGCCTTCGACTTCGTCATCGCGCGGCTCGGCACCGCCGATGGGCGGATCGACCATGCGTGGCGCGAGGACCGGATCGGAGCGGCGGGACTGCTGGACGACCAGGCGTCGCTCGCGCGCGCCGCACTCGCGCTGTCCGAGGCGACGGGCAGTCCCGCGCGCCTCGCGCAGGCGACCCGCCTGGTCGAGGCGGCGGAAGCCCATTTCAGCGACAGCGAGGGCGCGTTCTTCACTACCGCCGACGACGCGGCGGACGTGCCGCTCGGTCCGTCGGCGCGGCCGCGCACCGCGGGCGACAACGTGACGCCCAGCGGCAACGCGCTGATGGCCGAGGTCTATGCCAGGCTGCATCACCTGACCGGCGACGCGACGTGGCGAGGCAAGGCGGAGCACGTGCTGCGCGCTTTCGCCGGGTACGGCGAGGGCCTCTCGGCGATGCCGACGCTGCTTGCCGCGGCCGACCTGCTGGCGGAGGGCGCGACCGTCGTGATCGCGGGTGAGGGAGCTCGTGCGCTGCTCTCCGCCGCGCTGGCCGCCCCCGATCCGGCAGTGATCGTTCTGCGCACCGATGGCGGTCTGCCTGCCTCCCATCCCGCGCATGGCAAAGGTCCGGTGCATGGCGTGGCCGCCGCATACGTCTGCCGCCGCGAGACCTGCTCGCTGCCTGTGACCGACCCCCGCGCGCTAGCTGCGGTGTTGCGCAGCCGGAGGTGAGCGCGGCGCGAGTCTGTGCGATCCGATGATCCATTCTGCGTTCGTCCAGGCGGCCGGCCTCAAGCCCAAGCCGCGCTTCGCGCGGTCGCTGCGCGAGGCTGTGTGCTGGGCATGTCCAGCAGCCTGGGGGTGAAAGTCCCCTGTGCAACCTGATGGAGGTGAAGCACGAGTGAAGCACAAGGGCGGAACCGCGAGGGACCGTCTGAAGGAAGTGTGGAGCGAAAT
>DATEQV010000364.1:0-4879 GCA_035272265.1 Acidisphaera sp. | reverse complement strand
CTGTCGGAGTTAGCAGTTTTGCGGATGAATATGTCGCCAACGGCCACCGGCGGATTCTCTTGTTGTGCAGAACCGCGAAGTATCGAAAGAAATCTCCGATTTGTTCGTGGTTTGTGCTTAACTCCGACAGGCTGCTAGAAGCTGTTGCGTCCTATGTCTCCCTGGCGCCACGCGAGCGAGGCTGGTTTGTCTTGCCGCCGACCCTTCCGGAGCCACACGTCATGAACCGCACGCTGCCGTTGACCGCGATCCTGCTCGGCCTCGCCGGGCTTATCCCGTTCGTCGGCTGCGGCCTGCTGGCGATAGGCGAGGACGTCGTCACGGCCGAGCATGGCTTCACGGCCCTGATCGCCTATGCCGCGGTGATCCTGTCCTTCCTCGGCGCCGTGCACTGGGGGCTGGCGCTCAGCGACGGCGCGGCGACGAGGCGGGTCCAGCGGATCCGCTTCGCGGCGGGGGTGCTGCCCGCCCTGATCGGCTGGATCGCGCTGCTGGCGCCGATGTTCGTGCCGGCCTGGGTCTCGCTGGTGATCCTGCTCGCGGGCTTCATCGCCACCCCGGTGGCGGAGGCGCGCGGCGCCCATCTCGGCTACGTCCCCGCCCGCTACATCGCGCTCCGTTGGGTGGTCTCGCTGGTGGTGGTTGCCGTGCTCGGCTGCGTGCTGATCGTCCGCCTCGCGGGCGCGCACGTCAGCATTTGAGGCCGACGGCGCCGCCTCAGGGGTGGGATGTCAGGGGTGGATGTAGGCGAAGCCCATCGCTTGCAGCCGGCCCAGTTCGGCGACGCCCGACGGCACCACGTCGCCCTCCTGCACGCCGTACAGCGTGCGCCAGTCGAGGTTGCGCGCGTTCAGCGTGTTGTTGCACACGAGGAACACTGCCCCGTCGGCGCGGAGTGCGTCGATCGCGTGCGCCATCGGCTTGTCCTGCTGGGCGGCGATCAGCAGGTCCACGCCGGGCCCGAGGTTGACGATCCGGAGCATGACATGGCTCGGACCGACGGCCGCGAGGTGGTTGCGCAGGTTGGCCAGCAGCATGCCGAAATAGGCCGTGTTGTCGGGCGGCCTGCCGTCGTTGTGATAGACGACCTTCTGGTCGGCGTAGTAGCCGGCCGGCGCGGCGCCGGCGCCAACGAGCACCACGGAGGCGGCGGCGGGAAACAGGCTGCGGCGCGCGAATTGCGGCATCGGGACGGCCCTCCCAGGAATAGCGCTCACAAGTCGATGGTGAAACTCCGCATCGGGCGACGGGGCCAGTTCGCCACGACCGCGCCCGCGATGAGCAACAGGGTAATCCCGAACACGATCCAGGACATCTCCGCGCTCTCGGAAACCACGTTATGGAAGATATAGCCGAGGTTCAGCAGGCATGTCGCGACCATGCCGTAGAAGACCGGGGTCTTGGCCGGGTTCGGCGAGCCGAGCACGTAGTAGCGGACGGCATACGCGACGAACGAGGCGAGCAGGAGCGCGTAGATCAGCGGCGCGGGGATCAGTGCCCGTCCTCCGCCAGATCAGCCCTGGCGGGCCTTCATCCGCGGATTCTTCTTGTTGATCACGTAGACGCGCCCGTGCCGCCGCACGACCCGGCAGTTCTTGTCCCGCGTCTTCGCCGACCGGAGGCTGTTGCGCACCTTCATGACACAAGTCCCGAAACGATACCCACAAACGATCTGGCCGGCACCAACGATGCCGGCCAGAGCGGCGCGAGATAGGCCCCGGCGGCTGCGCTGTCAACGAAAACCCCCTCGCCCGCCCTTCGCCGCCCACCCTGGAGCCGCCTTGGCACCCTGCGGCCGGCATGGCGGTTATCCCCTGGTTTGCTTGCTGGTCTATGAAATCGGGGGGACCGCTTTGGCCGGAGCCCCGGGTTTCGGCGTCGAGCACAAGGGTAGGCATGGCAACTGCGGTGGTGACGGGCTCGGGGGGGTTGGTGGGCGCGGAGACGGCCCGGCACTTCGCCGACCAGGGCCTGGACGTCGTCGGCATCGACAATGACCTGCGCAGCACCTTCTTCGGGCCGGAGGCGAGCACCGCCTGGCAGGTCGCGGCGCTGAAGCACGCCGTCACGCGGCTGTTCGAGCGGCTCGGCCGCGACCTGGCGGTCGTCGTTCACTGCGCCGCGCAGCCGTCGCACGATTGGGCGGCGCGCGACCCGGTCACCGACTTCACGGTGAACGCGAACGGCACGCTGACGCTGCTCGAGGCGACCCGCCGGCACGCCCCCGACGCCGTGTTCATCTTCGCCAGCACCAACAAGGTCTACGGCGACCACGCCAACCGCCTGCCGCTCGTCGAGCTCGACACACGGTTCGAGGTGGCGAGCGAGCATCCCTGGGCGGCACACGGCATCCCCGAGGAGATGTCGGTCGATGGCTGCCTGCACAGCCTGTTCGGATCGTCCAAGCTCGCCGCCGACGTGCTCGTCCAGGAGTACGGCCGATATTTCGGCATGAAAACGGCCTGCTTCCGCGGCGGCTGCCTGACCGGCCCGGGCCACTCGGGGGCGCAGCTGCACGGGTTCCTGGCCTATCTCGTGAAGTGCGCAATGACGGGCACGCCGTACACGGTGTTCGGCTACAAGGGAAAGCAGGTGCGCGACAACATCCACGCCCGAGACCTGGTGCGGGCGTTCTGGGCGTTCTTCCAGCGGCCCCGGTCCGGCGAGGTGTTCAACATGGGCGGCGGCCGCCACGCCAACTGCTCGATGACCGAGGCGATCGCCATGGCCGAGGCGCTGACCGGCCGGCCAATGACGTGGTCGTACCAGGACGCCAACCGGGTCGGCGACCATATCTGGTGGATCAGCGACACACGGCGGTTCCGGACGCTGTATCCGGAATGGTCGTATCAGTATGATATCCAGGGAATCATGCAGGATATCCATCAAGGCCTGAGCGAGCGGGTCGGACCTGGCCGCCCATGACGGCGCGCTCAATGACACCGCGCGGCAGCAATCCGGTCGAGGTCGCAGCCGGTTAGCATGACCCGCCACCGCAAGCTTCTCGTCACCGGCGGCGCAGGGTTCGTCGGTTCCAACATCGCGTTGGCCTTCAGGCGCGCCTTTCCCGACGCGCAGGTGACCGCGCTCGACAACCTCAAGCGCCGCGGCAGCGAGCTGTCGCTGCCGCGCCTGCGCGCCGGCGGCGTCGCCTTCCAGCACGGCGACATCCGCGCGCCGGAGGATCTTGCCGCCGTCGAGCCGGTCGACCTGCTGATCGAGTGTTCGGCCGAGCCCAGCGTTCACGCCGGCTACGGGCAGGACCCGAGCTATCTGGTCAACACGAACCTGACGGGGCTGGTGAACTGCCTGGAGCATCTCCGCCGCACCGGCGGGGATCTGCTGTTCCTCTCCAGCAGCCGGGTCTATCCGATCGCGCCGCTGCGCGCGCTGCCGCTGGTCGTCAGCGGCGAGCGCCTGGTGCCGGAGGACGGAGCCACCCGCGCCGGGTGGTCGGCCGCCGGCATCGCCGAGGACTTCCCGCTGGCCGGGTCCCGCTCGTTGTACGGCGCCACCAAGCTGGCCGCCGAACTGCTGATCGAGGAATACCGGGCGATATACGGCCTGCGCGCGGTGATCGACCGCTGCGGCGTGATCGCCGGGCCGTGGCAGATGGGCAAGGTCGACCAGGGCTTCGTGGTCGTCTGGATGGCTCGTCACCTGTTCGGCGGCGCCCTGTCCTACAGCGGCTTCGGCGGACACGGATTCCAGGTGCGCGACGTGCTGCATGTCGACGACCTGTTCGCGTTGGTCGCCTGCCAGGCGGACGCGATCGACCGGCTCGACGGCAGCGTGTTCAACGTCGGCGGCGGGCCTTCGGTGAGCGTCTCGTTGCGCGAGCTGACCGCGCTGTGCGCCGACATCACCGGCCAACGTCTGGACGTCGGCAGCGACCCGACGACGCGTCCGGCCGACATTCCCTGGTACATCAGCGACAACGCGGCCGTCACCGGCGCCACCGGATGGCGGCCGGCTCGGGACGTCGGCGCGATCCTGCGCGACATCCATCACTGGCTGCTGTCGGAGCGCGCCGTGCTCGAACCGATCCTGCAGGCCTGATCGGTGCGGGTGCTCTACGCGGACCCGGGATTGCGCAACACTCTCGGCCACCACGCCAATTCGTGCCGCGCCATCCGCGGCGAGCTGCAGCGCCGAGGCATCGAGGTGGTGGTCCTCGCACTGAACACGGTCATTCCCGAACTGCGGGCGGAATTGCAGGCGATCCCGCTGTTCCGGGCATTCTCCTACTGGCTGAACGACGGCGATCCGTTCGCCGGTTGGCTCAACGCCTTCGACAAATCGTCGCGTGCGACCGCCGAGGATCTGTCGCGGATCAACGGCATCGGCCCCGACGATCTGGTCTATCTGAATTCCAGCCAGCCGCCCCAGCTGCGCGCCCTGATCCTGTGGGCGCAGTCGATGCCGCTCGAGCGGCGGCCGCACATCGTGTTGGAATTCGGCACCGACCCGGGAGTCGACGTCGCCGTCGACGAGGCCGGGCGGACGGTGATCAGCCCGCGCGACTACCGGGCCGATGCACGCCCGATGTTCTACCGGTTCTCCGCCAGCCACCTGTCGGACGCCGACCTGACGCGCTTTCATATGACAACGTTCGACCCCACCTCGTCGACGCTGTACTCACACGTCCTGGGCAAGCCGGTCGGCGTGCTGCCGTCGCCGCAGTTCACCCGCGGCACCATCATCGACCGCAGCTCGCGGCGGCCGGTCACCGTCGCCGTGCTTGTATGGGGTTTGTGTCTGTCAAGAGGATATCGTCAGTGGCGTTCTCCTCATCGGGGCATCTGAGCGCTGTGGTGGAATAGCCAACGAACCGAGGGGAGCCCGCCATAGGGCGCGATCGACCGCGCCACGACCTTGT
>DATEQV010000363.1:0-12000 GCA_035272265.1 Acidisphaera sp. | reverse complement strand
TACGCAACCGCGACGACAACCAGGACGACCCGCACCACCACGCACCGAACCACGTCCGCGTCGCTGACGCCGACACAGCAGGCCGTCGCCAGCGCCACGCAGACGATCCCCGAAAAGCGCAGCAGCTTCGCGCAATCCGTGGATCAGGCCGCGCAGAAGAGTCAGGTCGCCTTCAACCTCGACGCCCCGAGCCCGGCCTGACGTCCATGCTGCGTCTGCTTATCGCGCTGGCAATCCTCATCGGCTCGGCGGCGCTGCGACCGTCATTGGCCGCCGAGCCGGGTCCTTACCTACGCGTCGAGACCGGCGACCACGAAGCCGACATCAACGCGCTCGCGCTACTCGACGGCGGCCGCGCACTCGTCACCGTTTCAGACGACAAGACCGCGCGGATCTGGTCGGGCGACAAGCTCGCGCCGGAGGGGGTTCTTCGCCCCCCAGTCGGTCCTGCGGACGAGGGCGCCCTCTATGCCGTCGCCGCGCACGGTGACCAGATCGTGCTGGCCGGCCGGACCGGCACGCTCGGCCACTACGCCCTCTACTTCTTCAATCGACAGGGCCGCGCGCAGGGCAGCATCAGCGGCATCTCGCAGCCGATCACGGCGCTCCGCTTCTCGTTCGACGGCACCGTGCTGGCCGTCGGTCTGCAGGACAAGGGCGGGTTGCGGCTGTTCAACATGAAGCAGCGCAGCGAAATGCCCGGCGATGTCACGTTCGCCGGCGCGATCCACGGACTGGATTTCGACCCGCAGGGCCGGCTTGCGGCGGCATCGCCCGAGGACGGGACCGTGCGGCTCTATGCCGCCGATGGACACCGTCTGTCGGTGGTGGCGCTGCCGCGCGGTGCCCAGCCTTGGAGCGTCGCCTTTTCCCCCGACGGAAGGCTGCTGGCAGTCGGCGACCGGCAAGTCGCGGCCGTCTACGTGATCGATACCGCGTCGATGCAGCTGACGCGCACCTTGATGGGCGGCCCCGACCGTACCGGCGGCTTCACCGCCCTCGCATTCGGTCTGGACAACACCTACGTCGTCGCCGCGGGCCTTTATGGCGACCGGGCCGGCCAGCATTACGCCCGCAGCTGGAGTCTGGCGAACGGGCAGGCCGTGGACGCCCCATTGGCGCGCGACACCGTCAACGCGCTCGCGCTCCTGCCGGACGGCATGGTCTTCGCCACCGCCGAGCCGTCGATCGGGCGGACCAATACCAGCGGGCAGGTCGCGGTCGCGCGGACGGCCCACCACCTCAACCTGCGCGACGCGGGCCTCAGCACATTCCGCCTCTCCCCCGACGGCAGCGAGATCGAGCTGCCGGCGAACCGGCCAGACGAACGGCATGTCGTGTTCGACGTGCCGCAACGCATCCTGGACCTGCGCGAGGGAGGCCCCGGCTTCACCCCGCCGCTCGACAGCGGCCCCGGGCTGAAATTCGTGGACTGGCGCAACAGCCACGCGCCGCGCCTGTTGGGCGCCAAGCCGATCATCCTCGAGCCAACCGAGCGCGCGTTGTCGGTCGCGGTCTCGCCCACAGGCGACGGGGCGGCCATGGGGACCGACTTCTACGTTCGGTTCATCGGCCCCTCCGGCGAGGTCTGGCACAAGATCGCCGATGCTCCGGTCTGGGCAGTCAACGTCAGCGCGGACGGAACCCGCGTGGTCGCCGGCATGGGCGACGGCACCATCCACTGGTACGACGAAGCGACGGGTGCGGAACTGTGTGCCCTGTTCATCGAGCCGGCGACCGGACGCTGGGTGCTCAGCACGCCCGAAGGTTTCTTCGACCACGACCATCCGAACGACGGATCGCCGGACGGCAGGACGCTGATCGGCTACGATTTCAACACGGCGGACGGGCGCGCCGCCGACTTCATCCAGATCGGCCAGCTCTACCCGTCCTTCTTCCGTCCCGACATGGTCGGCCTCTCGTTCCGCGACACCCCGCAAGCCCGCGAAATCGTGCAGGCGCAGCGCCAGCGCATCGGCGACGTGCGCAGCATCCTGGTCCAAGGCCTGCCGCCGAGCGTCAAGGTCACCGATTATTGCGGTCACCTCGGCACGTCACGCGCGAGCGGCTGCCCCACAACGCGCTCGTTCGACGCCAAGAGCGGCAGTACCCTGACGACGACCGCGGACGAGATCCTGCTCGACTACACCATGCAGGCGGCGCGCGGCGGCAAGCTCGGCGACGTGCGGCTGACGCGCAATGGCGCCGTCATCGCGCCCCACCTGCTCACGGTCGCGGAGGACGACACGTCGCGCACCCAGGAAGCGAGAATTCCGCTCGGGTTGGGCCTGAACGTGATCCGGGTGTCCACCGTGACCGCTAGCGGCCAGCTCGAGGCCTCCGCCGCCAACGCGTCCGAGATCCGCGTCATTCGCAGTGCTCCCACGCTCGTCGCGGCAGCCCCGCCGGCACCCGGTCCGGCTGCTGCCCCTGCGGGCCCGCCGGCGGCGGCCGGAAGCGGGACTCGCGAAGCGGGTGGCCAGCCGCCGGCGGCACCCGCAACCGCGTCGGCGACACCGGCGGCGGCCCCGGCGCCTGCACACACGACGCTCTACCTGCTCAGTGTGGGCGTCAGCCACTTCGCACGACCCGAACTGAACCTGGACAACCCCACCAACGACGCGAAGGCCGTCGCGGCGTTGTTCGCCGCCCCGAGCCCGCCGGTCTACGACAAGGCGGTCGTCACAACGCTCGTCGACAACCAGGCTACCGCCGAGAACATCCAGGCGGCGATGAAGACCATCGCGCAACAGGCCGGGCCAGACGACATCGTGCTGCTGTTCTTCGCCGGCCACGGCCAGCAAGTCGACGGTCATTACTTCTTCGCGCCCTATGACTTCGGCACGCATGACGACGACCTCTTCAAGCGCGCGATCGCCGGCAATCTTGGTTCCGACCACTGGCTGGACGAGCTGTTCCGGCGCGAAGGCGTTGGACAGACAAGCCTGATCCCGGACGTGCAGGCGATCCAGTCATCCCGCCTGGTGATGATCCTGGACACCTGCTTCTCGGCCTCGATCGCGACGCAGGATGCGGTGCTGCGCCAGGACGCCAACAGCACCATCACCAACGCGCTCGGTCACGCATCGGGCCGGTTCGTGCTGTCCAGCGCCTCGGCGCGTGCGCTCGACAGTGCCAACGGCCCGCAACTGCCCAGCGACGGACAGGGCCATGGCCTGTTCACGGCCTATTTCCTGCACGCATTGGAGGGGGCCGCCGACTTCATGAAGACCGGCCGAATCACCGCCACCGACGCCGCCCGCTACACGCAAGTGGAGGTGCAGCAGGCAACCGCCCACGCGCCCGAAATGCAGAAGCCCGAGTTCTACTTCAACGGCAACACGTTCATCGACCTGCGCGCGGTCAAGCCCGGCGGCACCACAGCGCCGGGCTGACGCCCGCCTGTCGCCGCCTCAGTGGCCGGACTGGGCGCCGGAGAAGTCCGGCGCCTCCAGGCCCGACGCCTGAAGCTGCTCGACCAGCGCCGCCTTCAGCCGCTCCAATCCCGCCGCCTCTTTCGCCTCGGCCCGCGCGACCAGGACCGGCTGCGTGTTGGATGCGCGCAGCAGCCACCACCCGTCATCGGTCAGCACCCGGACTCCGTCAACGTCGGCCACCTTCGCGCCCGCCTTCTTCAGACGTCCGGCGACCTCCTCGATCACCGTGAACTTGCGCTGATCGTCGCAGGCAAACCGCAGTTCGGGCGTGTTGACGACGTGCGGCAGCGCGCGATGCACCTCCGACAGCTTGCCGTCCATGCGCGCGACGATCCCGAGCAGCCGCACCGCCGCGTACAGCGCGTCGTCGAAGCCGTACCATTTGTCGGCGAAGAAGACGTGGCCGGACATCTCGCCGGCCAGCGGCGACCCGCTCTCGGCCATCTTGGCCTTGATCAGGCTATGGCCCGTCTTCCACATCAGCGGCGTGCCGCCGGCGCGGGCGATCTCGTCGAACAGCACCTGGCTCGCCTTCACGTCGGCGATGATCGTCGCCCCCGGCCGCGACTTCAGCACGTCGCGCCCGAGCAGCACCATCAGCTGGTCGCCGAACAGGATCTCGCCCGCATCGTCCACGCAGCCGATACGGTCCGCGTCGCCGTCAAAGGCCACGCCGATATCGGCGTCCTCGGCACGAACGCGCTCGATCAGCTGTTCGAGGTTCTTCGGCACCGTCGGATCGGGATGGTGTGCGGGAAAGCGGCCGTCGATCTCGGCATTCAACACGATGTGCTCGCCGGGCAGGCCGGCGACCAGCTTCTGCAGAACCTCGCCCGCGGCGCCGTTGCCGTTGTCCCAGACGACTTTCAGGGTGCGGTCGCCGCCGTCCCAGTCCGCCAGCAGACGCGCGACATACTCGGCTGCCACGTCCACATGCCGGTCCGTGCCCGGCGTCTCCGGCACCACATCGCCTCGCCCGGCGGCCTCGCCCAGCGCCTTGATCGCCGGGCCGAAGAACGGCTTGCGGCCGAGCATCATCTTGAACCCGTTGTAGTCGGGCGGGTTATGGCTGCCCGTCACCATCACAGCGCCGTTCGTCTGCATCGTGGTCGCCGCGTAGTACAGCATCGGCGTGGGCCCGCGGCCGATGCGCACCACCTCCATCCCGCTCGCCTTCAGCCCCTCGACCAAGGCTGCTTCCAGCGACGGGCTCGACAGACGCCCGTCATAGCCGACGGCGACCGTCTTCCTGCCGTCACCCTCGCGCGCGACGATGCTGCCGAAGGTGCGGCCGATCGCAAAAGCGTCACGTTCGTGAAGTGTCTGGCCCACCACGCCACGGATGTCGTATTCGCGAAGCGTCGTGGGATCGAAATCGTGCGAAAAGCTCATCGGCTCAACTCTCCACATATTCCTTGAGGAAGGCCCGAACGGCCGGGCCGATGTCGGGACGGGCGAGGGCGAAGGCGATCTGGGCTTCGAGGAACCCGACCTTGTCGCCGCAGTCGAAGCGACGCCCCTTATAGCGCAGTCCGTGGAAGGGCTGCTTGCCGATCAGCTTCGCCATCGCATCGGTCAGCTGCACCTCGTTGCCCGCGCCGCGCTCCATCAGCGACAGGTGATCCAGAACTTCCGGCATCAGCACGTAGCGGCCGATCACGGACAGGTTCGACGGCGCGTCCTCGGGCTTCGGCTTCTCGACCAGCCCCAGCACCTCCACCAGCCGGCCGTCGTCCCGGCCGACCTTGAGAATGCCGTAGCGGCTGGTCTGGTCGCGCGGCACCTCCTCGACCGCCACGACATTGCCGCCGGTCTCCCGATAGGCATCGGCCAGCTGCAAGAGGCATGGCGTCTCCGCCAGCACCAGGTCGTCGGGCAGCATGATCGCGAACGGGTCGTTGCCGATGAAGGCGCGCGCGCACCAGATCGCGTGGCCCAGTCCCATCGGCACCTGCTGCCGCACCGTGGTGATCGAGCCGGGCTCCACGGCGGCGCCACGCAGCAGCTCCAGCGCCTCGGTCTTGCCGCGCTCGCGCAGCGTCGCCTCTAGCTCGAAGGCGATATCGAAGTGCTCGACCAGCGCCGTCTTGCCGCGTCCGGTCACCATGCAGAACTGCTCGATGCCGGCCGCCCGCGCCTCCTCGACGGAGTACTGGATCAGCGGCTTGTCGACGACCGGCAACATCTCCTTCGCCATCGCCTTGGTGGCGGGCAGGAAGCGGGTGCCGAGGCCCGCGACCGGCAGGACGACCTTACGTAGCGGCTTGATCAAGCAGATTGTTCCTTGTCTGGAGCGGAACGCCACCAGGCGCCTATGGGCCTTCTGGACAGGAAGAAGAAGGCGAAAATCAGAACGATCCAACAGGGCGGTTGGTTCACGGACGTCAGGCGGGGGTTGAGCGTATCATGCCTCGGCTTCCTCCAGCATCTGGCTCTCCAGAACTGCGATCGCACTGAGGTTCACAATGCCACGCGCCGTCACACTCGGCACCAGCACGTGGATCGGCTTGGACATGCCCAGCAGGATTGGTCCGACCGGCAGTCCGTCGGCCGCCGCCTTGAGCAGGTTGAACGCGATGTTGGCGGCGTCGATGTTCGGCATCACCAACAGGTTGGCAACACCGGTCAGCCGGCTGTCGGGCACCGCGCGGTCGCGGATAGCCTCCGACAATGCAGCATCCGCGTGCATCTCGCCGTCGATCTCCAGCTCCGGTGCCTTGGCGCGGATCATGGCGAGCGCCCGTCGCATCTTGCGGGCGGTCTCGGTCCCGCTTGCGCCGAACGATGAGTGCGATACCAGCGCCACTTTCGGAGCCATACCGAACTGGCGCACCGCGTCGGACGCCAGCAGCGTCATCTCCGCCACCTGCTCGGCGGTCGGATCGACGACCATATGCGTGTCGACAACGAACAGAACGCCGTTTCGCAGGATCAAACAGGACAGCGCGTAGACCTTTTCGACGTCCGACCGTCGGGGCACGATCGGCAGCACATACTCGATCTGCCGCCACCAGTTGCCGGAGCCGCCGCAGATCGCCGCGTCCGCCAGACCCGCATGGAGCAGCATCGCCGCGGAGACCGAGCTGCGCGTGGGCACCCGTCGCGCCGCGGCTTCTGGCGGCACGCCCTTGCGGCCCGCCAGGAGCTGGTACGCCCGCACGAGGCCGTTGAACACGACCTCGTCCTTCACCGGATCCAGGACCTGCACGCTCTCGTCCAGGTCGATGCGCAGTCCCATCTCCTTTGTTCGCGCTTCGATCACCGCGCGGCGGCCGATCAGGATCGGCTCGGCGATTCCGTCGTCGACGATCGTCTGCACGGCGCGCAGCACGCGCTCGTCCTCGCCTTCGCCGTAGACGATGCGCCTCGGCGATTTCTTCGCCGCCTCGAACAGTGGCCGCATCAGCTGGCCGGAGCGGAACACGAAGCGCTCCAACTCGCGGCGATAGGCGAAGAAGTCGTCGATCGGGCGGCGCGCGACGCCGCTCGCGATCGCCGCGCGCGCCACCGCCGGCGCGATCTGCAGGATCAGCCGCGGGTCGAACGGCTTGGGGATGATGTAGTCCGGCCCGAACACCGGCGCCGACCCGCCATAGGCGGCGGCCACCACCTCGCTCGCCTCGACCCGCGCAAGCTCGGCGATCGCCTCGACCGCCGCGAGCTTCATCGACTCGTCGATCGTCGTCGCCGATACGTCGAGCGCCCCTCGGAAGATGAACGGGAAACACAGGACGTTGTTGACCTGGTTCGGATAGTCGCTGCGCCCGGTCGCAACGATCGCGTCCGGCCGCGCCGCGCGCACCGCCTCGGGCAGGATCTCCGGCTCGGGATTGGCCAGCGCCAGGATCAGCGGCTTGTCCGCCAGCAGGGACAGCCACTCCGCCTTCAGAACCCGGGGCGCCGACAGCCCGAGGAACACGTCCGCACCGGGCAACGCGTCGCGCAGGGTGCGCGCGTGCGTGTCCTGCGCATAAAAGGCCAGCTTCTCGTCGAGCCCCTCGCGGCCGGCATACACGACGCCCTTGATGTCGGTCAGCGTGACGTTCTCTCGCCGCACGCCCATGCTCACGATCAGGTCGACGCAGGCGAGCGCGGCCGCCCCCGCGCCGGACGTGACCACCTTCACGTCTTCGAACTTCTTGCCCTGCAACAGCAGGCCGTTGCGCACCGCCGCCGCCACCGTAATGGCGGTGCCGTGCTGATCGTCGTGGAAGACCGGGATGCGCATCCGGCGGCGAAGCTCCGCCTCGATCCAGAAGCACTCCGGCGCCTTGATGTCCTCGAGGTTGATCGCCCCGAAGGTCGGCTCCAGCGCCGCCACCACGTCGACGAAGCGCTGCGGGTCGGGCGCGTCCACCTCGATGTCGAAGACGTCGATGCCGGCGAACTTCTTGAACAGGACCGCCTTGCCCTCCATCACCGGCTTGCCGGCGAGCGGTCCGATATTTCCAAGCCCGAGCACCGCGGTGCCGTTGGAGATGACTGCAACAAGGTTCCCGCGCGCCGTCAGGTCACGGGCGCTGTCAGGGTCGGCGACGATGGCCTCGCAGGCGGCGGCGACCCCGGGCGAGTAGGCCAGCGCCAGATCGCGCTGGGTCGCCATGCGCTTGGTCGGCTCGACGGACAGTTTCCCCGGCCGGGGCAGACGATGATAGTCGAGCGCCGCCTTGCGGAAATCGTCGTCCATGTGCGTGCCTGGCGTGGTCAGTTGACGGGCAGCATGGTGCCAGCGCCCGCCGCTGACAATCCGGCCGCCGCCGCCCGCATCCACCGGTCCAGGCCCGCCTGGACTTCCCGTGGGGTCCAACCGTTATCGGCTGAAAGGGTCCACGCTACCGGAACGTCACATCGAAGACGTGGCAGGCCCATGGGGACAGATCGAGGTCGAGGCCGTGCAGCGCCAGCCCGTTGCCGTCCCGCTCGTATGTGACGGAGCCGATCAGATCCCGCAGCCGCGCCGTCCGGCCGCTCAGGCCATCGAACGGGACGTGGACATAGCAGCGGCTCGGGTTCGCGGCGTAGTTGACCGCGATCAGTCGCCGCTCCTCGTCAGTCTCCCACGACCACCCGATGACGCACTCTGAGGTCCGGTCGTGCTCGGCAGCCGGCATGCACGTGAGCAACCGCCACTGGCCGTCGCGCACCACCGGCTGGCGCAGCACCGCCAGCAGCCTCTCGTAGAACTGCCGCAGCGGCTCGTCGACCGGCTCCTTGGGTGCGCGGATGAGATGCGGCGGGATGCGCTGCCGCCTGCCCTCGAGCTGTCCGTGCTGGAAGAAGCGCAGCCCCGGCGAGAGATAGGTGATGACGGCGGCGGCCTCGTGCATCCCCGGCGCGAAGACCGCGGCGGCCCGGGGCTCGTCATGGTTCTCCAGAAACCGTACGAGCTTGCTTTGATAGTCCAGGCCGGCCTGGAGATGGTCGCGCACCGGCCGCGCCCGCCCATCCCGAAGCCGATCGTACAGCCGCTTGTCATACGCAGCGTCGAAGCCCTGCTGCTGCATGGTCCATTCGAGGTCCCAGTAAGCCTCGCCGACGAACCGGAATTCCGGGACCTGCTCGCGTACCCGGGCAATCGCGTTCGGCCAGAACGGAGCCGCTGTCTTGCCCCAGGTGCGCTGGAAGACGTCGGGCAGCAGCAGCATCGACATGTCGCAGCGCACGCCATCGCACCGGCCGGCGACGCTCAGCAGCTCGCCGAGCATCGCCTCCTGGGTCGCCGGGTTGCTGTAGTCGAGCTGCAGAGTGTCGGTCCAACCCGGGAAGTTCGGGTCGCGGCCATGCGCCAAGACCAGGGCACCACCAGTACGCTCGATCCTGGTGTAGTTGCCGGGCGAGCGCGCCAGATCGTCGTCGTTTCCGCTGACGAAATACTCGGGGTGGTCCTCGACCCACGGGTGTTCGAGCGCCGTATGGTTCGGCACGAAGTCCAGCATCAGGCGCAGCCCGCGCGCATGCAGGCGCTCGCGCAGCCGGGCGAGCGCCGCGTCGCCGCCCAGCGACGGAAGAACCGAGTACCCGGTGATCGCGAAGCCGGATGGGGCGATGTCCTCCTCGTGCAGATCGGGCAGGATCTTGCGCAGCTCGCTGCACCAAGCCTCGTCCTGGCGGACGATGCGCTGCCCGGCAGGTCCGGTCTGCCACACGCTCAGCAGCCACACCCAGTCGAACCCGAGTGCGGCCAGACGGTCCAGCTCCGCGTCGGGCACGTCATCCAGCGTCGCGGTACGCCCCAGCGTTTCGCCGAGCGCCGTCATCCAGGCACGCGTGCTGATCTGGTACAGCGAAGGGCAGGTCGGCGAACCGGTTTCAGTCACGTGACAACACCTCATCTGCCGTCCAGGGTCGTTCTATCCCGCGGCGTCACCAGGTTGCCCCGGCCGACGGGCCGCCGCTACGTATCGGCATCCTGACGGAGAGCATCGCCGATGGAACTGGGACCGTCGATTCGCCGGACGGCTCCACTGCTTGCGGTGCCGGTGTCGCTGGTCCTGCACTACACCGATGCGGCGCCGCCGCTGTGGGTGTTCTTCACCGGCCTGATCGCGATCGCCGTGCTCGCCGACTGGGTGCGGCGCGGGACCGAGCAGGTGGCCGAGATCGCCGGCGGCACCATCGGCAGCCTGCTCAACGTCAGCTTCGGCAACGCGGCCGAACTGGTGCTGGCGCTGTTCGTCCTGTCGGCGGCGCAGCCGCAGATCGTGCAGGCGCAGATCACCGGCTCGATCATCGGCACGACGCTGCTGTTCCTCGGCATATCGGCCCTGGCCGGCGGCCTGCGCCATCCGCGCCAGACCTTCGGCGCCGCTCAGGCCGGACTGTTGACGACGATGCTGCTGCTGGTCGCCGTCGCGATCCTGCTGCCCGCCGCCTTCGACATGGCCGAGCGCGTGCTCGAGCCGAACGTCGACCGCGCGCAGCACAACGAACGGTTCAGCCTGGGCGTCTCGGTCGTGCTCCTGCTGCTGTACGGCGCGCACCTGATCTATATCCTGGTCACCCACCGCAACCTGTTCCGCAGCGACGGGGAGGGCGGCCGGGCGGAGTGGAGCCTGCCGCAGGCGCTCGGGGTGATGATCGGCGGCACGGTGGTGATCGCCGTCGAGGCCGAACTCGTGACGGCGCGACTGGCCGAGGCATCCGCGCAACTCGGCTTCTCGCCGGTGTTCATGGGCGTCGTGGTGCTCGCCCTCGTCGGCACCATCGCTGACCTGTTCGCGTCCGTGGCCTTCGCGCGGGCGGACCGGATGGACATCGCGTTCGGCATGTGCGTCGGCTCGGCGCTGCAGATCGCGCTCGTGATCGCGCCGGTGCTGGTGCTGGTGTCGTACGCCATCGGTCACCCGATGACCCTTGTGTTCAGCAGCCCGCTCGACCTGTTCGCCATCGCCAGCGCGGCCTTCATCGTCCGCGCCATCGCCGCCGACGGCGAGACCAACTGGTACGAGGGCTTCCTGCTGGTCGGCGTGTACGTGCTGTTCGCGCTGGGCTACTTCTTCGAAGCCTAGCGCACGTTCAGGCCGGGAAGGCTTGGTGCGGTCGAGAAGACTCGAACTTCCACGGGGTTGCCCCCACAAGCACCTCAAGCTTGCGCGTCTACCATTCCGCCACGACCGCACGGGCGAGGCGGCCCATATTGACCCCGGGCCGCCGAGGCCGCGGGATATAGCCGATGGACCTGCCTGCTTCAATCGCCGCCGGCGCACAGGAAAACGACCTGGAATGGCGCATCTCCGACGGGCTGACGCCGTATCCGGAGGCGCTGGCCGAAATGCAGCGCCGCGTCGCCGGCATCCGCGCCGGGACCGCGGGCGAGGCCGTCTGGCTGGTCGAGCATCCGCCGCTCTACACCGCCGGCACGTCCGCACGGCCGGCCGACCTCACCGACCCCCACCGCTTCCCGACCTATGACGCCGGGCGCGGCGGGCAGTGGACCTACCACGGTCCCGGCCAGCGCACCGCCTACGTCATGCTCGACCTGACGCGCCCGCACGGACGGCTGCCCGCGCGCGACGTGCGCCGCTACGTCTGGTCGCTGGAGGAGTGGCTGATCGCGGCGCTCCGCTGCTTCACCGTCCGTGGCGAACGGCGCGGCGGGCGGATCGGCATCTGGGTCGCCGACCCTGCTGGGACCGAGGCGAAGATCGCCGCCATCGGTGTGCGGGTGACGCGCTGGGTGAGCTCGCACGGGGTCGCGCTCAACGTCGATCCCGACCTCACGCATTTCGCCGGCATCGTGCCCTGCGGGATCGGCACGCACGGCGTCACCAGCCTCGCCGCACTCGGCATTACCGCGACGATGGAAGACGCCGACCTCGCGCTGCGCGAAGCGTGGGACGAGGTCTTCGCCTAGTGTCCTGCCCCAGAAGTTCGCTCGCGAACTTCTGGGATGAGCAGGCCACTAAGACCTTGATTGTCTAGTCTGAGCTTCCTGATCCGGCGGCGCGCAAGTCGCTGAAACACCTAGGCAATCGGTCTCGGGGGCGTTCGCTACTGGCTACACTCCGACACCGAGGAGGGCCAACGCCTTGTGTTGGATCGGCGTTGGCCTGGTCACCACGGT
>DATEQV010000362.1:0-2374 GCA_035272265.1 Acidisphaera sp. | reverse complement strand
CGGCTCGGCCGCAGGCTCGGCATCACCAGCAGGCAATCGTCGTGCGGCGTGCGGATTTCCGCGGTGCCGTCCAGCGCGATGAGCGTGTTGCGCTCCGCCACCATGTCGCCGCCGCGGAACGGACGCACGAACGCGAAACTGCCGGTCGTGGCCGTCACTGCAGCGGTCACCTCGGCATAGCGCTGCGGCGCAGCGGTCGCAGGCGCGGGCAGGCCGGGCGGCAGCGCGTCGATGACGCCGGCGTGGCGCAGCAGACCGGCGATGGCGGCCAGCATCATGTCGACGGTCGGGGATTGCCAGTGCTGCCCGGCCTCGATCAGCACGGCGGCGGCCTTGGTCCTCGCGCTGGTGAATCGCGCGTAGTCGATCAGGCGGCGCCCGCTGGCGTGGCCGCGATCGGCCACCACGAGGGGCGGGATGCCGATGCCAAGCGCGAGCCGGCGGCCCTTTTCGGATTCGCCGCACAACATCAGCGGGTCGGACGGCCACAGCATCGAATGCAGGTCGAGCAGCATGTCGACGTCGTCGATCAAGGGACGCATCTGCCGCGCGCGGTCCAGCTCCAGCGAATGCCGCGGTCCGTCGAGCACCGCCGCGTCCCAGATGCGGTTGAGGTCCTCTTCCACGAATCGCGACGCTGTGGGCTGACGCGCGTCGAACCGGTCGAACGCCGCGAGGTTGGCGAAGCCGAACGTCAGCCGTCCGCGCGTCGGTTGCACGCCGGCGCGCAGCACATGCGCCAGCGCGATGGCGCCGGCGATCTCGTTGCCGTGGGTGAGCCCGACGACGGCGACGTGCGGACCCGGGCGGGGCGCGACGTGCGTCGTGAAGCCCGGGACGCCGGTGTTGCCGTCGCGGAAGGCGCGCAGATCCGGCGCCTGCAGCTCGACGTCGAAAGCGGGGATGCGTGGTGCGACCGCGAGGTCGGGGCCCTCAGACAAGCAAGCGCTCCGTAATGCGATCGATGAATGTGTCGCACGCGGCGAGTTGCTGCTCGGCGACGAACTCGTCCGCGCGATGCGCCTGGGCGATATCGCCCGGGCCGCAAATGATCGAAGGAATGTTGCCCTCGCGCTGAAAAATGCCTGCCTCGGTGCCGTAGCTGACCTTGGTAGCGGAATTGGCGCCGGTGACCTGTTGCACGATGCCGACGAGGGGGTGCGCCGGATCGAGCGACAGGCCGGGCAGCTCCGCGTTGATGTGGAACGTGAAGCCGCTGGACGGGTCGACGCGCTTCATCGCGGGTTCGATGTGTTCGGCGACGACGGCGCGCAGGCGCTCGAGTTCGGCGTAGGCGTCGTCGGCGGGGATGGTGCGCCACTCCATCATGAACTGGGCTTCGGCGGGGATGATGTTGAGGATTGTCCCGCCGCCGACGGTGCCGACATGCACGGTCGTGTACGGCGGCTCGAAGCCGTCCTCGAACGGCCCCTCCGCGGCAAGGCGGCGCCCCTCGGCGGCGATCCAGGCGATCGCCTCGGCAGCGGCGTGCACCGCGTTGACGCCTCGGGCGGGCTCGCTGGAGTGGCCGGCATGGCCGCGCACCTCGACGCGCACGTCGAGCTTGCCCTTGTGCGCGATCACCGGGCGCATCAGCGTCGGCTCGCCGACGACGCAGAACTCCGGACGCAGGCCCGAGTCGCCGAGATCGGCGACGAGGCGGCGCGCCCCGGCGCAGGTCGTCTCCTCGTCGTAGGTGATGAACAGGTGCATCGGACGAGCCAGGTTGCGGTCGCGCAGCCGGGGCAAGGCGGCCAGCGCGCAGGCCACGAAGCCCTTCATGTCGGCCGACCCGCGCGCATACAGGCGCCCATCTGCGCGGCGCAGAGCGAACGGGTCGGAGTGCCAGTCCTGCCCGTCGACCGGGACGGTGTCGACGTGTCCCGCCAGTGCAAGGCCGCCGGCGACCGGCGGCCCGATGATGGCGTGGAGGTTGGCCTTGCTGCCGTCCTCGTTGGCGCTGATGCGGTAGGATATGCCGTAGGCGTCGAGATGCGCGCGCACGGCGTCGATCAGCGCGAGGTTGCTGTTGCGGCTCGTCGTGTCGAAGGCAACGAGACGTGCGAGCATCTCGGCGCTGGTCGGGTCAGAGCGCATCTGGGCAGTCTATAGGTGGGCCGTCGCAGAGCAACGGGGGGTTGTCTAGGCTACTGCGTTTTGCGCGCCTATAAGGCGCCCGGCCCAACACATGACCCTCTCCCCCATGCACAGGCTGTGGCGCGCGCTGCCGGCGCGTCCTCGGCGTCGCTTGCTGGCAGCCGCGACAGCGCTGGTGGCACCACTGCCGGACGTGATCCCGCCGGCGCCGGCGCACGGCATCGTGGTGGCGGGCGAACTGGGGCGTGCGTCCGGGCTCGGCGAGCTGGCGCGGCTC
>DATEQV010000361.1:0-3721 GCA_035272265.1 Acidisphaera sp. | reverse complement strand
AACCGGATCAACGTGAGAGACCCCGCGCCACAAGCCCCCCAGCTCCGGCCATAGGAGCGTCCCAGCATCTCGCGCGTCGGTCCTACCAAAACACGATTCAGCGAACTCACCTCAACGGCCGATACATTTTCAGCCTCTCAGATCAGCGCCCCCCACAGTTAGGGTTCGACTGCAGCCAGACCCTTGCTGCATCGACGCCGACAGCGGCAGCCCGCTGGAGCCAGAGGCGGGCGGCATTGCAGTCTCTGGCGACACCGAGCCCCAGCGCATACATCGTTCCGACGTTGAACAGTGCCACCGGACCGCCGTTGTTCGCGGCCTGACGATACCAGCGCATCGCCTCGACGTAGTCCTGCGGCACGCCAAGACCGTGCTGGTACATCACGCCGATATCGTTCATCGCCGCAGCAACGCCCCGATCCGCCGCTTGCCGATACCAGCGCATCGCCTCGGCGTAGTCCTGCGGCACGCCCCGACCAAGCTGGTACACAATGCCGAGTCGCCCCATTGCAGTACCGCTGCCCTGACCCGCCGCCTGCCGATACAACCGGATCGCCTCGGCGTAATCAGCGCTCCTGAACGCCGCATCACCCTGCTGTTCCAGCTCTTGAGCGGTGACGACGGGAGCAGCCGGTGCGGGGACAGCCGAGGTGGGCGCAGCCGGTGCGGGGACCACCTGTGCCGGATGCGGAACGACTCGCCGCGCTCTCGGCGCCGGATTTGCCGGGGCCGGGTTTGCAGGCGCCGGGTTCGCAGGCGGCACCGACTCGAACTGGTCGGCGCCCTGCGCGAGCGCAGCGCTCGCGAGGGTCATGGCGAGCAGGCACGCACCAACGACACGCATCATCCGCCCAGCCTCTGTAATGCCGCCACGCTGCCGGCGTGATTGCGCTCGGCGCCGCGCGCATACCACCGCTTTGCCGTCGCGGGGTTCGCGGCCACGCCGACTCCCTTCTCGTACATGACGCCGAGGTCGAACATCGCCGTCCCCTCGCCGAGTGCCGCCGCGACCTTCCACAGCAGCTCTGCCGCTGCCGGGTCGCGTCTGAGTACGCCGTCCCCGCGCACCCACAGGGTTCCGAGGTTGGTGTAGGCCGGCGCCCAGCCTTGCGAGGCCGCCAGGGCGTACCAGTAGGCCGCCTCGGCCACATCCTTCGGCTGCCCCTGACCCCGTTCGAGTGCCGCGCCGCGGTTGAAGCGGGCGTAAGCGTCCCTGATCGCGTTCGCGCTGGTGCCGCGCGGCGATATCGGGCCGACGTTCAGAAGCGCATACACAAGCTGCCCTTCGGCCGTCAGCCGCGTCCGCTGGTCCGCCGTCAGATGCCCGGTCTCTTCCAGAGCGTCGAACGCCTGCCAACGCTGAATGGCCGCCCGTGTATCGGCGCCGAACTGACCGTCCACAGTCCCGTGGAAGTGTTGCAGGACGGTGAGCTCGAACTGCGCAGTCTGCCGGTCGGCGGCGGGCCAGCTCGCGTCGTCAGCCGGTGCCGGCGCCGGCGCAGGCGCCGTGGCCCTCGGCGGCGCCGTCAGCATCGCAAGCCGGTTGCGCGCCAGCAGAGCAAACGTACCCTGCGGAAACTCCTTCAGGTAGGCTTCGAAATCCGCGGCGTTGTTCGAGGTCGAGATCGACTGCCAGAACACGACCTCGGCCGAACTGACGGACAGCGGCGGGGCCGACGGCACCGGGGCCGCCGGTGGGGTGGCTGCCGGTTGGGCGGCGGCCGGCGTGGCGGTCGACGTGGTGGCGGCCGGCTGCGCACTCGGGGCGACGAAGTAGAATTCGCCCTGCAGCGAGACCTCCATCCACGGCGCCTGCTTGCCGCCGGTGCGCTCGCCCACCGCGGCGATCACCCGCTTGAACATCTGCTCGATCGGCAGGCCGGGCTCGCCGATTGCGTGAACAAGCTCGCTGGTGAAGATGCCGTTGCCGCCGTTCGGCCCGTCCGCCGCCGTCTGGCCGGGCGCCGCGGCATAGCCGATGAAGGTGCCGCGCGGCGCGTCCATTCTGGCGAGACCGCGTCCCAGACTGCGGCTCTTCGGCAGCGGGTTGTCGCGACAGGCGTCGAGGATGACGATATTGATGCGGTTGCGCGCCTGGTCCATGGCGCGCAGCACCTTGCCGGCGTCGACCGCCTCGGCCTCGAGGTCCTCGTCGCTGGCGATATCGGCGTCGACCGGGATCAGGTAATTGGTGCCGTTCGCCTGGATGCCGTGACCGGCGTAATAGAACAGGCCGACCGTATCGGGCGATGCGGCGATCTGCCCGGCGAAAGCGTCGATCAGCTGATAAAGTTCTCGGCGCCTTGCGTTGATCTTGAGCGTGGTCTCGAACCCCGCCGCCTTGAGCGCCTGGTCCATAGCGCGTGCATCGTTGCCTGCGTTGGCGAGCTTGGGTTGCAGGGTCAGGTAATCGTCGTTGCCGATGATGAGCGCGACCCGTTTCTCGAGTCCCTGCGCATGGGCGTGGACCACGAAGCCAAGAACGGCGACCACGATCAGGAGCCAGCGCAACGTCCACCCTCCAAGCCTTCAGCCCGGCACCCGGCGTCCCAGAGTAGGTGCAACAAAATCAGGACTGCAACCGCCGGCGCGCGTGGCTGGCAGCGACATCTCGGCGCGCGCTAGTTGCGCGACTGGACGGCGCCCTGTGTCACGATGCACACCGCCCCGGCGCGCTGGTTGACCGTCCACGGCGGCGGAATGTTCGGCATCGCGAAGGTGGTGGTGCCGTCGCCGCCGTAGGCGTTGCCGATCAGACCGAACAGCTGTCGGTTCGACTGGATCGGCATGATCTGCCCCGAGGCCGGCAGCGTGTTGAACGGACACCGGTCGAACGCGAAATACAGGATCTGGCCGACATAGAACGTCTGGCACCACGCCGGCGACACCCAGCCGGCCACCAACGCAGCCACAAGAAGACGCTTCATCCGTGCGGTCCTTTTCCCGGAGAGGAGGACATTGATCGTCAATCGGCAGCAGAACCGCAAGCGCAATGACTGACGTGCGCATCGGATATTCCCGGCGCGGCATCCGTGCTGACGGGCCCGGATGCCGGGCCGGACGTATTACGGCCCTGTCGGCTCGATGCCCGCAGGCCACGCCTTCACCGTACGGTCGGCGTGGCTCGTCTGCGGCACCCCTCGGTTGAGCGACATGTGGGAGTGCACGCACAGCCAGCCGGCCTCGGTGTGCTCGAACACCATCGTCGCGCGGCCGGGGCGGTCGAAGCGCGTGCCGTCCTGCGCAAAGCCGGTGCTGGTCCAGGGCGCGACGGCGACGGCCATGCGCCCGTCCGGGCTCGCCAGGATGCGGGTGGCGTCGAGGTCGAAGCGGAAGTCCGCGGTGCGCGGCCACACATTGTCCCACTGCGTGCGGATCCAGGCCGCAAGGCCGGGGATCACGTCACGGTGGGTGCCGAAGGCCAGCACGTCCGGGTGGAACAGCGGCGCCGCCGCGGCGTAGTCCACCGCCCGCACCTGGCCGGCAAAGCGGTCGAGCCACGCCAGCAACGCGGCGCGCGTCGCGGCATCGGCGTACGGCAGGTCGGTCATGCGGCCTCCCGCCCCGTCGCGCGGCCCGTGGTAATCGGGGCAGAACCCCGGGCGGCGTCCCGTTCAGGCGGGCTGGCCGCGGCAGCGGATGAGGTCGGCGAGGCGGGGCACCGCCGGGGCGCCGGCGGCACCGAGCCGGGCGCCGAGATAGTCCCAGAACGAGAGGCAGA
>DATEQV010000360.1:0-15181 GCA_035272265.1 Acidisphaera sp. | reverse complement strand
CGAACGGAAGGAAGGCGTGGATGGTCCGCCTTCGCGGACCATGACGACATCGAGGTCAGTGCGATGACGCTCTGGCCGGCGTCGGTCGTGTCGGCGTCGCGGTGGCAACCACGTCGGGCACGCACCCGGCCGGTGGACCGGGCCGCAGCCCAGGCTACTCGGCCGCCATGCGGGGGGCCTCGGCCATTGCGGCGGCGCGTTGGAGGTCGACCGAGAGCAGGCGCGAGACGCCGCGCTCCTGCATCGTCACGCCATACAGCCGGTCCATCCGCGCCATCGTCAGCGGGTGGTGCGTCACCACCATGAAGCGCGTGTGCGTCTCGCGCACCATGTCGTCGAGCAGCGAACAGAAGCGCTCGACGTTGGCGTCGTCGAGCGGCGCGTCCACCTCGTCCAGCACGCAGACCGGCGCAGGGTTGCAGCGGAACACCGCGAAGATCAGCGACAGCGCGGTCAGCGCCTGCTCGCCGCCCGAGAGCAGCGACAGCGTGGCCAGCTTCTTGCCCGGCGGCTGGGCGAAGATCTCCAGCCCCGCCTCCAGCGGATCGTCGGAGCCGACCAGCGCCAGATGCGCCCGCCCGCCGTTGAACATGCGGGTGAACAGCGCCTGGAAGTGCCGGTCGATGTCGGCGAACACCGCGCCCAGACGCTCGCGCCCCTCGCGGTTCAGATGGCCGATCGAGCCGCGCAGCTTGGCGATCGCCGCGGTCAGTTCCTCGCGCTCGTGGACAATGGACGCGATCTGCTTGTCGACCTCGTCCGCCTCGATCTCGGCCCGCAGGTTCACCGGGCCCATCTCGTCGCGTTCCTTGAGCAGGCGTTCGAGCTTGCGGCGCGCGCGCTCCTCGGTCTCGTTCGACAGCTCCGCCGGCGGATCGGGCAGGCCGGGGGCGGCGCCGAGCTTTTCCAGGATGCGCTCGGCGACGACGCCCCAGGCGTGGTCGGCGGCCTCGGCGCCGGCCTGTGCGCGGATCGCCGCTTCGCGCGCGGCGTGGAGCGTTGCTTCGGCGGCACGCGCCGTCCGCGAGGTTTCGTTTGCAACCGTCTCGGCCGCGGTCAGCCGGTCGGCGGCGTGGCGATGGGCGGAATCGGCTGCGTCCAGTTCCTCGACGGCGGCCGCGCGGCGCGCGGCGATCTCGGCCGGGGCGGCGGCCAGCGTGTCCTGCTCCGCCGACGCCTCGGCCTGACGCCGGCGCAGCTCGGCGCCGCGCTGGGCCGCGTCGGTCGCGCGCAGCTGGCAGGCGGCGCGCTCCTCGGCGAGCGACGTCAGCCGCGCCGCCCGCGCGGCGGCTTCGCGCGCGAGCGCATCGACCCGTCCCTTGGCGGTCGTTTCGGTGCCGCGTGCCGCCGACAGGGAAGATCGCGCGGCCTCGACCGCCGCCCGCAACGCGGCGAGGTCCGGCAGGCCGGCGCGGCGCGCCGCCGCAGCATCGAGCGCCGCCTGCGCCTCGGCGCACTCGGCGGCCAGACGGGCGGCCTGTTCCTCGGTGGCGGCGAGCCGCGCGGCGATCTGCGCCGCCTGGCTGCGCAACTGTGCGGCGTCGCGGCGGGCCCGTTCGAGCCGTTGCTCCGCCGTCCTGGCGGCGGTGCGGGCGTCGCGTTCGGCGTCCACGGCGGCACGTTCGGCGAGCTGCGCGGCCTCTCGCGCGGCTCGCGCCGCGGCGGTGTCCGCCTCGGCTTCGGCGAGCCGCTCGCGCAATGCGGCGAGCCGGTTGCGCTGTTGCAGGCGGATCGCGGCGGCCGTCGGCGTGCCGGGGCGGATCGTGTAGCCGTCCCAGCGCCACACGCCGCCTTCGCGGGACACCAGCGACTGTCCGGGACGCAGCGATGCGTGCGTCGCCTCGGCCTGCGCGTCGCCGTCGACCAGCCCGATCTGCGAGAGGGCGCGGGACAGCGCTGCCGGCCCCTGGACATGCTCGGCGAGCGCCGTCACGCCGTCCGGCAGCGCGGGGACGGGATCGAGCGGCGGCAGTTCGCGCCAGTGCCGCGCCGCGTTCGGGTCGGCGGCGGAGTTCAGCTCCTCGCCCAGCACGGCGCCGAGCGCGGCTTCCAGGCCCGCCGGCACGGACAGCGCGTCGACCATCGGCGGCCACTGTTCGCCGTCGTGCACGGCCAGCACCTCGGCCAGCGCCTGCGATTCGGCGCGCAGCCTTGCGTGCGCCGAGTCCGCGGCCGATTCGCGCTCCCGTGCGGAGGCCAATGCAGCGTGGGTGTCGTGCCGTGCGGATTCAGCCGTTTCCAGGCCGGCGCGCGACTCGGCGAGGGCCGACTCGGCGGCGGCGAGTTCCGAATCTGCGGCCTCGATTCGTTCTGCCGGAACGGCTTCTCCGGCCAACTGGTCTCGCGCCGCCTCGACGTGGGCGCGCTGGCCGAACACGCGGCGGTGCCGCTGCTCGGCCTGGGCGTGCTCCGCCGTCGCCGCCTGGTGCGCGGCGTTGGCCGCGGCGGCCTCGTCGGTTGCCCGGTTGGCTTCGGCATCGGCGGCACGCACCGCGTCGGCGGCTTCCGCCGCCTCCGCCGTCGCCTGTTCCGCGAGCGCCGGATGCTGCGCGGAGGAGGCTTCCAGCGTGGCTGTCTCCGCCGCGAGCCGCTCGCCGGAAGCGGTCGCTTCGGCGCCGAGCCGGTCGGCGTGGTCGAGGTCGCGGGCGATTTCAGCGATGCGCTGGCGTAGCGTGGCCAGCGCCTGTTCGGCGCGCGCTTGCTCGGCGGCGAGCTGCTCGCTGGCGAGCTTGCGCCGCTCCCGTTCGGTTCGGGCGTCGCCCTCGGTCTCGCGCAGCGGCGGCAGGGCGGCGGCGGCGTCGGTGGCCTGCGCGGTGGCGGCGGTCGCCGCCTCGGTCGCGGCGGCGACGTCCATCTCGGCGTCGTGCAGCGCGGCCTGTGCGGCGGCGCGGGTCGCATCGGCGCGGGCGCGCTGGATGGCGAACAGCTCGCACTCGGCGTTGCGGATCGCGCCGGAGATGTTGCGCCAGCGGCTGGCCTGGCGCGCCTGCCGCTTCAGGCCGGCAAGCTGCGCTTCGAGCTGTCCGCGCAGGTCCTCGGCGCGGGCCATGTTGGCCTCGGCGGCCTTCAGCTTCAGCTCGGCCTCGTGCCGGCGGGCGTGCAGGCCGGTGATGCCGGCGGCTTCCTCGAGGATGGCGCGCCGCTGCTCGGGGCGCGCGTTGACGATCGCGCCGACGCGCCCCTGGCTGACCATCGCCGAGGAATGCGCGCCGCTGGCGAGGTCGGCGAACAGCGTCTGCACGTCGCGGGCGCGCACCTCGCGGCCGTTGACGCGGTAGGTGCTGCCGGCGCCGCGTTCGATCTTGCGGCTGATCTCCAGCTCCGGCTGCTCGTGGAACGGCGGCGGGGCGGCGCCCTGAGTTTCGTCGAGCGCCAGCGTCACCTCGGCGATGTTGCGCGAGGGGCGGGCGGCGGTGCCCGAGAAGATGACGTCCTGCATCTCGCCGCCGCGCAGGCTGCGGGCGGAGTTCTCGCCCATCGCCCAGCGCAGCGCCTCGACGACGTTGGACTTGCCGCAGCCGTTCGGCCCGACGATGCCGGTCAGCCCCGGCAAAATGTCCAAGGAAACCGGCTCGGCGAAACTCTTGAATCCGGCGATGCGAAGACGGCTGAAACGAACGGGCAAATGGCCCCCCTGGCGTGGTCAGCTCGATGCGGACTGCACGAGCTGGTTGAAGGCGTCGAAGCTGATCTCCCCGGACGCCTTGCGCAGACCGACGATGAACGTCGGAGTCGAGTCCACCGAGTATTTGTCCTGCGCCGCCTTCTGCTCGGTCAGGATCCAGTCGCGCAGGCCCTGGTCCTGCATCGCGGCGTCGAACGTCGCGCGGCTCATGCCGGCGATGGCGGCGCGGGCGAACAGCTGCTCGGTGTGGTTGCCGCTGCCGTAGGCCCACTGCATCTGGCTCGACAGCAGCGACATGACGAACGGCTCGTAGCGGTCCGCCGGCAGCGTCCGCGCCACCATCGCCGCGGTCAGAGCGAGCTGGTCGAGCGGGAAGTCGCCGAACACGTATTTCAGCTTCCCGGTGTCGATCAGCTGGGCCTTGATCTGCGGGAACACCTCGGCCGCGAAGCGGGCGCAGTGCGGGCAGGTCATCGAGTACCACTCGGTCGCGGTCACCTTAGCGTCCGGCGAGCCCATGAAGCGCGGGGTCTCGCGCGGGTCCTCGGCGCGCGCGGCGCCCGGCCGCAGCACGGCGGGGACGATCGCGGACGTCGCGGCAATGAGCAGGGTGCGGCGGGTGGAAGGCATTCGAGCAACCTCTTGACTTTACAACTTAACGTCCGGGACGGCAGGAGTCGAGGCGCGCATCGCCCGGCCGAGCGCTTCCAGCGCGTCGCGGACCGGGCCGGGCGGCAGACCGGGCAGATCGGGCGAAGGTGCGGGGTCTGGAAGGGCGGCGGGCGATGCGATGGGGCGGAGGCGCAGGTCCTGCACGAAGCGCAGCCGCTCGACGGCGGCAGGACTGCCCGGCCGCTGGCCGCCCGACCCTGGGCCGATCGCGGCGTTGATCCGCTCCAGCAGCTGCGTCGAGACGTGCTGCAGTTCGGTCGCGATCGGTCCGCTGCAGGCGAGGGTGAGCGTGCCGGCGGAGAGGCGGCGGGGGACGGTGACCGCGGCGAGCGCCGGGCCGACGATCGCTTCCCAGTCGGCGAGGATCTGCGCCGTCGCAGTGCCCTGGCGGCGGTAGGTGGCGCGGGCCACGCCCGGGATCAGCGCGGCGAGCGGGCGCGGGCCGTACGGGTAGCGGGTTGCCGGGTCGTGGAGTGGGCTGCCCTTGGGGGTGCCTTTGGGGCTGCCTTTGGCGCCGCCGTTGGCGGATGTGCTGCGGGCGGTCATATCCGGCTCGTGTCCTCTCGCGCCCCTGCCGCCAGCCACGCGACGCCGGATGCCGGCGCGCTGCTGGCCTGGTACGACCGCCACCGCCGCCGCCTGCCCTGGCGGATGCTGCCGGGCGAGGCGGCCGATCCGTATCGCGTCTGGCTCAGCGAGATCATGCTGCAGCAGACCACGGTCGCCGCGGTCATACCCTACTACGAGGCGTTCGTAAGCCGCTTCCCGACGATCGAGGCGCTTGCCTTGGCGGCGCTGGACGAGGTTCTCGCCGCCTGGGCCGGGCTTGGCTACTACGCCCGCGCCCGCAACCTGCACGCTTGCGCGCGCGCGATCGCCGCGTGCGGCGGGTTTCCGCGCGACGTCGATGGTCTGCAGGGGCTGCCGGGCATCGGCCCCTATACCGCGGCGGCGATCGGCGCGATCGCGTTCGGGCTGCCGGGCGTGCCGGTGGATGGCAATGTCGAGCGCGTGGCGGCGCGGCTGTTCGCGGTCGAGACTCCGCTGCCGGCGGCCAAGCCGGCGCTGCGCGAGGCGGCGGCCGCGCTGGGCGAGGACGCGAACGCTCGCGCGCGAGCGTCCGACTTCGCGCAGGCGCTGTTCGACCTCGGCGCCACGGTGTGCACCCCGGCGGCGCCCGCCTGCGGCATCTGCCCCTGGCGCGACCCCTGCCGGGCGCGGGCGGCGGGGATCGCGGCGGAGCTGCCGCGTCGGTCACCGAAGAAGCCGCGCCCCCGGCGCCACGGCGTGCATTTCTGGCTGAGCGACGCGGCCGGTTGCGTGCTGTTGCGCCGCCGTCCGGAGGCCGGGCTGCTCGGCGGGATGGAGGAGCTGCCCGGCACGCCGTGGCGCGACGCGCCGTGGGCGTGGGACGAGGCGGCGGCGCACGCGCCGATGCCGGCCGCATGGCGCCCGGCCGGCGAGGTGCGCCACGTCTTCACGCATTTCGAGTTGCGGATCGCGCTCTATGCGGCCGAGGTGCCGGCCATCGACGCCGCTGGCATCATCCGGCCGCGCGCCGCGCTGGCGCGGGCCGCGTTGCCGTCGGTGATGCGCAAGTGCGTGGCGATGGCGGGCGCGGGGGCGGGGCAGCGATGAGGCGGAACACTCCGGCGCTGGTCTTCGTGCTGGTCACGCTGGCGATCGACAGCCTGGGCATCGGCATCGTGATCCCGGTGGTGCCGTCGCTGGTCCGCGAGCTGACCGGCCTGTCGCCGAGCAACGCGGTCCTCTGGCAGGGCGCGGTGGTGGCGACCTATTCCGGGGCGCAGTTCCTGGCCGGGCCGATCCTGGGCGGGTTGTCGGACCGGTTCGGGCGGCGTCCGGTGCTGCTGATCTCGGTCGGCGGGCTGGGACTGAGCTACCTGCTGCTCGCCGCAGCGCCTACCATCGCCTGGGTCTATGTCGCGCGGCTGCTGGCCGGGGCGACGGCGGCGAATGTTTCGGCCGTCAACGCCTACATCGCCGACATCACCAGCCCGGCCAACCGCGCCAAGCGGTTCGGGCTGGTCGGCGCGGTCTGGGGCGCTGCCTTCGTGCTCGGGCCGGCGGTCGGCGGGCTGCTCGGCGGCGTCAGCCTGCGGCTGCCGTTCCTGGTGGCGGCGGGCCTGTCGACGTGCAACTTCCTGTATGGGCTGCTGGTGCTGCCGGAGAGCCTGCCGGCATCGCGGCGGCGCAGGTTCGACTGGCGGCGGGCCAACGTGCTCGGGTCGTGGCGGACGCTGACCGCGACCGCCGACCGCAAGCGGCTGGCCGGCGCCTGGGCGTGTTCCTGGGTCGGCATGGGGACGCTGCAGGCGACCTTCGTACTCTACACGCAGCAGCGCTACGGCTGGGGGACCGAGCAGAACGGGCTGGCGCTCGGCCTGGTCGGGCTGTCGCAGATCGTGGTGCAGCTGGTCGTGGTCCGGCAGGCGATCGCCAGGCTGGGGGAGCGGCGGGCGGTGATGACCGCCAACCTGACGAGCGCGGTCGCCTACGGGTTGTTCGCCGCCGCCGCGCATCCGGCGGTGATCTACGCGGCGATCGTCGTGCAGGCCTTGGGCGCGGTCGCCGGGCCGGGGGTGCAGTCGCTGGTGTCGCGCGCGGCGGGGGCGGACCAGCAGGGCGAGATGCAGGGCGCGCTGTCGTCGGTGCAGGGGTTGACGGCGGTGGTGGCGCCGATCGTCGCCGCGCTGCTGTTCAACCACTTCGCCGCCAGCGTGCCGGGTGCGGCGTTCATCATGGCGGGAGTGGTTTATGTGCTTTCGGCGTGGCTGGTGCGGGGGCTGTCGATTCCCGCGGTCGCGCCGGAGCCGGTCGGGCAAGGGGCGTAGGATGCGAGCCATCAGGATCGGTCTATGTGCGCTGGTTGGCGGCTTGCTCGCCGGCTGCGTGCGTCCGGTGTCACTGACCTACGCGCCGCCGCCGCATCCGGTGACGGCGGCGCGGCCGATGATCGGGCGCCTTTTGGTCGCCGACGAGCGCGGGCGCGGGGCGCGGGTGGTCGGCGCGGTGATGGGACCGGACGGCAAGCCGCTGAAGACGCTGGAGGTCGCACCGGACGTCTCCCAGGTTGTAGGCGACATCGTCTATCGCGCGCTGGTTGCACGCAACGAGCTCGCAACGGACGGCAGCGGCGCGTACGAGTTGCAGGTCGAGGTCCTCGCGCTCGACGGCCAGCAATGGGCGGACCGGCAATCCGAGGTGGATCTGGTGTTCCGGCTGGTCGATCGCCGCACCGGCCGCGAGGTGTACAACACGCGCGCCTACGCCGAGCGGCGCGGCGACAACTACCTGGCCGAGGACAACCAGTTCCTCGGCTCGCCCGCGTCGCTCGCGAAGATGCAGGCGCGGGCGCTTGCTGCCGCCATCGACCGCACGCTCGACCGTACCGGGTTCGCGATGGCGATGAAGTGATTACAACTGTCACGCCAAACTAAGCCTTGCGGCGCGGCGTTCGACCGCGCTTCTCTCGCCCCGGACTTCGCGTACGTGTCATGAGCGACAAGACCGACCCGCCCAGGGACGACCGACGCCCGCCAAAAGTCAGCGGCATGCTGCTTCTGCTCGGCGCCGGGCTCATCGCAGGCATTCTGGCCGTGACGGGCCTGACGGCGATGGGCACCCGCAACGAGATCCTTTTCGAGACGCAGCGGCAGCTGTCGCAGCTCGACATGGTCTTCGCCGAGCAGACGGGCCGCGCGCTGGAGACGGTCGACTTCCTGCTGAAGTCAGCGATCGATGCCGACCAATCGTCGCCGGCCGGTACCGACATCAACGCCGTGCTCGCACGCCGGATCGCCGGTGTGCGTCAGGTGACGGCGGTCATGGTCGCGGACGTCACGGGACACATCCTGTACTCGTCCGAGCCGCATCCTCCGACGATGTTGCCGCCGGCCGGGGAGCAGCTTCTGCAGCAGGCCATCGCGACGCCGAATGGCGACCTGCATATCAGCGATCCGGTGCGCGACGCGGATGGGGCGTGGTACGCCCTCGTCTCGCGCGCCACCTCCGACCGGCAGGGGCGGGTGACGGGGATCGCCGTCGCCGTGCTCAACCTGCGCTACTTCGAAGAGTTCTACGATGCCGTGCGGCTCGACGAAAACGGCGCGATCGTGCTGCACCGGCGCGACGGCACCGTGCTCGCGCGCTTCCCGCATGCCGACGGGATGATCGGCCAGAGCTACGCCGACCTGCCGCCATTTCGTGACGTCCTCGCGCATGCCCAGGCCGGCACCGTGATCATGGACAGTCCCGTGGACGGCAGCCGGCGCGTGCTCGCCATTCGTGCGCTGAAGGCTTTTCCGCTTGCGGTGAACGTGTCGGTCGAAGAGGGCGCCGTGCTGTCGGATTGGCGGCGCCAGACCACGGCCTTCTCCGCCGCCGCCTTGTCGGCGTGTCTGTCGATCGGCGGCCTGGTCATCATGCTGGCGCGGCGCTCGCGGCAGGTCGAGGGGCTGATGGCCGACGCGGCGCAGGTCAATAGCTACCTGCGGGCCGAAATGGCCGAGCGCGAGCGCGCCGAGGCAGCGTTGCTGCAGGCGCAGCGTGCGGAGACGATCGGACGGCTCACGCGCGGCGTCGCGCACGATTTCAACAATCTGCTGTCGGTCGTGCTCGGCAATATCGACCTGATGCTGCAAGGCCAGCACGACGAGCAGACGGTGACGCGCCTGACGACGATGCGCAACGCGGCCGAGCGCGGTGCGACGCTGACCGGCCAGCTGATGGCCTTCGCCCGCCGTCAGCCGCTGGTGCCCCGTGCGGTCGACCTCAATGCGGTCGTGCGCAACATGCGCGACCTGGTGGCGAGCGGCGTGGGCAGCCGCATGAAGGTCGTGCTCCGCCTGCAAGAGCCGTTGTGGCTGGCGCGCGTCGATCCGACGCAGATCGAGCTGTCGATCCTGAACCTGGTGATCAACTCGCGCGACGCGATGACGAACGGCGGCACGATCACCATCGAGACGGCCGACGTTGTCGTGCGCGAGTCCAACGAGCCGGGTGCGCTGCCGGCGGGCGACTACGTCTCGCTCGCGGTGTGCGACGACGGGCCGGGGATGAAACCGGACGTGCTGTCGAAGGCATTCGAGCCGTTCTTCACCACGAAACGGCCCGGCCAGGGCTCCGGCCTCGGGCTGAGCCAGGTGCACGGCGTTGCGTATCAGTCGGGCGGTAGCGTTTCCATCGACAGCGTGCCGGGGTGGGGAACGACGGTGAAGATCCTGCTGCCGCGCGCGGCGGCCGACGTGCCGGAAGTCGGCACGCGGATGCCGGAGCGCGCGATGGTACGCGCCGGCACAGCCCGGGTGCTGCTGGTCGACGACGATCCGGATGTGCGCGAGGTAACGGCAGCGGTCCTGCGGGCGCAGGGCTACGAAGTGGAGCACATGGAAAGTGCCGCGGCGGCGCTCAACCGGCTGCAGGAAGATCCGGAGCCCGACGTGCTGGTGAGCGACGTGGTGATGCCGGAGACGAGCGGGCCCGCGCTGATCCGCCTCGCGCACGAGATCCTGCCCGGTCTGCCGGCGGTGCTGATCTCCGGGTTCACCGATCCGGACGAGCTGAAGGGCGAAGACATGCACCGCATTCTGGTGCGCAAGCCGTTCACCCCCGCCGCGATCGCGGGCGCGATCGAGGCGGCGATACGCGAGCCGATCAAAGTGGGTTAGGTTCGGCGTCGGAGTGGGTGTGTTCGCACTCACCGTGGTGTCGTCATGGTCCGCCTGCGCGGACCATGACGGTAAATGAGATGGGCCGCCTTCGCGGGCCATGACGTGTTCGTACTGTTCGCGCGAAAGTGCTGTAAGCGCTCAAGCCGCGGCGGCGCGCCGCCAGTCGCGGATGACGGCGAGTTCGCGCTCGGGCCGTTCGGTGACGACCTCCAGCGCGCCGGCGAACACCTGTCCGGCGTTGCCGTCCAGCGAGATCGTCTCGCCTTCGTCCAGCAGGCGCCCGCCGATGCGGCACTGACGGCGCGCCGCGTCGATGCCGAGCGCGGTGCAGCCCACCAGGCAAACCTTGCCGAGCTGTCGCGCCACCACCGAGGCGTGCGACGTGCGCCCGCCGGCGGCGGTCAGCACGCCTTCGGCGCCGGCAAGGCCGGCGATGTCCTCGGTCGCGATGTCGCGCCGGACCAGGATCACCTTCTGTCCGGTCCCGGCCATCCGTTCGGCCGCCTCCGGCGTCAGCGCAATCGCGCCCGTCGCGACCCCGGGGCTGGCGATCAGCGCGCTCGCCAGCGGCGCGCCCGCGGTGCCGGCAAGCCGCTTGCGCACGATGCTGTCCAGATCGAGGCCGTGCAGACGCTCCAGCGCTTCCGCCGGCGTGATCACGCCCTCCGTCACCAGATCGACTGCGATCCGTAGCCTGGCCCAGGGCGTGGTTTTCGCCGAGCGGGTCTGCAGCAGGTAGAGCGTGCCGGACTGCAGGGTGAACTCGAAGTCCTGCGCGTCGCAGAACAGCGTCTCCAGCGCGCGGGAGCCGGTCTCCAGCTCGCCCGTCAGCAGCGGCAGGCGGCGGCGCAGCAGGGTCCGGTCGTTGAGCACGTTGCGTCCGGCGACGACGTCCTCGCCCTGGCCGTTGAACTGGAAATCCACGTACAGCGTGCGCTCGCCGGTCGCCGGGTCGCGGGTGAAGCCGACGCCTGCGCCCGACGCGCCGCCGGCGTTGCCGAACACCATCATCTGCACCGTCGCGGCGGTGCCGATGTCGTCGGCGATGCCGTTCAGGCGGCGATAGGTTACGGCTTTGGGCGCATCCCAGGACGCGAACACCGCGGCGGCGGCGCGCGCGAGCTGGTCGTGCACGTCGTCCGGAAACGGCTCGCCGGCGAGCGCGCGATACTGATCCAGCATCGCGAGCGTGACCGCGCGCAAGGCCAGATGATCGTAGCCGCCGGGCGGCGGATCGGCACCGGCGATCTCGGCGGTGACCGCATCGAAGGCATCGGCCGGCAGGCCGGTGACGACTTCGCCGAAGCCGCGCACGAGGCGGCGATAGCTGTCCCAGGCCAGACGCGGGTTGCCGGTCAGCCGGATCACGCCTTCGACCGTCGTCCGGTTGAGGCCGATGTCGAGCACCGTGTCCAGCATGCCCGGCATCGAGACGGGCGCGCCGGAACGCACCGACACCAGCAACGGCCGGCGCGGCGAGCCGAAGCCGAGGCCACTGGTTTGTTCGAGCCACGCGATGCCGCGCCGCAGCGGTGTCGCAAGGTCCGCTGCCGCGTCCGACTTCAGCTTGCGGCACCAGTGCGTCGGCAGCGCGAAGCCGGGCGGCACGCGCAGGCCGGCGGCGGCCAGGCGCATCAGGTTCCATGCCTTGTTGCCGACCTCGGCCGCGCCGCCGCGCGGCAGGGCGGCGCCCGGCGCGATGACATAAAGCTCGGGTGTCCGATCGTCAGTCACGGAGCACGCTTCCCATCATGTGATCGCGGGCGCGAAGGGCCGCGCGCTTGAGGCTGTCGGCCGCCTCTTCGAGCGAGCTGCCCATGGTGGCGTACAGATGCAGCTGGCGGAAATCGCGGGCGTGGCGGACGGCGGCATAGGTGAGCGCGCGCTCGGCATCGTCCGCCTGATGTTCGAGGGCGAGGATGCGGTCGACGGCGGTGAGGAAGTCCTCGGTGTCCGCGCGCGTCACCGTCACACCCTCCTGCGGGCTGCCGAGTGTCGCGGCGTCGGCGAGCGCCTTGATCCATTCCTGCGCGCCCTCGGTGATCAGATCGGCCAGCGCGGTGAGCGAGGCGAGCGGTTCGCCGTCCGCCTCGGTGCGGGCGAGCAGGCCGGCCAGAAACGCGGCCTCTTCCAGCTCGTCGGCGGCGTCGTCGGCGGCTTCGGCGATCGGCAGCAGCGGCGCCTGCTCGGCGCGTCGCCGCACCGATTCGCGGATCTCGTTCACGATCACGTCGGCCTCGTGCTCGAAGCCGCGGGCGCGGCCGGCGAGCTGCTCGCCGATGTCGGTCGCGCAGTCGCGCAGGCCCTCGCGCAGCATGGTCGCGATCTCGAAGATCAGCGCGGCGTGGTCGGCGAGCTTGTGCAGCAGGCGGCGGCCTTCGTTGCTGACATGGGCGTGCAGCTCGGTGCGGATGCGGTCGTGGATGAGGCCCGACGAGTGTCCGGCGCGCAGCCCCTCGGACGCGACGCGCAGGACGAAGCAGACGAAGTCGCGCGCCGCAGCGTCGCCGAGCACGTCGCACAGCCGGTCGCCGAAATGCAGCGCCGAACTACCCGCCGCTTCGATGGCGCGGTTGATCAGCCTGGCGCCGCCGAGGGCGAGGAAGCCGCGATGGCCGATCTCGTGATCCGCCGCCCAGCGCAGCACCGCGACGCGGTCGCGGCCGCGCAGGAAGCCGCGCAACTCCTTGCGCGCGCGGTTCCAGTCGATGAGGAAGACGAGGCGGGAGCCGACGAGTTCGAGGGCGCCGAGCAGCGCCGCGTCGTCCGCCGCGTCGAAGCTGCCGACCGCCATCTCGAAAGCGAGGCCGTGATCGGTCCGGCTGGCGCTGGCGGGGCTGTCGCTCCAGCGGAAGCCGGTCAGGATGTCCGTGAGGAAATGCAGCCGCTCGGGGTGGATGTCGGTGTAGGTGACGCTGATGCGGCGTTCTTCGACATGCACGACGATGACGTGCGCGTCGGTGGTGCCGATGTCGTTCTGGATGATCAGCCGGCCGGCGTTGCGCGTGGCGGTGGTGGCGAGGCCGGGGTGGTCGAACTTCAGCGGCGCGGTGCGGTTCAGGCCGCGCATGAAGGCGGCAATCAAAGGCTTGTCGGAGTCGGCGATGCCATAAACGGACGCGCCGTCGAGCGTGGCCTCGGCCAGCGCCGCCTGCATGGCGTTGAGCTCGCGATGCAGGTCCATCACCAGCAGGTGCAGGCTGTCGGCGCCGGAGCGGCGGTCCGCCGAGGTCACGGCGAGGACGGCCGGCCCGTCCACCAGATCGTCGGCGGCAGGGGGCAGCTCGGCGAGCCGCGCGGACAGGCGCTTCTGCCATGTCTCGGCCTGCGGGCCTTCGAGCAGCGGGGCGGCCATCGTCCGCATGTCCTGCGCGATGCGGGCCATCATGCGAGCGGCACCGGGGATGCGGATCTGCTCGCCTTCGCGCCGCGCGCCGGCGACGGCGGTGTCGAAGCCGATGTCGTCGACGCCGGCGGCGAGGCGTTCGCGCTTCAGCGCGGACGACGGCGCATCCGGCGTCTGCGCGTGGGCGACGGCCATCTGCAGCAGCGAGAACAGGTATTTGACCCGGTCGTTGGCGGCGAGGGCCGCGTTGACCAGGGTGGCGCGCCGCAGCGCGGTTTCGCCGATCGCGTCGAGGATCGCGGTCTTCATGTCGCTCGCGGTTTGGCTGCCTGACCCGACCGTCTAGCTGATGGCCGCGCCGGCCTCGTTGACGTGGGTCAACGGGCTTGGCGAACGGCCGGACCGGGCGCATCGTCATGCGAGACGGGAGGAAACCAATGGCCGATATCGAGTGCTCGCGGCGCGTGCTGCGGGTGCAGCGCACCGCGCTGGCGCTGCTCGTGCTGAGCGGCGTGATCAACTACATCGACCGCGCGACGCTGGCGGTCGCCAACCCGCTGATCCGCCAGGACCTGGGCCTGTCGTATGCCGACATGGGGCTGCTGCTGTCGGCGTTCCTGTGGGCCTATGCCTTCGCGCAGCTGCCGGCGGGTGCGCTGGTCGACCGGATCGGCCCGCGGCGGATGCTGCCGACGGCGCTGGCGCTGTGGTCGCTGGCACAGCTGCTCGGCGGGGTGGTGCAGAATTTCACCCAGTTCTTCGGCGCCCGCGTGCTGCTGGGCCTGGGCGAGGCGCCGATGTTCCCGACCTGCGCGCGCGTGGTGCGCGACTGGTTCAGCGTGCGGGTGCGCGGCACGGCGACGGGGATCTGGAACTGCTCGTCGACGCTGGGCACGGCGATCGCGGTGCCGCTGCTGACGGTGCTGATGCTGAACCTGGGCTGGCGCTGGATGTTCGTGGTGATGGGGCTCGCCGGGCTGGCGGTGGCGGCGCTGTTCTTCCTGCTGCACCGCGACCCGGGCGACGTGAGGCTGACGGAAGAGGAGCAGGGCTACCTGGACGAGGGCGACGCCGCGGTGGCGCACCGTTCGGTGACGTGGCGCGAGTGGCGGCGGCTGTTCGAGTATCGCACCACCTGGGGAATGATCATCGGCTTCTTCGGCACGGTGTATGTCACCTGGGTGTACAACACGTGGCTGCCGGTGTACCTGGAGAAGGCGCGCGGCATGACGATCGAGCGCACCGGCTGGGTGGCGGCGATTCCGTTCCTGTTCGGCGTGGTCGGCAGTCTGGTGGGCGGGCGGATCGCCGATGCGCTGGTGAAGCGCGGCTGGTCGCCGATGGGAAGCCGCAAGTATCCGATGGCCGCATCGCTGCTGCTGACCGCGGCGGCGACGCTGCTGGCGGCGTGGACGCCGAGCAACGTGGTCGCGGTGGCTGCGATTTCGGTGTCGTTGTTCCTGCTGTACGTGTCGTCGTCGACCGCCTGGGCGATGGCGCCGATCGCGGCGCCGTCGAACTGCACGGCGTCGATCGGCGCGATGCAGAATTTCGGCGGCTACCTGGGCGGGGCGCTGGCGCCGATGGTGACGGGATTCATCGTGCAGGGCACCGGCAGCTTCACGCCGGCGCTGGTGACGGCAGCCGGCGTGGCGACGGTGTGCGCGGTCGGCTACCTGCTGATCGTCGGCGATCCGATTCCGGCGGTGGACGCGGTGGTGCCGCTGCGGCCGGGGGGTGCGGTGCACGCCAGGGGAATCGGGTGAAAGATTTACGCGGCGACGATGCCGGCGAGAAAGTCATCATCCCAGGCCGCGACCTTGCGGCGTAGGCGCAGGGAGTCCT
>DATEQV010000359.1:0-6609 GCA_035272265.1 Acidisphaera sp. | reverse complement strand
CGCGAATGCCTGGTCCTGCGGGAGATCGAGGGGCTGTCGTACAAGGAGATCGCCGAGGTGGCCGGCGTGCCGATCGGCACGGTGATGTCGCGGCTGTGGCGGGCGCGCCAGGCATTGCTGGAGGTCGGCGTGGCATGACCGACTGCACCGAATGGCAGCTGCTGCTGCAGGCCGACCTGGACGGCGAATTGTCGCCCGCCGAGGCCGCGCGCCTGGCCGCGCACGAGGCGGGTTGTGCGGCGTGCGCGAGCCTGCGCAAGCGGCTTTCCGCGCTATCGGCGCGCATCGCACAGGAAGCGCCGCGCTACGAGGCGCCCGCGGCTTTGCGCGCGGCGTTGCAGGCCGCGGTCGTGCCCGCGCCGCAGGGCGCCGTGGTGGTGCCGTTCCGGCCGCGTGCGCGGCGCTGGACGCGTGAGACGATCGGCTTCGTCGCCGGCGCCGCGCTTGCCGCGAGCGTCACGTTCGCGGTGTTCCAGCCGGCCACTACCAATCCGGCGGACCAGATCATCGCCGACCACATCCGCGCGCTGCAGCCGGGGCATCTGATCGACGTGGAGTCGAGCGACCACCACACGGTCAAGCCGTGGTTCGACGGCCGCATCGACTTCGCCCCGCCGGTGCCGCAGTTCGAGCGGTATCCGCTGCTCGGCGGCCGGCTGGACTACGCGGCGGGCCACACGATGGCGGCGCTGTCGTACCGCGCCGGCAAGCACATCGTCGACGTGTTCATCCGCCCGGCCGACGCGAACGCGACGGCGCGCGAGGGCACGCGCGAGGGTTACCACTACATCTGCTGGCTGCAGGGCGGCATGGTGCTGTGGGCGGTGTCGGACATGGACCCGACCGAGCTGGCGAATTTCGTGCAGGCGTGGAAGGACACGTAATTTCGTCCACAACCAGGTACCCGTCATGGCCGGCCTTGTGCCACGGCTGTCCGGTTCGCGGATCATATCCAAAGTAGCGCGCCTTGGGCTGGGTTGTGAGCCGCCGCGTGGTCTGGCGGTCCGGCGCGCGGCCCGAACCTATCGAGACGCTTGCGGTGGAGCACGGCGTGGCCGACCAGCCGAGCGTAGCGTGTCAGGCTCGTCACCGCGTGTTGCGCGACATGCGCCAGCTTGATCAGCACGAAGGCGATCAGCGCCACGGTGATCTGGATGCGCACGGCGTTCTCGCTGGTGCCGTAGAAGTGCTTCACCTGCAATGTCTGCTTGATCCAGCGGAAGAACAGCTCGATCGCCCAGCGCCGCTTGTAGAGCGCGGCAATCTCGCTGGCCGGCGCGTCCAGATCGTTGGTGAGGATACGCAGGATCTTGCCGGTTTCCGTCTTCACCCTGATCTCGCGCACGGCGTTGTGCATCGGATTGCGTCGGCTCCTCGCCATCCGCTCCGGCAGGAAGCCGATCCGGTCGGACAGCACGCTGGGCGCATCTTCCGCCACCGGCAGGGTTTCGATGACCGCCAGCGGCGTGTTCGACTTCAGCCGGGTGACGATCCGGCAGTCCGCCGCATCCAGCTCCGCCCAGAAGGCGAAATCGTAGTAGCCGAGATCGAAGACATACGTGGCGCCGGTCTCGATCGGCATCGCCTTGGCAGCCGTGATGTCATTGACGTTGGCCGGCGTGACCTCGAGGTAGAGCGGGCAGTCGGCATCCGGGTCGTAGATGACGTGCGCCTTGGCACCGCAGACGTTGGCGGAAAAGCGCGCCCAGTCAGCACTCAGGCTGTTCAGCTTCACCGGTGTGGAGTCGATCAGCCGGACGCACTCGCCGAGGTTTCGGCGCAGCCTGCCGGTGAGCTGCGCGATCAGGGCGGACAGCACCGCGGCGAATACCTCGACCGGCCGGCTGGCCAGCGCATCGGCCAGCGTCGAGCGGCGTGCCGCCGCAAGGCCGGAGTGGTAGCGTCGCGCGGCATGCGCCTCGAGCGCCGCCTCGATGTCGCGCAGGCTTTCGGCGTCAGCGGTTTGCGCGAACAGCAGCGCCAGCAGCAGCTCGCGTGTGGGCAGCCGGCGGATGCCCTTGTCGGCCCGGGAAGCTTCGATCGCGCGGCCGAGCACGCCCCAAGGAAGCCGGTTGGTCAATTGCCGAAAGACAGTATTCTGGTGCGGCACGGCGCGGGTCCTGCTCATGTCCGATTCGTCGGGAAACGCATCGAACCGAGTAGAATCAACGCCGTGCGCTTTGTCAGCCCAAAACGAACCGGACAGCCGTGGGCTTGGCCCGGCCATCCACGACTTGCTTGCTTGCTGCCTTGCTGCACCGAAGCCAAGTCGTGGATGACCGGGACAAGCCCGGTCATGACGAGGTATGGTCGACCTCAAGACCGTTCTGCCGCTGTCCGGGTCAAGGAGGCCGTCCGCATGCACGTCTTCATCACCGGCGCGAGCGGCTACATCGGCGGCACGGTCGCGCATCGCCTGCTTGCGTCCGGCCACAGCGTCGCCGGCCTCGTGCGCGGGGAGGACAAGGCGGCGGCGCTGCGGGATCGGGGGATCGAACCGATCCTCGGCGGCCTCGACGATGCCGCCCTGCTGACGCGCGAGGCGCGCCGCGCGGACGCCGTCGTCAACGCCGCCGACAGCGACCATCGCGGCGCCGCGGAGGCGCTGGTCGCCGCCCTGTCCGGCACCGGCAAGCCGCTGCTGCACACCAGCGGAACCACCGTCGTCTCCGACTACGCACGCGGCGAGTTCTCCGACCGCATCTACGACGAAGACTCGCGGCCGGAACCGGTGCCCGAAAAAGCGGCGCGGGTCGCGATCGACAACCTGATCCTGCACGCATCGCAGAACGGCGTGCGCTCGGCGGTGATCTGCAACTCGCTGATCTATGGAAGCGGCCTCGGTCTGCATGCCGAGAGCGTGCAGATCCCGACCCTTGTCGCCGACGCCCGCCGCCACGGCGTGGCGCGCCATGTCGGGCGTGGCCTCAACGTGTGGTCGAACGTCCATGTCGAGGACGTCGCCGACCTCTACATGCTGGCACTCGACAAGGCGCCGCCCGGTTCGTTCTTCTTCGCCGAGAACGGCGAGGCGTCGTTCCGCGACATCACGGCCGCCATCGCCGCCGCGCTCGGCCTCGGCGCGCCGCAGGCGTGGCCGGTCGAGGACGCGATCGCGCAACTCGGATTTCAGCGCGCGGTATTCTCGCTCGCCTCCAACAGCCGCGTGCGCGGACGGCGTTCCCGCGAGGTGCTCGGCTGGACGCCCCGCCACGCCTCGGTCACCGATTGGATCCGCCACGACCTCGCTGCCTGACGTTGCGCGCACTGAAACCGTATCGTCAGCCGGAGGCGGGCGGAAAAGCTCGGCCGTTCGGCCCTGCTTGCTGCCACGGCTGGCTTCGCGCCATATCGGCGCTTGCGACGAGGCAGCCGACATGTCGCATATGCGGCATGAACCGATCGTGACGGCGCGGCGGGGCGGGGTTTGCGGGGTCCGGGCCCGGTACCGAGATGGATCGCCTCGCGGCGACCGGCCGGCGTCGGACGCGCTTTCGTTTCGCATCGAAATCTCAGGCGAGGATGAACCATGTCCACTGACAAGATGATGGCGCAGATGTCCGGCAAGGGCGGCTTCATCGCCGCGCTGGACCAGAGCGGCGGATCCACGCCCGGCGCGCTGCGCCTGTATGGCATCCCGGACAGCGCCTATAGCGGCGAGGCCGAGATGTACCGGCTGATGCACGAGATGCGGGTGCGCATCATATCCGCGCCCGCCTTCACCGGCGACAAGGTCATCGGCGCCATCCTGTTCGAACGCACGATGGACGGCGAGGCGAAAGGCCGGCCGGTGCCGACGTTCCTGTGGGAGGACCGCGGCGTGGTCCCGTTCCTGAAGGTCGACAAGGGGCTGGAGGCGGAGAGCGACGGCGTCAGCGTGATGAAGCCGATCCCGGGGCTCGACGCGCTGCTTGCGCGCGCGGTGAAGCTCGGCGTGTTCGGCACCAAGATGCGCTCGGTGATCAACCTGCCGTCGAAGACCGGCATCGCCGCCGTGGTGAAGCAGCAGTTCGAGATCGGCGCGCAGATCCGCGGCCACGGACTGGTGCCGATCATCGAGCCGGAGGTGTCGATCAAGAGCCCGGACAAGGCCGGCGCCGAGACCATCCTGCGCGACGAGATCACGAGGCACCTCGACGCGCTGCCCGAGGGCGAGCGCGTGATGCTGAAGCTGACGATCCCGGATGTGCCGGACTTCTACGCGCCGCTGATCAGCCACAAGGGCGTGGTCAGGGTCGTGGCCCTGTCCGGCGGTTACACGCGCGACGATGCGTGCCAGCGCCTCGCCCACAATCACGGCATGATCGCGAGCTTCTCGCGCGCGCTCACCGAGGGGCTCAAGGTGTCGATGACGGACGCCGAATTCGACGCCGAGCTCGCCAGCGCGATCGACGAGATCTACCGGGCCTCCGTCGAAAAGGTCTGACGCCGGGCCGCGCGCCGCGGCTGACGGGGCCGCCTTGCCGAATCGGCTCTGGTCGGCCGCCGCGCGTCGCACCAGACTCGCCCGATGAAGATCGGCATCCTGGAATGCGGCGCGCCGCCGAAGGCGTTGCGCGCCCGGTTCGGCGGCTATGGCGGCATGGTGCAGCGCATGCTCGGCCCCGCGCGGGAGGCGGACATATTCGACGTGCCTTCCGGCGAGCTGCCGTCCGATGCGTCGTGCGACGCCTACGTGCTGACCGGATCGCCCGCGGGCGTTTACGACGACCTGCCCTGGATCCCGCCGCTGCTTGCCTTCCTGCGGCAGTCGCGCGGCCGGGCCAGGTTCGTCGGCATCTGCTTCGGCCATCAGGCCATGGCGGTCGCCTTCGGCGGGAGCGCGGAAAAATCCGCCAAGGGCTGGGGCGTCGGGCTGCATCGCTACGCCGTCGCGCACCGCGCGCCCTGGATGGACGACGCGCCGCACGTCGACGTCGCGGCAACGCACCAGGACCAGGTCACGTCCTGCCCGCCCGGCGCGCGCGTCGTCGCCGCCAGCGACTTCGCGCCCTATGCCGCGCTCGACTACGGCGACGCGATCTCGTTCCAGTTCCACCCGGAGTTCACGCCCGACTTCGCCACCGCGCTGATCGAGACGCTGCGCGACCGGTTCGGCGACCTGTCGGACCCGGCCATCGCCTCGCACGCGCAGCCCAACGACTGCGCCCGCGTGCGGCGCTGGGTGGAGCGCTTCCTCGACGGCCCGGGCGATTGAAGCGCGACTGGTCCGAGCCTGCTGTCGCCCTCGATCGATCGTGACGAAGCGGCGCCGATCTTCCGCCTGGCTCGCTGATTGGAGGCCCGCGTGACCCTGACGCGCCGTCACATCGTCGCGGCGTTGGCCGCATCGCTCGCTCCCAAGGGTCTGCTGGCGGCGACTGCACCGCCGCTCTTCCCCGGCGAGGAGATCATCGAGGCTGCCGGCTATCCGTCGCTGGTCAAATTCGAGAAGGGAGACGGACAGCGCCCCCTGGTCGTCTTCGTGCCCGGCACGTCGTTCCTCGCGCGGATCGCCTACCGGTTCCCAGGCAGGCGCGACGCCGACTTCCTCAGCCATTGGCTCGTGCGGGCGGGGTTCTCGTTCCTCGGCGCGTCGTATCCGCTCGACAACCCGGTCTATGCGCAGCCCTATCCGGAATTCGGCATCACTGACTGGGGGCGGCAGGTCGCGACCGCCGCACGCCGGGCGGTCGATGCCAATAAGCTTGGCAACGAGATCATCGTGGTCGGCTGGAGCATGGGCGGCAAGGTCGCCGAGACGGTCGCCGTGGCGGCGCGGTCGATGGGGCTCGACCTGACGCTGTTCGTCGCGCTGGACGCGCTGCCGCCGGGGCCCAACCTGTTTCCGGGCAACGCCGAGCAATTCGTGCTGGCGAAGAACGGGCTGGTCGACCAGGCCGGCTCGCTGATGCCCTGGTTCGTCGCGATGGTGGAAATACAAGGCCTGATGAACGGGCACACGATCATCCCGGTGGACGCGCTGCGGCGCTACTTCACCGGCAACCCGCCGCTCAACCTGCAAGGCGAAGCGGCGCGCTTCGTCGACGGCCGCATCGTCGACGACGTGGCGGCCGCGCTGCGCGACGGCGGCGTGACCGACTACGAGCGATACCCGCCGATCGCGCTGATCGTCAGCGACAGCCCGGCCGACTATCCGAATGTCCTGCTGTGCCGGACCAACTGGGCACTGTTCATGGGCCAGCGATTGTATCGCCGGCACGTCTATCCGAACCGGGACCGTCTTCGGATCGACATGCCGGCGGCGCGGTGGCGGAAGCTGGAGCGCCTGATCGCGGACGCGCCGGCGCGGCTGACGGTGCAGGTGCCGGGCACGCATTCCCTGTTTCTGGGCGAGCAGGGCGCGCGGGCCACGGCGGCCGCGATCGCGGAACTGGCGCAGCGCTCGAAGCGTCTTGATGACGAGATCGCCGCACTGTTGGGATGACGCAGCCGCTTGGCGGAACGACGCGGCCATCGGCGGCATCGGTGGCGACGGAGCCTCCGACACGCGGCGCATGAACCGACGCGGTTTCGTCCGCGTCCGAACCATCCGGAATTCCGTTCGCGGGCGTTCGCGCGCCGGCACTGCGACCGGCGCGCGGGGGCGGGATCATCGGCCGCGCGGCG
>DATEQV010000358.1:0-8916 GCA_035272265.1 Acidisphaera sp. | reverse complement strand
CAACCGCCACCAAGGATCACTGCGACAGACGTTTCTGATGTAGTATGATCATGCGTCCTGTGGTGCCGACCTTGGCCACCGCACCCACGAAGAATCAGCTACTTGGCCAATTTTTGGCCGCCAGTAGCGAAAGACGGGTTGGCCTGTGGCGATTGCGGCGTTGCGTTGCCGGGCTGCGGGGACTGCGCGGTCAGGTCCGGCGCCGAAGCGGCGTTTGCCGGCGCGGCAACACCATCGGGCGTCGGCGCGGCGGTCGTCGATCGTGTCGCGCCCTGTATGGCCGCCTCGGATGGGGCCTGCGCAGCGGCACCGCCGCTGCCGGCATCAGCCTGCGCCGGCGCGGACGCCGCTGGCAACGCTGCAACGCCAACGGCCGCGACATCCAATGCGGCGGCGGGCGGAGACGAACTCTGGGTCTGCGCTACGGTGGCAGCGCCGGAGGTGCCGCGCGAACCTGATTTGGTTTCGCGACTTGCGTCGGTAGCCGGCGGTTTCGGAGCGGCCGGCGATACAGTCTGCGCGCTCGACGTTGCCGCTTGAGTGGCGGCTCCGACCGGCACCGCATCCTGTTGCGCTGCCGCCGGGGCCGACGATGGCAGCGGCGGCGCGTCGGCGCTTTCCTGCGCGCTCGGCGTCGCCGCAGGGGCGGCAGCTCCGATCGCCGTTGCGTTCGACGGCGTTGCTGCCGCTGCGGGTGCTGCGCTCGGGGCCGCAGCGCCGCCGGATGCAGCCCGTGCGGGCGTGGCAACCGGGCGTGGCGTGACGGGCGCGGCTTGTTGAGTCGCCGGCTGCACGACCGGCACCGCGACCTCCGCTTGCGCCTGACCGGCTGCCGGCTCGGCAGGCTGCGGTGAAGGTGCCGGCGCACCCGTTGTTGGCGGCGGCGCGGCGGTCGCCGTGGCCGGGCCGACGGGCGCGGTCGAGATCCGACCAGCCACTGGCCCGACGGAACTGTCGGCGGCAGGAGACGGTGTTGCCGTGGCATTGCCGGTGACGGTGGCGGCACGCGTCAGCGTGCCAATCGGCAACGACGTTGTGCGCGCCGTTGTGCCGCCGGTCGGCGCGACGCCCGACGTCAGCGTTTGCATGAGCGCGCCGAACTGCGGCCCCGCCGTCGCGGTGGCGGCGGGCGAGCTCGGCGCATCGGCAGTGACAGGCTGCAGCGGGGCGACCTTCATGGCGATGCCGGACAGCAAATCGCGGGCCACCGGCAATCCGCGGCGATCCGGCGTTTCGGCGGCGGATGGCGCGGCAGATCGTGCCGCACCCGGCAGATCGTGCCGTCCGTAACGGGACGAAGTGGCCGCGGAACGCGCGGCAAACCGCGCCGCAGCGCTGGCACGCTTCCTGCTGCCCATCCCGCCGAACGCAGACTTCGGAGCGCAGCATGTCCCTGTTCGGTGCGATGGCGACGGCGATCGGCGGCCTGACGGCCCAGTCGTCCAACTTCACCAACATCAGCGACAACATCGCCAACAGCCAGACCGTCGGCTACAAGCGCGTCCAAACCGACTTCACCAACTATCTCTCGACCAGCACGCCCACCGACAACGGCTCGGACTCCGTCGTCGGCACGCCGAGCTACGTCAACAACGTCCAGGGCACCGTCACGCAGAGCAACAACCCGCTGGCGATGGCGATCTCGGGCCAAGGGTTCTTCTCCGTCAGCCAGCCGAACGGGTCGCAGAACGGACAGACCACGTTCAGCGGGACGCAGTACTACACGCAGGCCGGCGACTGGCAGCTCAACGCCAACGGCTATTTGGTCAACAGCGCCGGGTATTACCTGAACGGCTGGGCCGTCAATCCGGCGACGGGTGCCGTCAACCAGTCCACAATTGCGCCGATCCAGGTGTCGGAGAGCAGCGATCCGCCGCAGGCGACGGGAACCGTCACGCTCGCCGCCAACCCGCCCGCCACGCCCGCGACGGCCGGGCCGATCACCTCGCAGGTGCAGGTGTACGACGCGCAGGGAACATCGCACGCCATCACGCTGAACTGGACGCAGACCGCGCCCGGACAGTGGTCGGTGCAGGTCGTATCGCCCGACAACACCAACGGAACCACGGATCTCGGCACGGCGAACGTCACGTTCGGCGGTGCGCTCGGCGCCGGCACGGCGCCGGCCGGCACGCCGTCCGCGCTCGCCGTCAGCGGCGCCGACCCGGGGACGATCGCGGTTTCGGCCGCCACGGCGGCCTCGCCGGCGACGATCACCTTCACCGCCCAGTTCAACAACGGCCCGCAGCAGATCTCGCTCAACATCGGCAATTACGGTCAGGCCAACGGGGTGACGCAGTTTGCCGGCACGCAATACTCGCTCGAGAGCCTGACCCAGAACGGACAGGCGCCGGGCTCGTTCAGCAGCGTCACGACGACCTCGAACGGCAACGTCGTCGTCAATTACTCGAACGGCAACTCGCAGACCATCGCCCAGGTGCCGATCGTCACCTTCGCCGCGCCCGACCAGCTGCAGAGCCAGAATGGCCAGGCGTTCACGCAGAGCCCGGCCAGCGGCAATCCGCTGGTCAACAGCGCCGGATCGGGCAGCGCCGGCACGCTGCTGACCGGATCGCTGGAAGGCTCGAACGTCGATCTCGCTACCGAGCTGAGCAACCTGATCGTCGCGCAGCAGGCCTATTCGGCGAGTGCCAAGGTCGTCACCACCGCCGACCAGATGCTGCAAACCACGGTCAACATGAAGCAGTAAGGTTCTGCGTCTAGCTTCGCGCGGGACGGATCGGTGTCATGAGCATCAGCAGCGGAATCGACATAGCGAGCGGCGGCATCGCGGCGATCGAAAGCCAGCTCGCCGTCCTGTCGCAGAACATCGCCAACGCCAGCACGCCCGGCTACAGCGCCGAGACCTCGTCGACCGAGAACCTGACCGCGTCCGGCCAGCCGGTCGGCGTGCAGGTCGAGCCCGCGCAACTCGTGACCGATCAGGCGCTGCAGGCGAGCGTGCTGACGCAGAACGGTGCCGCGGCCTCCAGCCACACCACGCAGGCCGCACTGTCGGCGGTGACCGCCGTGCAGGGCGCGCCCGGCAGCGGCGGCGACCTGTCCAGCCTGCTCGGCGGCGTGCAGTCCGCCTTCACCACGCTCGCGAACGACCCCTCGAACCAGACGCAGCAGGCGGCGGTGGTGACGGCCGCCGGCAACCTCGCCGCCGCGATCAACGCGCAGAGCCAGGCCTATCAGGCGCAGCGGCAGAGCGCGCAGAACGCGATCGTCGCCGATGTGGGCACGCTCAACAGCACCGTCGCCACGATCGGCAGCCTGTCGCAGCAGATCATCGGCCTGCAGGCGCAGGGGCAGAGCACCGCCGACCTGCAGAACCAGCGCAACGCCGCGATCGGCACGCTGTCGTCGCTGATCGGCGTCAAGGTGCTCAACCAGCCGGACGGCGGCGTGACGCTGCTGGCCGGCGGCGACCTGTCGATCCCGCTGAACGGCACGTCGCCGCCGTTCGCCACACAGGCGGCGACGATCTCGGCCGGCGCGAGCTATCCCGGCGGCATTCCGGCGATCACGCTGAACGGCCAGGACGTGACGGGCGAGCTGAGCGGCGGCTCGCTCGGCGCCAACATCGCGCTGCGCGACAGCACGCTGCCGACCTACCAGGGCGAGCTGGACGAATTCGCCGCCCAGCTGTCGAACCGCTTCGCCGCCCAGGGCCTGACGCTGTTCAGCGACGCCAACGGAAACGTCCCCGCGTTGAGCACGACGTCGCCGATCCAGTCTGGCTATGTCGGCTATGCGGGCGAGATCCAGGTCAATCCAGCGGTGTCGGCGGACCCGAGCCTGGTGCGCGACGGCACCCAGGCGGTGGCCGGCAGCCCGACCGGCGCTTCGGCCTTCACGCCCAACCCGCCCGGCGGCCCGGCCGGCTTCAGCACGCTGATCTCGCGCGTGCTCGACTACGCGCTCGGCGCGCAAGCGCAAGCCGGCGTGCCGCAGGCGGCGATCCCGACCACCGGCCTCGGCGCGAGCGGCATGCTGTCGGCGGGCTTCGCCAGTCCCGCCGATCTCGGCGACTACGCCTCCGCCCTCGTCGCCTCGCAGGCGGCCGAGGCTGCGACCGCGAGCAGCCAGTCGACGAGCGACGCCGCGGTGCAGACCTCGTTGCAATCGAGCCTGTCGGCGGTGACAGGCGTGAACGTCGATACCGAGCTGGCGAAGATGACGCAGTTGCAGAACGCCTACGGCGCCAACGCGCAGGTGATCGCGGCGGCCAAGGCGATGTGGACCGACCTCATCACCGCGATGACATCGGCATGAGCGGATCGCTGCCTCCCCTCGGCTACGGGCTGACCGGCGTGCTGTCCGCGAACGCCGCGTCGGTCAGCCAGCATGTCGCCAACCTGACCGAACAGGTGTCCAGCGGCCTCGTGTCGCAGGACTACGCTGGTTTGGGCGCCGCTGCGCGCACGGCGCTCGACCTGCAGCCACAAATCGCGACGCAGCAGACGCTGCAGACCGACGTCCAGGCCGCGACCGGACGGCTGGGCGTGGCGCAGAGCGCGCTCACGCAGATTTCGTCGGTGGTGTCGGGCATCACGTCGCAGCTCGGCGGCGTCGCCACGCTGTCGCCGAGCGGGGTCGCCACGCTCGCCGCATCGGCACGCTCGGCGCTGCAGCAGGTCGCCGGGCTGCTCGATACGACGGACGGCGGCGTTTACGTCTTCGCCGGTCAGGACAGCGCGAACCCGCCGATCCCGCAGCCGGACGCCATCCTGTCGTCCGGCTTCTACACCCAGATCAGCAGCGCCGTGGCCGGCCTCTCCGCCAACGGCGCGGCGGCGACGAGTGCGGCCACGCTCGCCGTCGCCGGTTCGACCGCGCCGGGCACCAGCCCGTTCTCCGCCAGCCTGGAAGCGCTCGCCGCCGCCGGTGGTGGGCGCGCGTCGATCCCGACCGGGCAGGGCGTCAGCGTGCCGGGCGTGATGCTGGCCAACCAGAACGGCGACGTGCAGTCCACCGGCACGGGCACCACCGGCTCCTACTTCCGCGACATCCTGGGCGGGCTGGCGAGCCTCGCGGCGCTCACCCCCGCGTCCGCGAGTGCGTCCGGCCTGCAGGCCTTCGCGCAGAGCGTCTCGTCCACCCTCACCAGCGCTTCCGACACCATGAACGCCGACGCCGGCGTGCTGGGCAACCGGCAGACCGCGCTGTCGGACACCGCGACGGCGATCGGCGACACCACGACGGCGCTGCAGTCGCAGCTCTCCGGCATCGAGGACGCGGATCTGGCCCAGGTATCGACGCAGCTGTCGCTGTCTCAGACCCAGTTGCAGGCGTCGTACCAGATGATCGCCAGCCTGCGCTCGCTGTCGCTCGCCAACTACCTCTGAGCAGGGCGGCGTTCACCGGTTCGTAAGTCTTAATCGGTAGACTGATCTCAAGGCCCGCAAAAATCGTGGGGACATGCGTCAACTTTGGGCAAGGAAGGTAAGATACCAAGTCCGTCAACTCGGTGATCACGAACCCGGGCGCGACCATCGCGCTGCAGTCGCTTAACGAAACCAACTCTGCGCTGCAGGCTGTGCAGAAGCAGGTGTCCACCGGCTACATGGTCGCCGATGCGACCGACAACGGCGCGGCGTATGCCGTGGCGCAGGCCGTGCGTTCGGAAATCTCCGGCCTGGGTGCGGCCAACCAGCAGCTCGGCTACGGCCAGGGCCTGGTCGGCACGACCCTGTCAGCCCTGAACGACGTGTCGAACGTGCTGAACTCGGCCCGCGACGTGCTGGTCGCCCTGGCCAACGGCGCCAACAGCACGACGCAGACGTCCAACTACCAGTCGCAGTACACGTCGTTCATGAAGCAGATCAAGAACGACCTGAACTCCGCAACGTACAACGGCCAGTACGTCATCAGCTCGTCGAACAACACGACGACGCCCACCAGCATCAACCTGGTGCAGGACGAGGCCGGCAACACGTACACGCTGAACTCGTTCGACGCCTACACCCAGTTCACGTCGATCTCGACGCTGGCGACGGGCTCTGTCAGCAGCTCTACGATCACCACGTTCGTGGGTGTGCAGGCGTGCGTCAACAGCGCGCTCGACACTTACGGCAACGCGATGAACTACATCAACGCGCAGATCAGCTTCAACAACGACAAGATCGACGCGCTGAACTCGGGTCTCGGCGCTCGTCGACGCCGACCTGGCCAAGGAGTCGGCCATGCTCCAGAGCCTGCAGATCCAGCAGCAGCTGGGCGCGCAGGCGCTGTCGATCGCCAACCAGGCACCGTCGGCACTGCTGAAGCTGTTCGGCTAATGAAGGCGCGGGGCGGCAGGCATGCCGCCCCGACGCTGCGAACGCCGGGGCGGCGGCCCCGCACCGGAATCCGCCATGAAGGGGCGCGATGTCTAACTTGGTGTTGGAGCTGCGCCAGGGCGAGGTGATGATCGTCAATGGCGCGCCGATCCGTTTCCGGACCAAAAGCCGGATCGAGCTGACCGCGCGCGCGCGCTTCCTGTTCGGCAAGCAGATCATGGCGCCGGATCAGGCCGACAGCCCGGCGCGCCGTATCTACTTCGCGTTGCAGACGGCCTATATCGGCAACGACGACGAACGCGACGGCGGGCTCGTGCTTGCGCGCCAGCTGATCGCCGACGTCAGCGCCGCGACGACCTCGGCATTGGCGCGCGAGATCCTGGCGCGCGCGCTGTCGCTGGCGGAATCCGACGAGTGTTACCAGGCGCTGAAACTGGTCCGTCGCATCATCAGTCACGAGGACGCGGTCCTCGGCCGCAAGCCGCCGCCGGAGCCCCACGAATCCGATATCGGCAGGCGGTACCCGCACCGGCAGCCACCGCGGCCGGCGCCCCTGCCGGCAACGCCGGTCGGGATCGCAGAGGCGACCCGCAGCATATTGCATCCGGTCAACGAGGTTCCATGAGCAACGATTGGCAAAAAGCCGCACGGGCCTACCAGACGGCCGCATCCCACCGCACGCTCCGCGAGCAGGAAGCGGATGTGTTCCGGCGCGCCAATGCGGCGCTGAAGGTCGCGCGCAACGGCAGCGTCGTCGACCAGTCGCGCGCGCTCGCCGACAACCGGCGGCTCTGGCTCACCGTGCACCAGCTCCTGGTCGACCCGGCGAACGAACTGCCGGACGCGCTGCGCTCCTCGATCATCGCCGTCGGCCGCACCGTTCGCCGGGAGATGGACAAGGCGGCGCTTGACTACGAGTTCCTGATCGAGGTCAACGAGAACATCGCGACCGGCCTGTCGCGTGCCGCCTGAGGTGAAGGACCTGCGCTGATGTCGGACAGCGTGCTCGGGACGTCGCTGCTGTCGCTGTTCAGTTCCTCGTCGAGCAGCGGCTCGTCGCTGATCGGCACGCTGTACGGATCGGGGACGTCAGGGGCGGCGCCGCTCGATTCCAATCCGATCATCGCGCTGCAGGATGCGCAGCGCACGCAGACGCAAGGGGTCGCGAACGAGGCCAAGCAGCCGCAGGTCATCCGCGACGTCGCCGCGTTCCGCAAGGCCGTCACCAGTTCGACCAGCGTGACTCAGCTGCTGCAGAATCCCGATTTCCAGAAGGTGTTCCTGACCGCGAACGGTCTGGGCAGCGACGTTGGCTACACGGCGCTGGCGGCCAAGGCGCTCGACTCCAATCCGTCGGGCAACAATTCGCTCGCCAATCAGCTCGGCAGCGCCTGGCAATCGGCGGTGCAGACCTACCAGTTCGCCACCAAGGGTCTGTCGGTGATCCAGAATCCGCAGGTGCTGAACACGATCGCCAACGGCTACGCCGAAGTGCTCTGGCGGCAGTCGCTGGACGCCGGCACGCCCGGCCTGTCGAACGCGCTCGACTTCATCCAGCGCGGCGGCACGATCACGTCGGTCGACCAGATCCTCGGCGATCCGACCTTCCGCGCGGTCGTCACGACGACGCTCGACATCCCCCAGCAGATCGCTTTCCAGCCGATCGGCGCGCAGGAGCAGGCGATCAGCTCCCGCATCAACCTCAACGATTTCAAGAGCCCGACCTTCGTGACGCAGTTCGCGCAGCGCTACCTGATCATGGAACAGGAACAGAATTCCACCAGCAGCTCGTCGTCGGTGGCGAGCCTGCTGGTCTGACGCGCGCCCCGCCGCGCAACGTGCGGCCGCCGCTCAAAAGGAGAGGTGATGATGCTCGATGACGTCCGTCCGCACCCTGCGCTGCAAGACGGCGACCCGTTCCGGCCGAGCGGACCCGATCCGGCGCTGCTGATCCGCCGCGCCGGCGAGTTGCTGGACGCTGGCCGCCTCGGCGCGGTGCGGCCGCTGCTCGCCGCACTCGAAAGGCTCGGCGCGCCGGCCGGCGAGCTGGCGCTCCTGCAGGCGCGGCTCGCCGTGCAGGAGAATCGCCTCGATGACGCGCGCACGGCGCTGGATGCGGCCGTCGATGCGGCACCCGACGATCCGGTCCTGCGCAAGGCGCGGGCGGACGTGCGTTTCCGCCTGAAACTGTTCACCGGTGCGGCGCAGGACGCGGCGGAGGCGGTGATCCTCGACTCGCGGGATCCGCAGGCGAAGGCGCAGCTCGGGGCGATGCTGCTGGCGCTCGGCCGCGCGGCCGATGCGCTGCGGTGTCTGGCCGAAGCGGTCGCGGCCAGTCCGCTCAATCCGGCGTATCGCGAGTCGCTGGCGGCCGCTGAGGAGATGAACGGCGATCCGGAGGCGGCGATCGCGACGCTGGAGGCCGGGACCGCCCTGATGCCCCGCGCCGTGTCGCTGCGGCGTGCGCTGATGCGGATCTGGCTTCGCCTGGGCAACGCGGAGTCCGCCGCCGCCGTCGCGGCAGCCGCGCGGCGCGAGGGCGTGGTCGATTCCGGTCTGCTGGCGCTCACCGCCCAGGCGCTCATCATGCTCGATCTCGAGGACGCCGCGATCGAGGCGTTTGCCGAGG
>DATEQV010000357.1:0-16257 GCA_035272265.1 Acidisphaera sp. | reverse complement strand
CGATCAGCACGATCTTCATCCGCGAGCACAACCGCATCGCCGGCGAGCTGGCCCACCGCCATCCGGAATGGGACGACGACCGGCTGTTCGAGACCGCACGCAGCACGCTGATCGCGCTGCTGCTGAAGCTGACGATCGAGGAATACATCGCCCACCTGTCGGGCCTGCCGTTCCGCCTGCACCTCAACCGGCATTTCGCCGAGCGCCGCGACTGGTACCGCACCAACCGCATCGCCATCGAGTTCGACCTGCTGTACCGCTGGCACTCGGTGGTGCCGGACGCGATCGGCTTCGAAGGCACCGCACTCGGCCCCGACGACTTCCGCTACAACCCCGCCCTTCTGGAACGCCTCGGTGCGGCCGAGGTGCTCGCCGCGCTGTCCGCGCAGCAGGCAGGCCGCATCGGCCTGCGCAACACGCCGCGCTTCCTGATGCCGGTCGAGGCGCGCACGCAGCACCTCGCACGGGCCCACCGGCTGCGGCCTTTCAACGCCTACCGCGCATGCTTCGGCCTGCAGCCGATGTCGTCGTTCCGCGAGCTGACCGGCGAGGACGATCTGTCGGGCCAGCTCGAGGCGCTCTACGGCGGCCGGTTCGAGGACCTGGAGCTGGCCGTCGGCCTGCTGGCGGAAAAGCGCGCGCCTGACGCCGTGTTCGGCGAGCTGATGGGCGTGATGGTGGCGGTCGACGCGTTCTCGCAGATCTACACCAACCCGCTGCTGTCGACGCATGTCTACGGCACGCTCGCGTTCGACGATTACGGGCTGGAGCTGATCGAAACCACGGCGAGCCTCGAGGATCTGGTGTGGCGCAACGCGCCGGGCTTCGCGGGCCGGATCAGCTTCGCCCGGCCAGCCTAGAATCCAGTCCTAGCAACCCTCAACCGACATCCACTCCAGCCGAAGGAGGGGCCCGTGTTCGACTTCCTGCCGCCCTTCCTCAAGCGGCTCTACCAAAGCTTCCGCGTCTCGTACGCCCGCGGAACCCGCGTGCGCGAAACACCGGAGCCCGACCCCGAGATCGCCGTGTCCATGCGCGAGCGCATGTTCCGCGTCGAGATCATCCAGGACGCCTTCTGCGAACGCCGGCCCAAACCCCAGCGGCTGTTCCGTCCCTGGCCCGGGCATCGCAGCATGGAGTCCTGGTGCGACCTGGAGGTCTCCCGCTACCCGGGCGCCCGCCACCGCTGCGCCCACTGCACCGAAACCCGCGAGGTCTACAGGCGTGCCTGCGACGGCGCCTGGAAGGCGGAGTGCCGCCTGCACCGGCTGGCGACGCGCGCGTCGATCCGCCTGCTCGCCGCACGCCGCGCCTGGGCCGAGACAAGCCGCCGCCAGCGTGCCGCACGCACGCCCGAACCGGGGCCGCCGCCGGGGATCTGGGCCATGCTCGGCTGGGCCCGCTGGCGCGCCCGCCGCGCCGAATACCCTCCCGCGACCGACCGCTGGTTCATCGTCGAGCGCCGCGCGGCCGAGGCCAAGCTCGTACGCGACCACACCCGCACGCTGCAACGCATGGCGCAGCGCAGCCGCGCCCGCGCGCGCGACCGCGAATTGGCGCGAGAAGCCGCGCACCACCTGCACGCTGCGGAACAGCCGCCGGACCGCGTTCCAGGGCCGGACGAGAAGGTTACGCAAGGTACCATTCCCTCGTCATCGCGAGGCGCGCAGCGCCGTGGCGATCCAGGGCAACGTGACAAACGTCCGTCGCGCGGCCCTGGATTGCCACGCCGCCAAGCGGCGGCTCGCAATGACGAGGCACACGCGGCCGCGCCATCGGACCCGCCGTCCGAAGCCGCGCCGCCCGAAGCCACGCCGCCCGAAGCCACGCCGCGGAATGACGACGCACACGCGGCCAGCCCATCGGCAGCCCCGCCCGACGCCGCGCCGCAACCCGACGCACCTGCGCCGGCAACGCCGGACAGCGCCCCGGCTCCCGCACCTGCGCCGGCAACGCCGGAAGGCGCCCCGGCTCCCGCACCCGCACGCTTCGTTCGCGTCGCGTACCCGCCCGGGAGCACGACGATCATCAGGATCGGCGCCGCGCGATGGATGATCCCGCCGCCCGATGGATGATCCCGCCGCATGCCGGGGGAACAGCCTGCTGCGGCACCGGTTCAGCCGATCGGCAGGCCGACATAGTTCTCGGCCAGCAGTGCTGATGCCGCGGGATAGGTCGCGACGTAGTCCAGCTCGGCGATCTGCATCCGCCGGTCGAACGGCGTCTGCCCCGCGAAGCGGTGCAGCATCGAGGTCATCCACCAGGAAAACCGCTGCACCTTCCACACCCGGTCGGTGCAGTCGGCCGAGTACCGCGCCAGCCGCTCGCCATCGCCGTCCTTGATCCGAGTTGCCAGCGCGCGGGCGAGGACGGTGACGTCGGCGATCGCCATGTTCATGCCCTTCGCCCCGGTCGGCGGAACGATGTGCGCCGCGTCGCCCGCCAGGAACAGCCGCCCGTGCTGCATCGGCTCGACGACGAAGCTGCGCATGGGCGTCACCCCCTTCTGCAGCACCGGCCCGCCGGTCAGCGCGAAACCCTCGCGGGTCGCCAGCCGCACCCGCAGTTCGTCCCAGATCCTCGCGTCCGGCCACGCCTCCAGGTCCTCGTCCGGCGCGCACTGCAGATACAGGCGGCTGACCGACGTCGACCGCATCGACAGCAGCGCGAAGCCGTTGGCGTGGTTGGCATAGACCAGCTCGTGCGAACTCGGCGGCGCATCGGCCAGGATGCCGAGCCAGGCGAACGGATAGATGCGGTCGAACACCGTCAGCACGCCGGCGGGGATCGCGCCGCGGCAGACGCCGTGGAACCCGTCGCAGCCGGCGATGTAGTCGCAGCGCAGCACGCGATGCTCGCCGCCGGCCACGTACGCGATTTCCGGCGCGTCGTCGTCGAAGCCGAGCGGATGGACGTCGGAGGCCTCGAACACGATCGGGACGCCGGCGGCGAGATTCGCCGCGATCAGGTCGCGCACCACCTCGTGCTGCGAATAGACGGTGACGTGCTTGCCGGTCAGTCCGCGGAAATCGATCCGGTGGTCGCGCTGGTCGTAGCGCAGGACGACGCCCTCGTGCGGCAGGCCGATGTCGTGCAGCCGGCCGGCGACCCCGGCATCTTCCAGCACGCGCACGGCGTTCCACTCCAGCACGCCCGCGCGTATGCGGTTCTCGACATAGGCGCGGGAGCGCGCTTCGAGGATCATGCAGTCGATGCCGTTCAGATGCAGCAACCGGGCGAGCAGCAATCCCGCCGGCCCCGCGCCGACGATCCCCACCTGCGTGCGTTCGGCTGCCATGACCGCCCTCCCCCCCTCCACTCAAGCACGCCCGCATGCAGCGGAGTAGCAGGTAGCGCCGACGTATTCGTCTACTTCGACAACGACGCGAAGGTGCGCGCGCCGACGGACGCGCAGTCGCTGGTTGCGAAGTTACGGCGACGATGGGTCACGAAAGCCACGCGTGGGATTGCCGAAAAGCCGCCCGGCTTACGCCGCGAGCTGCTCGTCGGTCAGCGCCAGCGTCCCCGCCGCGGCGTTCATGACGGTGTGCGCAAGCGCGCGGACCTGCGGCAGCACGCTGTCGGCATAGAACCGCGCGGTGCCGATCTTCGCCGTATAGAAGTCGCGCTCGGCATTCTCGCCCGCGTCCAGCTTCGCCTTCGCCGCCAGCGCCGCACGCGCGGTCTGCCAGCCGCCCGCGGTGATCCCGAACAGCTTCAGCAGCGGCACCGCACCGGCCAGCGCCGGGCGCGGATCGACCGAATACGTGTTGGCGACCCACTCGACGCACGCTTCCAGCAGCGACAGCGCCTCGGCCATCCCCGTGCGCAGCGTCGCCAGGTCGCCGTCTTCCGGCAGGTTCTTGATCTCCTCGCGCATCGTCGCGATGCCCACGGTGGCGACGCGGCCGCCGTCGCGGGCGATCTTGCGGCCGACGAGGTCGTTGGCCTGAATCCCCGTGGTGCCCTCGTAGATCGTCAGGATGCGCGCATCGCGCAGGTACTGCGCCGCGCCCGTCTCCTCGATGAAGCCCATGCCGCCATGCACCTGGATGCCGATGTTGGCGAGTTCGATCGAACTCTCGGTGCTCCAGCCCTTGACCACGGGGATCAGCAGTTCCGCGAACAGCTGCGCCCGCTTGCGGCCCTCCTCGTTCTCGGCCCGGCTGCCGACATCGAGCAGGAAGGCGGTGACATAGGCCAGCGCACGCATCGACTCGGTGCGCGCCTTCATCTCCATCAGCATCCGCCGCACGTCCGGATGCTTGATGATCGGCACCCGCCCGCCGCCGCGCACGCCGGTCTCGACGCCCTGCACGCGCTCCTTCGCGTACTCCCGCGCCTGCTGCAGCGCCCGGTCCGAAACCGCGACACCCTGCAGCCCGACATGGAAGCGCGCCGCGTTCATCATGATGAACATGTATTCCAGGCCGCGGTTGGCCTCGCCGACCAGCTCGCCGATCGCGCCGCCGTGGTCGCCGAAGGCCAGCACCGCGGTCGGGCTGCCGTGGATGCCGAGCTTGTGCTCGATCGACACGCAGTGCACGTCGTTGCGCTCGCCCGGGTTGCCGTTCGCGTCGGGGATGAACTTCGGCACGATGAACAGGCTGAGTCCCTTCACGCCCTCCGGCGCGTCGGGCAGCCGCGCGAGCACGAGGTGCACGATGTTCTCGGCCATGTCGTGATCGCCGTAGGTGATGAAGATCTTCTGCCCGAAGATGCGGTAGCGCCCGTCCGGCTCCGGCACCGCGCGCGTCCGCACGGCGGCCAGATCCGACCCGGCCTGCGGCTCGGTCAGATTCATCGTGCCGGTCCAGGTGCCCTCGACCATCTTCGGCAGATAGAGCGCCTTCTGCGCGTCCGACCCGGTCAGGTGCAACGCCTCGATCGCGCCTGTCGTCAGCAGCGGACACAGGGCGAAGGACACGTTGGACGCGTTCCACATCTCGTCGACCGCAGCCGCGACGGCCATGGGCAAGCCCTGCCCGCCGAATTCCGGATCGCCCGCGAGCGCGTTCCAGCCGCCCTCGACGAACCGCTTGTAGGCATCCGCAAAGCCGTCGGGCGTGCTGACCTCGCCGTCGTGCCAGCTGGCACCCTGCTTGTCGCCGGGATGGTTGAGCGGGGCGAGCACGTCGCGCGCGAACTTCGCCGCCTCGTCCAGCACCGCGCCCACCAGATCGGGCGTGACCTGATCGCAGCCCGGCAACGCGCCGACGCGATCGAGTCCGATCAGCTCCTCCAGCACGAAGCGCATGTCGCGGACCGGCGGCGTATAGCTCATGTCTCTCTCCTATTGGGCAGGCGCCGAAGCCTGCGGCTGGTCGGACGGCGGCGCCGGTGCGGGCGCCGGCTTACTCGGCGAGACCCAATGGCCCGCCATCGGCTGCACGGTGCACACAACGCGCCCGGATTCCTTGAATGTCACGGTCGGCGTCAAGGGCTTCAGGATCGCGACGGCCGCGAACCACGCGGTGCCGCCGGGGGGCGGCACCGGGGTGAGCGAGTAGTCGACCTCGATCGTCGAGCCCTGCCTGTGCACGCCATCGACGTGGAACCCAACCGGTGTGCGGCCCATGTTGACCTGCCGCCCGAGCACCAGGACGGCGTGGCGGTTCCACTCGTCCGGCGTCGGCGCGCCGTTGTCCTGGGACTTCGCGCCGACGTTGCGGGTCAGCGCCTCCCAGTCCCGCCGCGACCGCGTCGCCGCGCAGAGCGTCCCGCTGCCCGCGTTCCACTTCAACGTCACGCTGCGATAGAGGTCGGGGCTGAGCACATCGAACGGCACGTCGGTCGCCGCCGGCGGCGGCCCGGCGGGTGCGGCGGCGCCCAGCAGCAGCGCCGCCGCGCCGAGGCACGCCGCGCGCGGTCCGTCGGTGCGCAATGGCACCGGTCAGACCGCCTGCTCGCCCTGCTCGCGGGCCTTCGCACGCAGCATGTATTTCTGGATCTTGCCGGTCGAGGTGCGCGGCAGGTCGGAGAAGACGAAGCGCTTGGGCACCTTGAACCTCGCCATGTTCGCGCGGCAGTACTCGGTCAGCTCGTCCTCGGTCAGCGTCATGCCGAACTTCACCTCGATGAAGGCGCAGGGCGTCTCGCCCCACTTCTCGTCGGGCTGCGCCACCACCGCCGCACCGAGCACCGCCGGATGGCTGTGCAGCACGTCCTCGACCTCGATGGACGAGATGTTCTCGCCGCCCGAGATGATGATGTCCTTGGAGCGGTCGCGGATCTTCACGTAGCCGTCCGGCTGCACGACCGCGAGGTCGCCGGTGTGAAACCAGCCGCCGGCGAAGCTCGCCGCCGTCGCCTTCGGGTTCTTCAGGTAGCCGCGCATGGTGATGTTGCCGCGGAACATGATCTCGCCCATCGTCTCGCCGTTCCACGGTACCGGCTGCATCGTCTCCGGGTCGAGCACGGTCATCGCCTCCTGCAGCGGCGCGGTCACACCCTGGCGGGCGTTCAGCTCCGCGCGCTTGTGCGCGTCGAGCGCCTCCCAGGACTTGTGCTTCTCGCACACCGCGGCGGGGCCGTAGGTCTCGGTCAGGCCGTACACATGCGTCAGGTCGATGCCCATGCGCGCGGCGCCCTCGATGATCGCGGCCGGCGGCGCCGCACCCGCGACCTGTCCCTTCACCACATGCGGCAGCTGCGCGTGCAGGTGCTCGGGCGCGTTGATCAGCGTGGCATAGACGATCGGCGCGCCGCACATGTGGGTGACGTTGTGGCGGCGGAACGCGTCCAGGATCGCCGCGGCCTCGACCTTGCGCAGGCAGACGTTGGTGCCGCCGACGGCCGCGACGCTCCACGGGAAGCACCAGCCATTGCAGTGGAACATCGGCAAGGTCCACAGGTACACCGCACCCTGCGGCATGGTCCAGCCGACGATGTTGCTGACCGCGTTCAGGTACGCGCCGCGATGATGGTACACCACGCCCTTGGGATCGCCCGTCGTGCCCGAGGTGTAGTTCAGCGCGATGGCATCCCATTCGTCGGCCGGCAGCGACCACTCGTAGGCGGGGTCGCCCTCCTGCAGGAAGGTCTCGTATTCCAACTCGCCGATCAGCTCGCCGCTCGTTGCCAGCGCGTCGTCGATGTCGATCACCAGCGGCCTGGTCTGCAGCCCGGCGAGCGCCTGCTTGACCGTGGGCGAGAACTCGCGGTCGGTCAGCAGCACCTTCGTCTCGCCGTGGCCCAGCATGAAGCCGATCGTCGCGCCATCGAGCCGCGTGTTCAGCGTGTTGAGCACCGCCCCGCACATCGGCACGCCGAAATGCGCCTCGACCATGGCAGGGATGTTCGCCGCCATCACCGCCACGGTGTCGTTCTTGCCGATGCCGCGTCGCGAGAGGGCCGAGGCGAGCCGCCGGCAGCGCTCGTAGGTCTGCCGCCAGGTGTGCCGCACGTCGCCGTGGATCACGGAGGTCCTGTCCGGATAGGCGAGCGCCGAGCGGGCGATGAAACTGAGCGGCGAGAGCGCGGCGTAGTTGGCCGCGTTGCGGTCGAGCCCGGCGTCAAAGGGGCTGGTCATGTTTTCCTCCCGTCGCGAATGCGGCCCCGGCGTTCGGGCCAGCGGCGAAGCTTAGCCCAGTGCGACGGCGATGCGGAACGCACGGGCGCGTTCCGGGTCGAAGCGTTTCAGCCATGGACCGGGCAGGCGGGACCGACTATCCGGACCGACCGGCCCGCGCCTGCCGCCGGCACCGTCGAGCCGCCCCTTCGAACCGCTCCATCGGATAGCAAGGTCTGCATGCTTCTGCCGAATCTGCTCGCCGCCCTGGTCGGGCGTTGTCGCCGTTTCGCCCCCTGGGTGGTGCTGGGCGGCATCCTGCTCGCCGCCGGCGCGGCGTGGTACGCGTCGGGCCATCTCGGCGTCTCCACCGACACCGACGAGATGTTCGCCAAGTCGCTGCCCTGGCGGCAGCACGCGATGGCGTTCGGTCGTGACTTCCCGCAGAATTCCGACCTGCTCGTCGCCGTCGTCGACGGCCGCATCCCGGAGGAGGCCGAGGCCACGGCCGCCGCGCTGGCCGACGCCCTGCGCGCCGACCGCGCCCACTTCCTGACCGTGCGGCGCCCCGACAGCTCGCCCTACCTGCACCGCGAGGGCCTGCTGTTCCTGTCGCAGGACAAGTTGCAGAAGCTGCTGGACCAGACGATCGACGCGCAGCCCTTCCTCGGCCAGCTCGTCGCGGATCCGTCGGCCCGCGGGCTGTTCGCGGCGCTCGGCCTGCTGGGGTTGGGCGTGCAGCACGACCAGGCGGGGGATCTGGCGAATTACGCGCCCGAGCTGCGCGGCTTCCACGCCTCGATGGCCGACGCGCTGGCCGGGCGTCCCATCGCGCTGTCCTGGGAAAACCTGCTGTCCGGCGACGTCGCGGCACTCGGGCCGAAGTTCAAGTTCGTCCTGGTGCAGCCGAAACAGGACTACGGCTCGCTGCAGCCCGGCGGGGCGGCGACCGAGGCGATGCGCGCGATCATCGCGAATCTGGAGTTCGTGCGCAGCGGCGATGCTCATGTCCGCATCACCGGACAGGTGGCGCTGGCCGACGAGGAATTCTCGACCGTCGCGCAAGGGGCGGTGTGGGGACTGCTCGGCAGCTTCGCGCTGATCACGTTGTGGCTGTTCCTGGCGGTGCGGGGGCGGCTGATCCTGCCGATCCTGGGGACGCTGGCACTCGGCCTGACGTTCACATTGTTCTTCGCCTCCGTCGCGATCGGCACGCTCAATCTTGTCTCCGTCGGCTTCGCCGTGCTGTTCGTCGGCATCGCGGTGGATTTCTCGATCCAGTTCGCGGTGCGATATCGCGAAATGCGTCTGGCCGAGGGCTCGCTGGAGGCCGCACTCGAAGAGACCGGCCGCCGTGTCGGCATCCAGATCCTGGTCGCGGCCATGGCGACCGCGGCGGGGTTCCTGGCGTTCGTGCCGACCAGCTTCTCGGGGGTCGCCGAGCTCGGCCTGATCGCGGGCTTCGGCATGCTGATCGCGTTCGTCTGCACGATGACCTTTCTGCCCGCGGCGATCACCCTGGTCCGCCCGCGCAGGGAGAAGGCCGAGGTGGGCTTCACCTGGGCAGCGCCGCTCGACCCGGTCATCCACCGGCGGCGCCTGCCGATGCTGTGCGTGTTCGGCACGCTGGCGGCGGCGGGCGTCGTGCTGCTGCCGTTCCTGCAGTTCGACAGCGACCCGCTGCACACCAAGAACCCGAACACCGAGGCGATGCGCACGCTGCAGGACCTGCTGGACGACCCGGTGTCCAACCCGTACAGCGCCGACATCCTGGCTCCGTCGTACGACGCGGCGACCGCGCTGATGCCGAAGCTGGAGAAGCTCCCGCTGGCGGGCAACGTGATCTCCGCCGCGAGCTTCGTGCCGCAGGACCAGGCGCCCAAGCTTGCCGCCGTCGCCGACGCCAACTCGATCCTCGCGGTGACGCTGTCGCCGCCGGCCACGCCGCCGGCGGCGGTGACGCCGGCCGATATCCGCATGGCCGCCAAGTCGGCCGAGGAACAGATCGGGCCCGCACTGCCGAAGCTGCCGAAGGACAGCCCGCTGATCGCCATCGATGCCGACCTGAAGGCGGTGCAGCTTGCTTCCGACGCGACGCTCATCGCGATGAACGCCGCACTGGTGCGCTTCCTGCCGACGGAGCTGGAGCAGCTGCGCACGGCGCTGTCGGCCACGCCCGCGACGGTCGCCGACCTGCCGGCCGACCTCAGGCGCGAGTGGATGCTGCCGGACGGGCGGACACGGATCCAGGTGCTGGCCAAGCCCGGCGCGCGGGACAGCGCGGGACTGCGGAAGTTCGTGGGCCAGGTGGACGGCGTGGCACCCGACGCGGCGGGATCGGCGGTGACGATCGTGGCGACGGCGGATACGATCGTGAACGCGTTCCGCACCGCCGCCATCGGCGCGGTGTTCGCCATCGCCGTGCTGCTGTTCGCCGTACTGCGCCGGGTGCTGGACATGGCGCTGGTGCTCTCGGCCCTGCTGCTGTCGGCGCTGATGACGGTGGTGGTGATCGTGGCCCTGCCGCTGCCGATCAACTTCGCCAACATCATCGCGCTGCCGCTGCTGCTCGGCGTCGGCGTGTCGTTCAACATCTACTTCGTGATGAACTGGCGCGCGGGGCGGCCGAAGATGCTCGGCTCCGCCACCGCCCGCGCCGTGACGTTCTCGGCGTGCACGACCGGGTCCGCGTTCGGCACGCTCGCGCTGTCGGCGCATCCCGGCACGGCGAGCATGGGCCAGCTGCTGCTGATCAGCCTGGGGTGCACGCTGCTCGCCACGCTCGCCTTCCTGCCGGCCCTGCTGTCGGCGATCGGTCCGGCTGCGACACGAGAAGTCGCGCACGTCGATGCCTGAAGCGGCGGCCCTGCTCGCAGGCGCGGCGGCGCTGCTGGCGTTGCTCGCGCTGCTGGCGGTGCTGCGGCTGGGGAACCAGGGCGAGCGCCAGCGCCTGCTGGCGGAACAGGCGGCGGCCGGGCTGCGCAGCCTGGACGAGACGATGCGGCGCACGCAGGTCGATCTTGCGAACGCGCATACCGGGCTGGTGCGCGATCAGGGCGAGCTGAAGCTGCTGGTGCAGGAACGGCTTGGCGAGATCCAGCGCAGCGTGAACGAGCAGCTTCATGCGGCGGTCGAGAAGCAGATGGGCGAAAGTTTTGCCCGCGTGATCGAGCAGTTCGCCGCCGTGCAGAAGGCGATGGGCGACGTGCAGGCGACGGCGGCGCAGATCGGCGACATCAGGCGGCTGTTTTCGAACGTGCGGACGCGCGGCGGCTGGGGCGAGACGCAGGCGCGCGCGATGCTGGACGACATCCTGCCGCCGGGCAGCTACGAGACGAACGTGCGCATCCGGCCCGACAGCGCCGAGGCGGTGGAGTTCGCCGTGCGCATGCCCTCGCGCGACCAGCCCGCGCCGCTGCTGCCGATCGACGCGAAGTTCCCGGTCGAGGACTACGAGCGCCTGCTGGCGGCGTCGGAGGCGGGCGATGCGGAGGCGGAACGGCTCGCCAGGGCCGGGCTGGAGCGGCGCATCCGCGGCGAGGCGAAGAAGATCGCCGAGAAATACATCCATCCGCCGGTGACGGTGAATTTCGCCGTGCTGTACGTGCCGACCGACGCGCTGTATGTGGAGATCGCGCGCATTCCCGGGCTGATCGACGCGCTGGGGCGCGAGGGCCGCGTGATCGTGCTCGGCCCGAGCCTGTTCCCCGCGCTGCTGCGCACGATCCATCTCGGCTGCATCACGCTGACCTTGGAGAAGCGCGCCGACGAGGTGCGCATGCTGCTCGGGGCGACGCGGGCGGAGATGCTGAAGATGGACGGGGTGCTGGAGCGGTTGGGCAAGCAGGCGTCCACGATGACCGGCACGATCGAGGACGCGCGCCGCCGCACGCGTGCGGTGGACCGCAAGCTGCGCAGCGTGGAGGCGACGGACGCCGCCGAGGCCGAACGGCTGCTGGAACTGGACCGCGCCGCCGACGAGACGCTGTAGGCCGGACGGGGGCGCGCGCGGGTGCGGCCGATTGCGGACGCTGTTCGGGTGGCGGATCGCATGGAAACCTGACGGAGATGCGCCTGACCGATCGCGCGCGGACATGACGGAATTCGAGGACGCCGGCCTGGTGCTGATGCTGCTGTGCGCCGGCGCGGGCGGCGGGCTGCTGCTGCGGCCGTACCTGCCGGTCGCGCATCGCAGCGAGGAGACCACGGCGGTCATCCAGCTGTCGGTGGGGATGATGGTGACGCTGGCGGCGGTGGTGCTCGGGCTGCTGATCACGTCGGTCAAGGGCGCGTTCGACACCACGGCGAACGACATCCGCGGGTTTTCGGCGATCATCATCGAGCTGGACCACAGCCTGGTGGAATACGGGCCGGAGGCGGCCCATGCGCGCGCGCTGCTGCGCAGCTACACGGCGAACGCGATCGCGACGACCTGGACCGACGAGACGCCGCCGCCGGGGGCGACGATGCACGGCGACGGCCACATCGAGAGCCGGCCGCTGGGCGAGGTGCTGAACGCGATCGAGCATGACATACGCGGCTTCACGCCGTCAGGCGCGGTGCAGACGGGCGTGGCGGCGGCGTGCCTGGACGATTTCCAGCGGCTGGTGCGGCAGCGCTGGAAGCTGATCGAGGAGGCTCATTCGAGCATTTCGACGCCGTTCTTCGTGGTGCTGGTGTTCTGATTTCTGACGGTGTTTTTGTGCTTCGGCCTGGTGGCGCCGCGCAATCTGCTGGCGGGGACGATCATCGTGATATCGGCGGTGGCGGTGTGCTCGGCGCTGTACATCGTGCTGGACATGGACACGCCGTTCAGCGGCCAGCTGGTGGTGCCGAGCGCGCCGCTGCGCGACGCGCTGGCGCATCTGTCCGCGCCGTGAGGCGCGGCGGGCGGCGCATGGTCTGCACCGCGGGGTTCCTTTCCGTCGCCGGGTCCGCGCTCGCCGGACAATCCGGCGGGGCCGACGTGGCGTCCGGCGTCCGGCTCGCCAAGCTCCCCTGGGTTTTCTGGCTGTGGACCCACAAGACGACCACCGCCGAGGCGTTCGCCGGCGCGTTCGGCACACAGCGTTTCGTGGCCGAGACGGATTTCGCCGATCCGAAGGCGCTGAAGGACCGCGTCGTCGGCGTCAGCACGCGGTTCCGGCGCTTCGCCGCGCCGTCCGACGCCATCTTCGGCCGGGCGGCGACGATCCTCGTCACCGGCGTGCTGGCGGATTTCTTCCGCGCCGAGAAGGACGTGATCCTGGCGCCGCGGGTGGAGGGGACGCGCCCGCTGGCGATCGACGGACGCGACGTGACGGTGCCGTGGGGGGAATACCTGGGCGACTGGACCTGCGCCGAGGCCGGGTGCGCGGATTTCTGGCGCGACTGACGGCGCGCGCTGGGGCGCTTGCGCGGCCACGTCCGGTCGGACGCCCGGACGGCGGAGGGCGCGCGCGGTCAGGCGCGCGCGACGGCGCCGGAGGAGCGCACTGAGATGGCGCGCGTGGGCGCGCAGCAGCGCCTGCTCGACCTCGCGCCGCGACGCGAGGTGGTGCGCGCCGCCGGAGGAGGGGCGCACCGTGAACCAGGGCAGGAGATGGAACTGCGGCGGGAGGGGTTGCGGGCCGGCGCGGGCGCGGGCTTCGCGTGTTGCAGCGAGGACATGGCGGCGGTCGTGGCGGTACTGCCGGCGTTCGGCGACGAGGCGCACGGCGGCGCGGCGGGCGAGGCGGTGCAGCCGGCATTCGGCCTGCCAATCCCCGTCCCGGGCGGCGAGATAGAGGGTGCGAGAGCGGTCGCAGGACGGGCAGCGCGGGCGGCGGCGCCCGGTCCAGGCGTTCGGGGCGTCGCACCACGAGGTGATGTCGCGGGGGGCCTGGGGCGCGCGGAACAGGCGCCGGGGCTTGGCGCAGAACGCGTCCTGCACGATGTTGAGCCGGTGCAGCCGGTGGCACCCGGTGGGGGCGGGTTCGGGCGCGGGGTCGGGGATCGCGCGAGGGGCGCGGGCGTAGGGCCGGGCCCCGGCGAGGCGCCGGTAGAGGTTCGCCAGACGGGTGGGAAGCCAGCGTAGCATCGGATCTGTCCTCCCCTTGTCTGTCTGGAGGTGGGCCTTGGGGGAGGCTTGTTATCCTAGTTCTGCGGGTTGAGCAAGGTATTTTTTCTTTCACCCGTCGGACGGCTGGATGGTGGCCGGATCTGGCGAGAGGTGGAGAGGACCCTCGATGAAAAAGGCATCTCAGGCGGCCTATGGGGTCGGCTCCATCGGCGAATTCGCGGACCGGGATGCCGCCCGCGTTCCGGCCCGACGCTTGCTTTATGTCTGGCAAGGCTTCTTGAAGTGTCCGGTCATTGGCCGTACATCCACGCCATGAGAGAGAACTGCACGGCAGGGGTGGCGATCCGGACGGCGAGCGGACGAGCGCGGGCCCAGCGGCTCGAAGCGCGGGTGACGGCCGAGCAGAAGGCGCTGATCGAGCGCGCCGCGGCGCTGCAAGGGCGGACCGTGACCGATTTCGTGCTGACCAGCGTGCAGGATGCCGCAAGGCGGGCGATCGAGGAGCACGAGCAGCTTGCGCTGAGTGTTCGCGACAGCGAGGCCTTCATCGAGGCGTTGCTGAATCCGAAGCCGGCCAACGAACGCCTGCGCGAGACGGTGCGCCGCTACCGCGAAGCGACCGGCACCTAGCGGGCAGCCATTACTTCGTGACCGGCGCGAGTGTGCCGCTCCGGATCGAGGCGCTCGGGCCGCTTCATGATCGCGGCTCGTTCGGCAGCGGCGTCGAGGCGCTGGACCGCTATTTCAGAACGCAGGCCGGTCAGGACGCGAGACGGAACGTCGCCGCACCGTTCGTGCTTGTGCTGCCGGACGGCGCGATCGGCGGCTACTACACGCTCGCGTCGACATCAGTGCGCCTGGCGGAGCTTCCGGCCGCTGTGGCGCGCCGGCTGCCGCGGTATCCGCTCGTTCCGGCGACGTTGCTCGGGCGGCTGGCGGTCGATCACCGGTATCGCGGGCTTGGATACGGCCGCTATCTGCTGGCCGACGCGCTTGGCCGCGCGGTGCGGAGCGAGATCGCTTCGTTCGCGGTGGTGGTGGAGGCGAAGGACGATGCGGCCCGCCGGTTCTATGCACGCGAGGGGTTTTTGGCGTTGCCGGATCAGGCGATGAAGCTGTTTCGGCCGATGGCGGACATTGCGGAGCTGTTCCGTTGACCATCTCTTCGCGATCAATTTGACCGACGCTGCTCGAGGCGGTGCCGCGTCCGGCGCAACGAGCCGCACCTTCCCGCCCAACGCTTGTTCCACGAAGCAGGTCAGGCGAGAGAGGGTCCGCAGGTATGACCGTCTTCGGTCCTGCAACGTCCTCAGGGCCTGGATCACCCCGCACCGTCGGATCTGTCGGCGACCGAGGTGGAAGGCACTTCGCTCTCCTGTCCCGACTTGCTACGCTTCTCCATCAATGCCAGCGAGACCAAGGAAATGAGAGCCTTCCTGTCACATTCGTCGCGGGACAAGGGATTTGTCGACCGGGTTGCGGAACAGCTGAGGCCAGGTAGCTACGAGTTGGATGCCGAAACATTCGATGCGGGTTTGCTGAATTCTCAAGCTATTATTGAATCGCTGAAACGTTGCGACCTATTTTGCCTCTTTCTCTCCGAAGAATCAGCCCAGTCGTCTTACGTATATCTAGAGACGCTGCTTGGAACTGAGTTCCTCGCACGGGGGGGGAATTCGAAGGTTCTTGGCTTTATGCCTAGACGAAGCCGCATTCTCCGCGGCCTCAGAGAGCGTGAAGCTTTTCAACATCGTTCGAAAGTGCTTGACGCCCGACAGCGCCGCAAGATTGACAATGGGAAGCTTGATTGCAGCGGTAACCAGCCACAGTTCGCAATCTCATCCATTCGTGGGACGTGCCGAGGATCTCGAGGGACTAGAACGCCAACTCACGGACTACCGACGCCCACCAGTGAGAGCTATTCACATCTCTGGAAATTTTGGCTCAGGCAGGAGGACGTTGGGTCAAAAGGTCTTCGAGCAACAGTATCCAAGGGTGGGCCGCATCTTCATTGAGATTTCCGTTGACGACACCGCAGGTCTTGAGGAGTTACACCGAAAGGTATTGGCGGCCTTGCGCCCATCGATAACGGTATCCGAATTGCGTACTCGGACGCACAGCTTCGCGATAGCTCCGAACAATGAAAAACAGCGTCAGGTAGCCGACCTTTTAAACACGCTAATCGACGCCCGCGAGGCGGCATTCCTCTACGACGATGGCGGGGTCGTTTCCGAAGGAGGTGCGTTCACTCCTGAGATCGACGGCGTCATCGATCACCTTGCTTGTCGTCCACACCCGCCGTTGATTATCATTAGTAACAGAATGATCCTTAATCGGTTCAAGAGGACGCAAAACGACCTCGCCTACCTTGCTCTCCACTCCCTCACTCACGAGGCGAGCGAACGCCTGATTTCACGATTGCTTAAGGACCTGATTGAGCAGGCTACAAATAAAACGCCACACCTATTCGAGCCAAAGCGGCTTTACGTCGAGATCTTGCTAACTGTCCGTCCGGGGAGTTTTCCAATCGCGAGAATCGGTTAGCCGGAGCGACCGCTTGAACGGCGTTCGCGGTAGGGACGGTCATTACTGACCGCCCCCCGCACAGATCCGGACGAGCCCAATTAAGGCATCCGGCTCCTACCAGGAGTATTTGGCGACAAGCCACACAACGTTGCGGCCTGTCGCACGCGGCCCAGCGCCTGTG
>DATEQV010000356.1:0-2175 GCA_035272265.1 Acidisphaera sp. | reverse complement strand
CTCTATCGCGAGCGCAAGGAACGCCTGCACGCCGAGATGGCGCAGGTGTGCGGTCCTGTGGTGATGCACGACTTCCATCAGCCGGCCGATGCCGACCAGGCGTGGCGCGACAACGTCTTCTGGCGGGGTGAGCGGTGACCGCGCCGCGCTCGCCTGAAGCCACCGCCAGACCTGCCGGATTCTGGGTTTGTTCTGGCGACTCGGTCGTGCGAATCTCTGGCTGTCGGAGAGCGCAAGGAGCTCGCATGGAGGGGCGGATTTGCCTGCAGGCGGTTGATCGTTCGCGAAACGTCTTCCGTGCCTGGCGGCTTGAGATCGGCCGTGACCTGTTCGGGTTGCTGACTCTGCGGGTGACGTTCGGGCGCACGGGAACCGACGGGAGGACGGTGACGAAGATCGCCCGTGATGACGCCCAGGCGCGCGAGACGCTGCGCTTGATGCTCGTGCGCCGGTGCGGGGCGCCGCAACGGGCTGGCGTGGCCTATCGGCTGGTCGAGCAGGTCGGGCTGGAGGGGTGGGACGTTTCTGCCCTGCTCGGCTGAACCCCCCGCTCCGGGGCGGGACCAGAAGGGTGATGCGACCGAGTCTGCCGAGGGGAAGACTGTCTATCCAGGCAGCGGGGATTGTCGCCGTCGCGGTCTTCGCCAGTTCATCGTCCCTTGCGGGAGCAGGTCCTGCAGCTGCGGACGACGCGCTTGCAGAACGCTGGCGCCCGGAGCCGGCGGGCGACGGGGTTGCGGCGCTTCCTGCCTTTCATCTCCTGTCGTTTCCCTTGTGCGCGGGTGAGACTGGCGGGGGCCGTGCGACCCCCGCTTGTCGGCCTCAGCCGAGGGCCTCCAACTCGGCCGCGGTGGACTGGCGGCTGACCGTTCCGGTGGAATGCGGCGGCTCGTAGGGCTGCCAGTCTTCGCCAGTGATCTCGGCGTAGGCATGCACCGCGCCCTCGGCGGCGGCCTTCAGCGTGTAGGCGGTCAGGCCGGCCTCGGCCGCGAACCGGCGGGCGCGGGCAGCCTTCGTCTCGAAGCCGTAGACGCCGTCGCGGTCCTCATCGCGATCGTTGTTGGCGAGCTTGCTGGTGAGGTCGCGAGCCTGCGTGACCTTGCTGCCGTAGAACGTCGCTGCACCGTGGGCGGAGCCGACGAAGGCACCGACGACCCGCTGCAGATGGATGCGCATGGCGGTGTCGTTGACGGTGGGCTGCAGGGTCTTGGCGGCGAGGCCGATCTGTTCCTCGGTGCTCTCGCGGATCGCGTGGTAGTCGACCGGGTCGAGAGCGAAGGCGGCGCTCATCTTCTCGGCCTGGATGTCCGAGGGTGCGAGCCTGGCGACCACCTCGAAGGTGATGGTCTGACGGGTCTGTGCGGGGCGGGACTGCTGGGCGGGCTTCTGGGGCTTGCTGGCCATGTTCAAAACTCTCTCGCTGCCGAAGGGTGTGCCGGCCCCATGCCGGCGTCTCTTTCCCTCGGGTGCGCTTCGTTCAGGCCGGGCATCAGGCGGGCGTCGTGAAAGGCGTGCCGCCACACTTCAGGCGGCACGGGACCGCAGCCACGCGCAGTCGCGCGCAGGACGCGTGCGGCCGAGCACGGCGAGCATGGCGAGGACCCGCCCTTTCCTTGACGCCCGCCGCCCGGCCTAGAAGGCGCACCAAGCCGAGGGGAAGACGTCCGCACTGTGGTCCGAGCGCTGTTCCGGCGAGCGAGAGGGCCTTCATGGCTGCAAGGCCCCGGCTGCACCCCTGCCCTGCCGCCGCCGAATTGTTCCTGAGGATACGATCGAGAGGTCGCTACTCCGCTGCCACGACCGGGCCTTGCGGTGTCGTTGCTGTCGGCTCGCGTACAAACGCAGCTGCGTTCGCGCCGCACGCGGATCGTCGTTGGCGACTGCGTCCGCTTACGGGTCGCCGTGCAACATCGTCGATGCGTCGGGGGATCGACTCGTGCTATCATGTGCGCGAGTTCAGGAGGCGGCCATGCGCGCCGAGTTGCTGCCTGGCATGACCAACGTGGTGCGGTTCCCGGTCGAGCGTCGTGCGCGGCCGACGCTGGAGCTGCTGCGCGAGATAGCACCGGACGTGCGCGAGGTGCTGGCTGTGGCGGACGCCCTCGGGGTGGAGGCGCCGGATCCGCGCCTGCGCGATGAGGCTGACGCGGAGATGGCGGAGTGGATCCTCAACCA